>CAUAIH010000028.1:0-4603 GCA_958429025.1 uncultured Collinsella sp. | reverse complement strand
GCCGCGCGGCAAGGAGATATATTGCCAGACCGGAGGGGCGCCGTGGGCGGGAATCTGGGCGTACACATTTCCTACACATCTTGTGATCCGACTAACGTTTGCCAGCCGTTAACTACCGCTCGCCGAGCATCTCTTTATATAAGGCAGTCTCATGGTTAAAGCGGATACGTCCCCCTAGCTAAAGCACAGCCAGCATCGAGCAACTCATCACGTTCTTCCACCGAGAACCCCTCGGCGTAGACGCGCACCACTGGTTCGGTCCCGCTAGGACGGACCAGCAGCCACGTGTCATCCTCAAATGACAGACGCAAGCCGTCCATATGACTAACGTTTTGCGGCACCTTGCCACAAATCGACTTGGGGTTTACGCCCGGCAGCAGGGTTCGTAACGTTTCGGCATCTTCGGCCTCAAGGCGCAAATCGCGTCGACCGTAACTCGTCTTACCAAAACTGTCCTCGAGTTGGTCGACCAGAACGCCCAAAGGCGCGTCCGTCTTTGCCATAAGCTCACACAGAATCAGACAGGCGAGGATTCCATCGCGCTCGGGCATATGCGCGGCGATGCCGATTCCACCGGCTTCTTCGCCGCCCATGAGGACGCCGCCCTTCTTCATCTCTGCCGCTATATATTTGAAACCGACTGGTTTGACGGTCACGCGGCAGCCAAGCGCATCGGCAATGCGGCGCACGAGCGTCGAGCATGAAAGATTGACGACGACGCGCCCCTTCAAATTACGAAATTGAACCAAGTCGCCCAAAACGAGCGCCATGATCTGATGCGGATGTATATATCTGCCGCGCTCGTCAACCGCGCCGATACGGTCAGCGTCGCCGTCGGTCACCAGGCCAGCGCAAGCTCCGTCCTCGATAACCGTGCGCTCGCAAGCGTCCACCCACGGCTCAACGGGGTCGGGGCAGATATCTTCTTGGTCAGACGCCTGCCCGGCGTGAATCTCGTGCACCTCAACGCCAAGCTCACGCAGCAAGTCGGCTAGATAGCCCTGGGCTGCGCCGCCCATGGGATCGACAACCACGCGCAGGTGCGCGGCGCGGATGGCTTCGGCATCGACAAACGATGCCACCGTCTGCATATAGTCAGGAATGATATCCGCGGTGCGATATTGCCCCTCGATCCCCGTTGGCTCGGGAGCCATGGTCTCTTCGAGCTCTTCGATGACATCCTGGTTGGCGGTCGAGCCGTCACCCATGCGAATCTTGAGGCACAGATAGCCCTGCGGATGATGGGACCCCGTCACCATGAGCGCGCCGCACGCCTCACCGTCATAAGCCGCCGCCCACGTAAGGGCAGGGGTCGGGACAGGTCGCGAAGCGAGCACGGCGTCTAGCCCGTGCGCCGCTAGCACGCCCGCCGCAAGCTCAGCGAACTCGCGCGCCAGGGGCCGGGTATCGAACCCTATATATACCGTTTTGCCCGGATTGGTCTTTTGCCACAACTCGCCGACGGCATCGGCGATACGGGCAACGTTATCGGCAGTGAAGTCCTCATCGACGCGAGCGCGCCAACCGTCAGTTCCAAAATGAATTATCGCGCACACGCGCAGACACCTCACAGTGTTTGGATCATGGTACGCGTGAGGTATACCCGCAACACGCACTCAGCAACCTGCCGGCACCAGCATTCACCATTTGGGCAAATGCTGCCGAGGACATGCAAGCAATAAAAAAAACCGCCCCGTATGGAGCGGTTTTGCCCTTTATATATCGAGCGCCTCGGCCATCGCTGCCGTAGTGATTGCCGTGGTTCCACAGCAACTGCCCACCATTGCGGCGCCGGCATGTCTCCATTCGATGCATGCGCGCGCGAAAGCTTCGGGATTCTCGTGCCATACGGGGCCATCCTGAGTCTGGACCGGATCGCCTACGTTGGGACGCACCGTAACGGGAGTAGTCGCCGATGCAACCATCCTGGGCACCGCCGCATTCGCGGCCGCAAGCGAACAGCAATTAACACCAACCGAGTTTGCGCCGTGTTTTTCGGCGTACAAAACGGCTGCCTCGATGTTGAGGCCATCGCCCAGCAGGTCGCCTTTATCGTCAACGACAAAACTCACCAGAACAGGCATGCCGTCGGCGGCATCTCGGGCGCCGGCAAGCATGGGCTGCAGATTACGGATAGACGTCACCGTCTCGATCAGCAGACCGTCAACACCAGCATTGAGCAAGGCGTGCGCCTGTTCGCGCGCAATGCCGCGGATTTCACGATACTCGACAGAGTCCTCGGCAAACCACTCAATACCGATCGGGCCCATCGAGCCCAGCAGTAGCTGAGGGTGCGCCTGGCGGGCATCGTCGACGGCCCCGCGATTGACCTCCGCCACGGACGGCGCAATCTGGTCGTGCTTGAGGGCATAGCTCGATGCCTGAAAGGTATTGGTAATGAGCACCTGCGCGCCGGCGGCGACATACAAGCGATGGATACGAGAAACGGTCTGCGGCTCTGCCAGATTCCAAAACGCCGGTGGAATGTCGGCGGCATCGTACTCACTCAACAAAACACTGCCCATGGGGCCCTGCGCCAACAAGGTCTCGCTCGACAAGCGGCGCGTAAGTTCCTCGGCACCAAAGCGGTTGTAATAACTCGTATCCATATATATCCCGCTATTCCTCGACGCTGATTCCCTGCTTTTCGAGATAGGCGAGCCAGCGGCTCATCGTGTCCTCGGATAGCGCATGCTCCATCATGCAGGCCTCGGAATCGGCTCGCTCAAATTCGACACCGAGCTCCTGAACCAAAAACGTGCGGATGAGGCGATGACGGTACCAGATAGCCGCGCCAACCTCGCGGCCGCGATCGGTCAGGATCACCTTGCCGTAGTGCGATTGCTCGACAAGCTCGGATGCCTTGAGAGCCGAAACCGCTTTATTGACCGATGCCTTGGAGACGCCAAGGCGCTGCGCGATGTCGACCGATCGAACGCCGTTGGTTTCCCCCTCTTCGCTTTCAATGCGAACCATGCACTCCAAGTAGTCTTCGTTCGCCACCGTCAGATGTAGTTCGCGCGAGCTATTTGTCGTATCCATGATCTTCCGTCCCTTCTGCATTCAATGGCTGATTCTACCCCATCCAAGCGTCGCGGTATGCCGTGGCATACCGTGCTAGAGTTCTTGTTGCACACGACGACCAAGATTGGAGCGGTCTTTATGGAAAACACCACCACGAACCCCGATGTCCTCGAGCGCTTTTTGCGCTACGTCCAGATCAACACGCAGTCCGAGGATGCAAACTGCGACCAGGTACCCTCGAGCGCCGTTCAGTTTGACCTTGCCAACGTGCTGGCTGAAGAGCTGCGCGAGCTTGGTGCGGAAGATGCCCACGTGACCGAGCACGCCTATGTCTGCGCGCATATCCCCGCAAGTGCGGGCGCTGAGGACAAGCCCGCCCTGGGCCTGATCGCCCATCTCGACACCACCGAAGTTGCACCGGGTGCCGGCGTGAAACCGCACATCGTACACTACGAAGGCGGCGACCTGGTCTGCGGCACGGTTGACGGTAAGCCCGTTGCCATGAGTACCGCCAAGCTTCCCGCCCTGAACGACCTCGCAGGTGAGGACCTGGTCTGCAGCGATGGCACCACGCTGCTGGGCGCGGACGACAAGGCAGGCGTCGCCGAGATCATGTCGCTTGTCGCGCGTATCGCTCAGGACCCTTCTCTGCCCCATCCCGCACTCGGCATTTGCTTCTGCCCTGACGAGGAGATCGGCCACGGAGCCGAGCTGTTGGATATCGATACCTTTGGCTGCAAGTACGCCTACACGGTCGACGGCGGCCCCATCGGCGAGCTGGAGTGGGAGTGCTTTAACGCCGCCGAGGCGACCGTCCGCTTTGAGGGCCAGTCCATCCACCCGGGCGACGCCAAGGGCCGTATGGTCAACGCAGGCAATCTGTTCTGCGACTTCAACGCGTTGCTCCCCTACGCGCAGCGCCCGGAGTATACGGAAGGCTACGAGGGCTTTTATCACCTTGAGGGTGTATCTGCGACCGTCGATCACGCCACAGCGCGCTATATCGTCCGCGACCATGACGCCGCCAAGTTCCAGCAAAAACTCGACCTTATTGATGCCGCTGCCTCGATGCTCAACCAGCGTCTGGGTGAGGAGCGCGTGACGGTCGAGATTAAGCAGCAGTATCGAAATATGGCCGAGATCGTTCGTGACTATCCCGAGCTTATTGATGTTGCCAAGAAAGCCTACCTTGCCTGCGGCGTTGAGCCCCAAGTGCTGTCAATTCGTGGCGGCACCGACGGCGCCCAGCTGTCGTTCCGCGGTCTGCCCTGCCCCAACCTTTCCACCGGCGGCTATTGCTACCACGGCGTCAACGAGTTCGTCCCGGTCAGTTCGCTCGTCAAGATGACCGACGTCCTGCAGGAGCTCGTCGCCCGCTTTGCATAAGCCTGGCTGCATAAGCCCAAAAGACGAATCGCCCCGTCCTCAACCGAGAACGGGACGATTTTTTTGCTGCAACGAGAACAGGTTGACGCACGCCAGCCTCTTAACGCAAGGAGTGTCCCAAACTGCCGGCACATAAGAAACGTCCATTACAGTCGAAATTGTCAGCCCGGGACCGTCTCGGGCTACGATTGAG
>CAUAIH010000027.1:0-10348 GCA_958429025.1 uncultured Collinsella sp. | reverse complement strand
ACGAGCCGGAGAGCACTTAATGTGCTCTCCGTGCGAGCAGGACTGTCCGAGCAGGCGACCTTATGCCCCGCCCCTCGGGACGACGGGACAGATTAAAGGAGCACCCATGGCAGGCAAGCCGCAAACACTAGCTACGACCTCGGCATTCGAGATCTTGGGCCCCGTCATGGTCGGCCCCAGCTCATCGCACACCGCCGGCGCCCTGCGCTGCGCCCAAGTTGCCGCCAGCCTGCTGGAAGGCCGCATCACCAAAGTTACCTTTGGCCTGTGGAACTCCTTCGCCCACACCTACCGCGGCCACGGCACAGACCGTGCGCTCGTCGCGGGCATACTGGGCCTCGACACCGATGACGAGAACATCAAGCAGGCCTTCGACCTCGCGCGCGAGCAGGGCCTCGAATATCACTTTGACATCAAGGGCGACGACGCCTCCATCCACCCCAACACCGTCGACATCGAAATGGTCGACGACACGGGCGCCACGGCACAGGTCCGCGGCGAGAGCCTGGGCGGCGGCAAGATGCGCATCAGCCGCATTAACGGCGTCGGCGTCGACATCTCGGGCATGTATTCCACGCTCTTCGTGGCGCACAAGGACGTCCCCGGTGTGCTCGCCGCGCTCACGAACCTTCTCGCCTACGCACACGTGAATATCGCCTTCTGCCGCACCTACCGCACCGAAGTGGGCGGCCAGGCCTACTCCGTCTTTGAGACCGACGGCGCGCCCGACGACACCGTCGTCCCCATGCTGCGCAAGCTCGACAATGTCGATTACGCGACCTTTATCGAGCTCCCCGGTTCTGCCTCGTCGCTCTCCCCCGGCGTCTCGGCCAAGGAGATCTTCGACGACGGCGAGCAGCTGCTCGATGCGTGCAAGGAACTGGGGCTCAGCATCGGCGCCATCATGGCCATGCGCGAGGCGCGTCTGACCGGCGAGGCCCACGCCGTCGCCGCCATGCGCCGCGTGCTCGACGTTATGCGCGAGGAGACCACGGCCCCCATCGTCAATCCGCAGCGCTCGCTCGGCGGGCTTATCGGCGGCGAAGCAAAGCTTGTCGATGCCACCGGCCGCAACGACCTTGGCTCCAACTTAATGGGCACCGTTCAAACCGACGCCGTGGCCCGCGCGATGGCCGTGCTCGAGCGCTCCGCCACGATGGGAGTGATCGTCGCCGCCCCCACGGCAGGCTCCGCGGGTGTCGTGCCCGGCTGCGTGCTGGCGCTCGCCGATCACCTTCAGCTCGACGACGAGCAGGTCATGGACGCGCTCTACTGCGCAGCCGCCATCGGCCTCAACCTCACCACGAGCGCCTGCGTCGCCGGCGCCGAGGGCGGCTGCCAGGCCGAGGTGGGAAGCGCCGCCGCCATGGCAGCCGCCGCGCTGGTGCAGATGCTCGGCGGCACGCCCGAGCAGGCGCTCGACGCCAGTTCCATCGCGCTGAGTAACCTGCTGGGCCTCGTTTGTGACCCCGTCGGTGGCCTCGTGGAGGTGCCCTGCCAAAACCGCAACGCCATCGGCGTGGCAGCGGCCTTTAGTTCGGCACAACTCGCCCTCGCAGGCATTAAGAGCTTGGTGCCGTTTGACCAGATGGCACATGTCATGCTCTCGGTGGGTCACGCGTTGCCGGCCACGCTGCGCGAGACGGCAAAGGGCGGCATCGCGCAGGCTCCGGCCGCACTTTCGGCCTGTGCAAAATGCGGTGTGTGCGGATAGCGGCAAAGAATGACTCAAAGGTGGGACAAATGTCCCACCTCTTTTGAATGCCACCGTTTCCGTACCACAAACAGCAGGGCAATCGCTATAATGCAAGCCCAGTAAAAACACGATGAGCCATAAGGCGAAATTCGAAGGATATGCATACGATGTCGCAAAACGATCGAACTCAACTGATTCCCGATCCGCAGCAGCCGAGCAGGCACACCGGCGGCGTTCAGTCACCGCGTCCTATCGCGCCGAGCCACGGTCAGCAGCGTGGTGCGGCAAACGCTTCCCAACGCCCGAACCAGCAGCGACAGCAGCGTCAACAACGTCAGCAGCGCCAGGCAAACGGCAATGCGCCCAAGCAGCCCCCCACGCACGCCCGAGGCGATCGCGGTCCCGCGCGCAAGTCCGCCGGCAACAATAAGTCGGGCAAAAAGACGACGCTCTTTGTCGTCCTGGGTCTTATCGTCATTGTCTATATCGTAGGCATCGTAGCGTTTTCGCAGGTAGCCTACCCCAACACCACCATCGCCGGCGTCGACGTCTCGTTCTCCAACGCTTCGTCTGCCGCCACCAAGGTCAACTCGGCATGGAAGCACTATAAGCTCGCCGTGACAGGCGATGACTTTAGCTGGACCTATCAGCCCGAGTCCGATGAGCCCATCGTCGACGGCGAAGCTGCCGCAAAAGAAATCATCAGCCACAACGAAGCCTTTATATGGCCGGTCCGTCTTGTGGAATCCTTAAGCGGCAAGACCAAAACAACCGCTACCTCCAACGAAGTCGATCTTGATCAAGACGTCGACCTGTCCATGCTCTCCGACACCTTTGACCAAAAGCAGTTTGAGGAGGATCTGGGCGCCGCCATCGACGAGTTTAACGAGGGCCGTTCGGGCACGTTCGAGGCCAATAGCTCCTATGACGAGCAGGCCGGCAAGTTTACCGTCGAGAAGGCGCGCTCCAACGAAAAGCTCAACCGCGAGCATGTCATTAAGTATGCCGAGCTCGAGCTTGCCTCGCTGGCCGAGACCGTAGATCTTTCCAAGCTCGGCAACGATGCCTATGAGCCACTCAATGGAACGCTGACCGATGATCAGATTCAGGCCGCATGCGATGCCGCCAACAACTTCCTGGGCGTCAACGTGACCCTCAAGCTCAACGGCGAGGATGCCGGCAAGGTTGATGGCAGCTCCGTGTTGCAGTGGATCAGCTTTGCCGATCCCGCCAACCCCACGCTCGATACGTCGCAGATCAGTAGCTGGGCAGCCGAGCTCGCCAACGGCTTTAATACCGTGGGCTCCACTCGCTGGTGGACGCGCGCCGATGGCAAGCAGTGCGCCGTCGAAGGCGGCGACTTTGGTTGGTCCATCGACAGCAGCTCGCTCGCCAAGCAGGTCGAGGACGCCATTAACAACAAGCAGACCGGCGAGATCGAGATCAAGTACTCCCAGAAGGCCGACACCTTTACCGCAAAGGGAGAGCCCGACTGGAAGGCGTATATCGACGTCGACCTGTCCGAGCAGCACGCGCGCTACTATGACGAGAGTGGCAATATCGTGTGGGAGGCCAACTTTATTTCCGGCAAACCGGGCGAAGACGCCACCCCCGAGGGTGTGTGGCAAATCAACAGCAACGACGGCGGCAGCACCCTGATCGGAGCCAAGGACCCCGAGACCGGTAAACCCAAATATGAGAGCCCGGTGAGTTACTGGATGCCGTTTGAGGGCAACATGATCGGCTTCCACGACGCCACCTGGCAAAACGACAAGAGCTTCGATAACGCCGAGTCGTACAAGTGGTGCGGCAGCCACGGTTGCATCAACCTGCGCCTGGCCGACGCCAAGGCACTGCACGATTGCATCAAAGTCGGCCTGTGCGTGGTTGTCCACTCGTAGTGCAACGCGCGCATTCCTACAACGTGGAACCGCTGCGACCAATCTAACAGTTCCGAAAGAAACCGTCCTATGCGCCCGCCCCAACCGGTGGGCGCATATAATTATCGAGATTCTTTCTATAAAGGAGACGCTATGCCGAATGTCCCCACGATCACCCCGGGCCCAGATGATACCGAGCGCACGCCCGAAGGTGCCACCGAAACGTTTCCTCTGATTACAAACGTACATGCCGACAAGCAGAGCGGACGCGCGAACGATACGGCCGAGATTTCCGATGAAGAGGCATATGCCAAGCTCAAGGCAAAGCGTGCCGAACGCCGACGCAAAAAGCTGATTCGTCGCGGTATTGCCGCCGGCGTCGTGGGTGCCGTCGCGCTCATTGCCATTGTTGCAACCCTTGTTATCAATGTGCAGCCACAGGGCGCTAGCGGTCCTGTGACCGACATGGTGACCGAGGGCACGTTTACCACAACGGTCGAGGCGAAAGGCCAGCTCAAACCCATTTCGTCCTCAGTGGTCTCCCCTTCTGTCGACGGCACGGTCGATTCTATCAACGTGCAGGCAGGCCAATCCGTCAACGAGGGCGACGTGCTTATGACCATTAAAAACGACGAGCTCGATCGCAACGTTGCCGAGGCGCAGCGTGCAGTTACTGCCGCTCAAGAAGACCTCGCCAACGCGCAGAAAGCCGCAGCTGCTGCGCAGGCCACCCCAACGACGGACGTCGAGGGAGCTTCCGCAGCGGCTGGCGTCTCCGCCGCATCAGTGGACACGAACGCCGTATCGGCCGCGCAGCGCAGCCTCGCATCAGCCCAGGCAAACCTCGACCAGGCGAACGCCAAGGCCTCCAGTCGCACGGTCACGGCCCCGAGCTCGGGTAACATCGTGGAGCTCAATGCCAAAGTGGGCGCCACGGTTACAGGCGGCATGATCATGGGCGAAAGCGATACGAGCGGCGGCAAGCAGTGCATGCAGATCGCCGACCTATCTAAGATGAAGGTGACCGTGCAGGTGGGCGAAAAGGACATCGCCAAGATCGCCGTTGGGCAGAGCGCCAACGTCACGTATCCCGCGTTTCCCGATATCGTGAGCCAGGGCACCGTCACGGCTATCGCGTCGGTGGCAAACTCCGACGCCGCCAACGGTGGCGGCGGCAGCGTGACCTTTAACGTCGACATTCTCATCGAGGCGCCCGACGCGCGCCTGAAGCCGGGCATGACGGCCGAGGTCTCGGTGGTGACCGAGCAGCTCGACGACGTGGTGATGGTGCCGACGATGGCGCTCATGACCGAAGACGGCGAACACTATTACGTCAACGTCGCAACCGATGACGAGGGCAAGCAAACCCATCGCGTGAAGGTGACCGTCGTGACGCAAAACGACAACGAAGCCGTAGTCGGCAAGACACAGGTTAAGCGCGACGACCAGGGCAACGAGATCAACCCCAACGTTCCGGTTACCAAGCTGCGCGATGGCGACACCCTCGTCATGGACACCGGAGCGGACGCAACGGCTGACGGCGGCTACGGTGCGGATTCGGGCAGTATGTCTGCCGACGAGGGCATGTAATGCGTCCCGTTATCGACATCCGCAACGTGCACCGCATCTTTGAGAGCGTGGCGGGGTGCGCCCACATCCTGCACAACGTGAGCCTGGCGGTAAATCCCGGCGAATTCGTCGCTATCACCGGCCCCTCGGGCTCGGGCAAGTCGACGCTCATGAACATCCTAGGCTGTCTGGATAAGCCGACGGCGGGCGACTACTACCTGCAAGGGCTCAACGTGGCCGAGCTCGATGATGAGGAGCTCACCGAAGTTCGCGCCCTGAGCATTGGCTTTGTCTTTCAGAGCTTCAACCTGCTGCCGCGCCTGTCGGTTATCGAAAATGTGATGCTGCCGCTGGCCTACACCAATGTGCCCCGTAGCCAGCGCGAAATGCGCGCCGTGCACGCGCTGCAGGCTGTCACGCTGCCCGTCGACCACTGGGACCACCGCATATCCGAGCTCTCGGGCGGCCAGATGCAGCGCGTCGCAATCGCGCGCGCCCTCGTCAATGACCCGCCCATCATTCTGGCCGACGAGCCGACGGGAAACCTGGACTCCGCTACCGGAGCGCTTGTGATGGAAACCTTCCATAAGCTCCAGAAGCGCGGCAA
Source organism: uncultured Collinsella sp. (assembly GCA_958429025.1). GTDB lineage: Bacteria > Actinomycetota > Coriobacteriia > Coriobacteriales > Coriobacteriaceae > Collinsella. The sequence goes on along the minus strand of CAUAIH010000027.1, from coordinate 4,596 downwards.
AACCATCGTGCTTATCACACACGACCCCGGCATCGCCGCCGAGGCCGACCGTGCCGTGACCATCCGCGACGGTCGCATTCACGATGGCGCGTATATTCCACATGCACCGCGGACCCTGCGCAGCGCCGTGGATAGCCTGCCCAGGATTTCCGCCTCCGCCAACCCGCCGAAAGGAGAGATGGCATGAGCGCCCGCGATCTCATCCAGGAAGCCCTTCACTCGCTCGAAGCCAACAAGGGGCGCAGCCTGCTCACCATCCTGGGCATTGTCATCGGCATCGCCTCGGTTATCGCCATGACTTCGCTCATCGGCGGCATCCAAAACAGCCTGGTCAACAGTCTGGGCCTCAATGCGGCACGCATGGTGCAAATCTATTCGTCGCAAGAACTCACCGAGTCCGACATCGAGAAGCTTCAAAAACTGGTGCCGCAGATAGAGCAGATCGGCATTGTCGACAGCGCGTATACCGAGTACAAGACCGGCGATAAAAGCTATACCGTCATGGCACAGGGTGTCGATAGCGACATGCTCGACGCCGTGGGGGCCAGCAAGCTCGTTGCGGGGCGCACCTATTCCCAGGCCGAGTCCCAATCAGGCTCGCGCGTGGCGCTCATCAGCCGCGGCGGCGCCGATCAGCTTTACGGCAACGAACAGGATGCGCTGGGGAAAACCATCAAGGTGTCCAACGGCGAGGTGCAGATTGTAGGTGTGATTGATGGCGGCAACGACTCCATGGGCTCGCTCACGCTGTATATGCCGCGCGAAACCATCTCAGGCCTGTTTGGCGACGAAAATCCTTCATTCCCCAGCGTGACGGCTCTTGCCGCCGAGGGCACAGACATGGATGAGCTCTGCAAAACCATCGAGTCCAAGGTGCGCGCGATGAAGGGCATCGAGGAGGAGGACGAGTACGACAGTGTATCGGCGACCTCCATGAAAAGCGCCATCGATGCACTCAACTCCTTTATGGGCGCGTTCTCGCTCATCATGGGCGCTGTCGCCAGCATCTCGCTGCTTGTCGGCGGTATCGGCATTATGAATATGATGCTCACCAACGTGACTGAGCGCATCCGTGAGATCGGCATTCGCCGTGCCCTGGGCGCAAGTCGTCGCGATATCACCGCGCAGTTTTTGGCCGAGTCCTCGGCGCTGTGCGTCACCGGCGGACTGTTGGGTGTCCTGATTGGCTATCTGCTGGCATGGGGACTCACGTTCTTTGCCGCAAGCTCGGGCATCATGAGCGAGTTTGGAGCTACCGGGACGATCACGCCAAGCTTCTCCATTACAACAGTATTGATCGCGTTTGCCGTATCGGTCGGCATCGGCGTAATCTTTGGCTTCTACCCCGCTCGCCGTGCAGCAAAGCTCGACCCGGTGGAATGCCTACGCTACCAGTAAGCCACCACCAACAAGTTGCGGTGAATTAGGGACTGAATATGCTATTTAGCAGCAAAAACAGACGCTATTTCACCGCAACTCATTGAAGGGCTGCTTGCGCCAGTTCCGGGCGTCGTCCTCGAGCTATTGGCGGATGACGGGCTTGTACGGGTCGAGCTTGCTCGGGGCGCTCCTCTTCGCGAGCGGGAGGGCGCGCAGACGCGGCGAGCGCCTAGCGCGCGAACTCCCGTAAGAGCGCGTCTTCCACTTCCCGAAGCGAAAGGGCCCCGCTTCCCTCGGCGGGACGGGTGACCACGATACAGCGCGCTCCCACGCCGCGCGCGGAGGCGATCTTCTCGGCCGTGCCGCCTACGGTTCCCGAGTCCTTGGTCACAAGCCACTGAGCGCCCACCTGCCGAAGCATCGCCTCGTTGAGCTCGCGGGTAAAGGGCCCCTGCATGCCAATGACGTGCGACGGTGAAAACCCCGCGTCGATGCACTTCGTTATAGCACCGGGCAGCGGGAGCACACGCACGAAGAAGCGCTTCGCGAAATCGGCGACGCGCGTGTAGGGAGCAAGCTCCTTGCTCCCCGTCGTGAGAAGCGCGCGACCCGGGTTCTCGGAGAGAAAGCGCGCCGCACAGGCGATCGACGCGACCGACACGACGCCTTTGGGCAGCGCCTCGACCGGACGCGCAAGGCGCAGGCATCGTGCACCCACGGCGAGCGAAGCGGCCCGGATGTTGCCGCTTGCGAGCGTAGCGAAGGGGTGCGTGGCGTCGATGACGATGCGCGCGCCGGAAAGCTCGCGCTCCATGTCGGCCTCGTCGAGCCTGCCCGCATGTACCTCGATGCCCGGAAGCTCGCCCAAAAGCTCGCCTCCGTACTCGGTTGCCGCGTAGGCACGGGCGGGGATGCCCGCCCCGCTCGCCCATTCGCACAGAAGGCGGCCCTCGGTGGTGCCGGCAAAGATGCGCAGCGCCGGTACGGATGCGGGCGCCGTCACTTCGGACCGCCTGGGCGCGTGATCTGGTAGAGCAGCGCGTTCATAATGGCGGCCGCCACGGTCGAGCCGCCCTTGCGACCCCTCGCGACGATGGCCGGCACGCGTCGCGCGAGTAGCTCCTCTTTCGCCTCGACCACGTTCACAAACCCGACCGGTACCCCAATGACGAGCGCGGGCGCGATTTTCCCCGCGTCCATGAGCTCGGCGAGGCGCAGAAGTGCTGTGGGAGCGTTACCGACGGCCACGATGAGCGGACCCTCGATGCCGCAAGCTTTGTCCATGCTCGCAACGGCGCGAGTCGTGCCCGCGGCGCGCGCAGCCGCGGCGACATCAGGGTCAGCCATGTAGCACACGGCTTTGCAGCCGAGCTTCGCGAGCGCGGGCTTGCTTATGCCTGCGAGCGCCATGTTCGTGTCGGTGAGCACCGTGGCCTCTGCGCGCAGTGCGTCAAGCGCACAGTGCGCGGCGTCATGGGTGAACACGAGGGAATCGGCGTACGAGAAGTCGGCAGTGGTGTGGATGACGCGCTTCACGACGGGCTCTTCGAGCGGCGGGAACGTGCGGCCGCCGAGCTCTTCGGTGATGATCTCGAAGCTGCGCCGCTCGATGTCGCCGGGCGCCATCTCCTTGGAATCCATCTAGTACTCCACTCCTTCCCTTGCACATATCCCCTGCTCGTAGGGGTGTTTCTCGCACCGCATCTCGGTTATGTAGTCGGCCTTCTCCACGATCTTGCGGGAAGGCGCGCGCCCGGTGAGCGCTACTTCGACGCCGCGCGCGGACATATCGAGCGCGCGGTCCACGAGCGCCTCGTCGACAAGCCCCTTCGAAAGCGCGTCGAGTGCCTCGTCGAGCACGAGCAGCCCCTCTTGCGCGCCCTCGAGCTCGGCGAGCGCGGAAGCGAGGTTCCCATCATGCAGCTCGCACGTCGCGGCAAGTTCTTCCGACGTCATTGACCAGGTAAACTTGTCCGACACCTTCCCCGCGAACACGGGCACGCCGAAATGCTCGGCGAGCAGGCGCGCCTCCCCGCTTTCTCCGTCTTTCAGGAACTGCACGACGACGACGCGGCGGCCTGCGGCGAGCATGCGAAGGGCGAGGCCCATCGCCGCCGTGGTCTTGCCTTTGCCGTCGCCATGATACACGTGGATCATACGCCCTCCTCGATAATGCGGTAGACATACTCCATGTCGAGCGCCCCGCGCACGACGTCGGCCAAGCGGTCGAACTCGCGCGCACGGTGATCGGCCGCGGACACCGCGCCCGCAGCACCCACGACGCTCTCGGGCAGGCCGCGCATGCGCGCGAGCGAGCGCGCGAGGGCGAGCGCCACCCCCGGTTCGTCGAACAGGCCGTGGAGATAGGTTCCGAACACGTTTCCGCAGGCCGCGCCTTCTGGTTTGCCGCCAATCGTGCCCGCAGGGGCGCAGGAGACGGTCGTTTCGCCGTCGTGAATCTCGTACCCGCGCGCCGTCATGCCGTTCCACACCGAGAACGCGCCTTGGGCGCCCGTGATGCGCAGCTCCGACTGGGCGAGGCGCTTTTCCTCCTTGAACACCGTACTTGCAGGGATGAGCCCGAGCCCGCGCGCGGTGCCAGTGCCTTCCCTGCCGTGCGGGTCGGAAAGCTCGTCTCCCAAAAGCTGGTAGCCTCCGCATATGCCGAGCACCGGCGTGCCCGCGCCCGAAAGCGCGCGTACACAGGCTCCGATACCGCTAGCCGCAAGCCAGCGCGCGTCGTCGAGCGTAGTCTTCGAGCCAGGGAGCACCACCAGGTCGGGTCGGCCCAGATCGGTCGTCGAGGAAACGTAGCGCACGCCCATGCCGGGCACGCGCGAAAGCGGGTCGAAGTCGGTGAAGTTCGACAGATGCGGAAGGCGCACGACGGCGACGTCGATGACGCCGCGCGTCTCGCGGGCAGATAGGCGCGGCGCGAGCGAGTCCTCGTCGTCCAGGTCGAGCGTAAGATACGGCACGACCCCCACGACGGGAACCCCGCACATCTTCTCGAGCGGGGCCAAACCCGGGCGCAGGATTTCCACATCGCCGCGGAACTTGTTCACCACAAGCCCCCGCAAAAGCGCGCGGTCCTCGGGCGCAAGGAGCGCGACCGTGCCATAGAGCTGGGCAAACACCCCGCCTGGGTCGATGTCGCCCGCGAGCAGCACGGGGGAGGACACGGCGCGCGCGAGCCCCATGTTGACGATGTCGTTT
>CAUAIH010000026.1:0-13297 GCA_958429025.1 uncultured Collinsella sp. | reverse complement strand
GACGGAAAGCACATTAAGTGCTTTCCTTTGCGTGCGGAACTCGCGACAAACTTAACCCCCGCCCTCAGCCCCGGAAGCCCTCCCTGCCGTCACATTATTCAACCAGTTTTGCGGGCGTGCGCCGCTGCGCGGCTAGCCCGCGTGCTCCTCGGCGGGGTTGGTCTGATTGTTTTTGTTGAAGCTCTGCCTTTGGCTCAAATGGAAACGGGGGACGCATTTGCATCCCCCGTTTTTGTTGTGGTTACTCTAGATCAATAAATTTGGTGCTTATGATCTTGCCGTCTTTTACTAGCATTCTGGCCATGGTGGGGCCTCGGGTGCCTCTGGGGTAGCTGGCGCTGCCCGGGTTGAGGACTAAGCAACGGCCCACTTGGGCTTCTTTGGTTACGTGGGTGTGGCCGTTGATGGCTACGTCTACGGATCCCACCGGAAGGTCTTCGCGGTAGTGGGCTACGGCGAATTTGAGGCCTTCGTAGGTAAAGAGCGCAAGACGGTCTACATCGGGACCGTAGTCGCGGTAGTAATCGTTGTTGCCCAGTACGGCCCGCACGGGGGCGATGGTGCATAGGTGCGCGTAGTCCATCTCTGACGTGAGGTCGCCGGCGTGGATAATCAGATCCGCGCCCTCAAGCTCGTCCAGGAGCGCAGGCGATAAATAGCCGTGGGTGTCCGAGATGATGTCGATGCGCTTGGCGCTTGCACTGTTCATGGGATCCCTTCCGCAAAAAAACGATTCGGCAGATACATACAAAAAGGCCCCACGGCTCCGCAGACGATGGGTCTACAGGGCTGCGGGGCCAGTGTGCTAGAGACTCAGAGCCTTCTTGAGCGGCACGACGCGGCGGCGCGAAACCGGCACGCGTTCGTCGACGCCCGTAATGCCCAGCTGGATGGCACCCGAGGGCACCGTCTCGACGTCCGTGACGCACGCCAAGTTGACGATATAGCGACGGTGAACACGGAAGAAGCCAAAGTCGCAGAGCTTGGCCTCAAACTGCGCCAGCGAGGTCGTCGACAAAAAGCGATCATCGACGGTATAGATGCAGGAGTAATCGTCCTTAGCCATGATAAAGCGAATGTCGTCCACGGGAATGAGCACCTTGCGGCCGCCCTTTTCCACCGGGATACGCTCGATGGTCACCTTGCTGTCCGTAACCGGCTTGGCGCGTTGCATGACCTTCTCGATCGCGCGATCCAAGCGAGCTTCTTCGACCGGCTTCATCAGATAATCGACGGCATCCACGTCGAATGCCTCGACCGCATGGTCACTATACGCAGTCACAAACACGATCGCCGGCGGATTTTTGAGCTTATGCAGCGCCTCGGCAAGTTGCAGGCCCGAGGCACCGGGCATCGAGATATCGAGAAACACGACATCCACGCGACTTTCCATAAGCATCTCGATGGCGGAGCGGACGCTCGACGCCTCCGTGATCGTGCCGATCTTGCCCGTTTGCTCGAGCAGGAAGCGAAGCTCCGAGCGAGCCGGCGCCTCATCATCCACAATCATCGCACGCAGCATAGGGATAAAACCTTTCGTCAACTAACTACGCCGGGCATCCGTCGCATGACGTTGAGCCCGTAGCCTTTTATTTTACTCTTGAATGTCAAAGATGCTCTCTGACAAATCAAGATGAAGGAGCACTTTGGTGCCCTTGCCCGGCGCCGATTCGACACGCGTATAGGAGTGCGGCCCATAAAAGCGATGGATGCGCTCCGAAATATTGTGCATGGCCACACCGGCGCCGCCACCCTGGGGAGAGCTGGCGTCGGGACGGGCAGAGCGCTCGTCAAACAGTCTGGCGGCGGTACCCTCATCCATGCCCACGCCATTATCGGCCACGGCAATCAAGATTGCATCCTCGCCGTCTTGGTGAACGGTCACGTCGATCCTCAGGGCGTCGTCATCGCCCATACCATGACGTACGGCGTTCTCGACAATCGGCTGGATCACGAACGCCGGCACCAGCGTATCTTCCACGTCCTCGGACACATCGAACGTCGCAAGCACGCGGTCCTCGCCAAAGCGGGCCTTCTCAAAGGTAAGGTAGCGCTTGGTCTGTGCAACCTCGCGCGAGACCGGAATAAGCGATCCCGAGTTGTCGAGCGTGGCACGATAGAACGATGAGAACTCACGAAGCAGTTCGCGGGCCCGCAGCGGGTCGGTGCGCGTAAACGATGCAATGGTGTTCAGCGTGTTGAACAGGAAGTGCGGGTTAATCTGCGCTTGCAGCGCACGCACCTCGGCGCGCGCCGTGAGTTCCTTTTGCACCTCGAGCTCGTGGATGGCGAGCTGCGTGGACAAGATCTCGGCAAAGCCCGAGGCAAGCGCGTACTGGGTACGGTCGACGGCGCGCGGGGTCTTGTAGTAGAACTTGAGCGTGCCGACGGTACGATCGCCCACCTTGATGGGGGCGATAATGCCGGCGGGGACTTGGTTGTGCGAGCCATCCGAGCCCACGACATCCACCATACGGTTGAACGACTGCACGATGCCATGTTCGATAACGTAGCGTGTGGCAAGCGTGTGGATGGGAGAATCTGGCAGTAGTTTTTCCTCAAACTCGCCTGCGCAGGCCAACACGTTGCCCTCGTCGGTGATGGCCACCGTCATGGCGCGCGTCTCGGGCAAAATGCGCCGGCACACCAAACGCGCCGACTCCTGCGTCAGACCGCCCTTAATGTCCTCAAGCATGGCCGAGGCCACCGAGAGCGTCTCCTCGGTGTACTGGGAGCGCACCGAATCGGGATTGAGCGTCAAAAAGATAAAGATGCACAGAAAGATGCACAGCAGCGCGCAGGCAATCACCGTGGCGATCGGCTCGATACCGGTCACCAAGGCAAAAATAAAGTACACCAGCACGCAAATGGCGCAGGCAACGGCAATGATGCGAAAGATTGATATTGAACTATCGCGCTGGGCGCGGCGGTCGATCATTCGGCCCCCTCCAGGATACTGATCAGTTGTGCGTCACGCCAAAGCCCGTCCATGATCTTGGGCCAAAAGCTCTGGAAACGCAGGTAGCTTGCAGCGTTTTGGCGCGCATAGGCCTTTGCCTCGTCGATACCATGGCGCCAGATGCGCAGGTAGCCCTCATGCTCGCGGGTAAACACGCTGCGGACCATAGCGGTCTTGCGCACGCGGTCGTCGAGCTCGCGCGAAATCCACGGGCCCGGGTAGGGCATGAGCGATGCCGCCGTAACGGGAATGAGCTCCTTTTGATGCGCGGCGAATGTCAACTTTGCCCTTTCGTAGTACCAACGGTATACATCCTGCATAAAGCGCGGTGAGCGCTTTTCGGACTCCGGAGGCAGATGACGCACGGTCCACTCGTTATCGAACCACACGTCGTAGCCAAACATGCGCATGTTAAAGAGGTAATCCAAGTCCTCGCCGCGGGTGATAAACGGGTCAAAGGCTACACGCGTAAAGGCGCGGGCGTGCAGGGCCATCAGGCCGCCGCACACGTAGTTGGAGCGCGAGATGCGGGTGCCCGAGAGCGCCTTTTTCATCCAACGGTTGAACTCGATGCGCTTGGTCCACCAACGATGGCAGATGCCCGCCTTGTCCGTGGGAGCCAGCGGCGAGCCGTCGCGATCGTAGAAATAGCCGCTCTTGACCAAGATCGGCAAGCCCTGACGTGTCTGCTGCCCCAACGCATAGGTCGCGCGCTTCATAAAGTCGGCGTCGATGACAGTCTCATCGTCATCCAAAAAGATAACCGCGTCATGCCCCAGCACAGCGGCACAGGCTAGCCCCATGTTGCGGATGGCACCGTAGCCTCGCAGGCTCACGCACTCGCCCGAACCCTTGGGCGCGATCTGAGCAACCCGGTCTGCAATGCGCGAGGCCTGGGTGTTGGTGACAACGGTGACCTTGAGCGTGGGATGCGCGTCGACAATCTCGTGCACGCGCAGCGACACATCGGCTGTGGCAGAAACGGGACAGACCACCAAAAGGATGATGCGCGGGATGTCACGTACCTGCTCAAGCGAGGCCAGGCAGCGGTCGAGTTCGGGATTGTCGGCGTTGAGTCGCGTCGAATGGTCATAGGTGCCAGGGGCGTTTGCGCAAGCGTCATCGCCCGCCCAATACGTTGGAATCACGACTGTGGCGTTCATGCCTTACCCTCCCTGCAACACAAAAACGGGACGCCGCCAAACACAGGCGACGCCCCGCGACCTAGCTGATTCCATCATACCCACTTGGGCAAATCATTGCTCGCAAGTCGCAATGTTTATTGCGGATAACCCCAAAAGAGTACCGTGGACAGGCACAATAGCCGCTCGCTCCTATGCGGCATGCTCTGCCGCCCGAGTCATGCGGGACAGGCGGACCAGCAGCATAAAGCCAACGATCAGCAGCACGCCAATGGAAAGGACGCCCAGCGACGGGTTGCCGGTCAGCGAGGTGACGACCGACACTAGGAAAGTGCCCATGACGCTTGCATAGCGACCGAAGATGTCAAAGAAGCCGTAGTACTCGTTGGACTTTTCCTTGGGGATAATGCGACCAAAGTAGCTACGGCTAAGCGCCTGCACGCCGCCCTGGAACAGGCCGACCATAATGGCAAGCACCCAGAATTCAAAGGCGGTCTTTAGGAAGAACGCGGCGAACAGCACAATGCCCATGTAGGCGGCGACTGCCACCAGGATCATGTTGAGCGTGCCCACGCGTCCGGCGAGCTTGCCGTAGATGATGGCGGACGGAAAGGCCACGAACTGCGTGACGAGCAGCGCCAGGACCAACTGGGTCGAATCGATGCCCAAAGCCGAGCCGTAGCTGGTAGCCATGGAAATGACCGTGTGCACACCGTCGATATAGAAGAAGAACGCAATCATGTAGACCAGCACGGTCTTGTTGTGGGCGATCTCGCGCATGGTGTGTCCGACCTCGGAGAACACACCGCCCACGATGTGGCCGATGGTGTCCTCGGGACCGCGCTCGCGACCGTACTTTTGCTTATAGGTGCGAATGAGCGGCAGGGTAAAGATGAGCCACCAGGCACCAGTGATGATAAACGACAGACGCGTTGCCAGCATGGTAGGGACGCCAAGAGCGGGGCCACCCATGATGAGCGCCAGGCAGATGACGAACGGCACGGTGGAACCGATGTAGCCCCAGGCATAGCCCGAGCTGGACACGGCGTCCATGCGCTCGTCGGTGGTAATGTCGGGCAGCATGGCGTCGTAGAACGTCATAGAAGAGTTAAGGCCGATGGTGCACAGCACGTACACGGTCAAAAATGCCATGGCGGACATTGGGATAGCCTGCGCCAAGCAAAGCACCAGGCCCGTGAGGAAGAAGCCCAAGAAGAACTTGATCTTGTTGCCGGCGTAGTCGGCAAGCGCGCCCAGAATGGGCATGAGCATGGCGATGACCAGCGAGGCAATCGTCTGCGCATTGCCCCAGGCGACCACCAGGTCGGCCGAAGAAGCGCCGGTATTGATGGCGTTAAAGTAAATGGGCACCACCGAGGTATTGAGCAGCACGAGGGCCGAATTGCCCACATCATACATAACCCAGTTACGCTCGAGCTTGGTGTATTTCATGGACAGGGACCCTTCGTATTCGCCCGATATGCAGTTAGTTCATCGTACCCCAATTGTCCAGAACCGCCGGTAAGGATTCGGCAAAGGGGCACGCACGGGCCCTATTCCTCGCGGTCGAACTCCTCATCGGCATTGAGCACGCGACCGCTGTAGTTGACGTGACTGGTCACGGCATCCATGTCACCGGTCTCGATAAAACGTGCGACCGTGCACTCGTAATCGACCAGCGCGCGATCAAAGACCTCGGGGAAACTCTCGTTCGAGACCTCGTCGGTAAAGGGATTCTTCCATGTCAGATGGCCCAGGTTACCGGTGCGCTCGGGCAGCTCCGTCGTCACGCGATGGGCAAGGCCATCGAGCAGCGAGTAGTCGTGCACCAAGCCCTCAACCAGCGAGATCGCGCGCGTCTTTGCGGAGCCGGCCGGCTCAATCGCGCGGTAAAGTCGCTGCATATTGGCAACGGCAGCACCGTACTCCCCCGCCGGAATGTCAATGCCGTACACGCGTCCGGCAACATAGCTCATCAGCACGCCGGCCACGCGATTGATGCGATCGGTGGTGACGATCTCGCCCGCCGGCGGGTAATCGTCGACCGTAGCGCCGGCGCGTTTAAGCTGCAGCATCAGTACATCCAGGTCGCTCTCGATCACGGCATGAACCTGACTGCTCGAATCCTCAAGCTCTGAATCGGACTCCACGATGCCAAACTGCTGCTCATAGACAAAAGGATGGGCGTTGCGGTCGAGCACGTAATGAGACAGCAGGCCCAGCGCAAAGGCGCGACCCAAGCTGGCGTCGCGCGGCAGCAGATGCGACACGCCGTCGCGCAGGCACGCGAACTGGCGAGACATGCGCGACCGATGCATGACCTGCGCCAGCAGCGTGCAGTCGGAAACACGCGGTGTCAGAATGTGAAAGAAAAACGGGTCGGGGCCTTGGTTGCCCAAGATAAAGGCAATGCGCTCTTCATCGGACGTGATGACGCCCTGCGGAAGACGGTCGATGCTTTCCTCGCCAAACAGATGATGGGTGATAAGCGCGGGCATAATGATCCTTTCGATTTCATTCGATGCCACCCATTATGCCCACCGCGCGCCCATGCCAAACCTGCGATGGTAAACGACGGCACGCAGACCGTCTACGCAAGCCCCAAGTGTGCTTTAACCTCGGCAGCGCGACGGCGGGACACGGGCACCGTCGAGGTTACGCGATCGAGCCTGAGTTCCATAAGACCCGTGGAACCGATCTCGACATTGTGCACGTCCTCCAAATTGACCAGATAGCTGCGGTGGACACGGATAAAGCCCTCGGGGGCCAGGCGCCGCTCGAGCGAGGAAATCGACTCATTGATCAGGTATGTTCCCTCGGCGCAGACGGCGTTGCAAAAATCGGCACGCGCCTCAAAGTAGCAGACGTCTGCGGCGGGAATGAACACCTTTTTGCCCCCGCGGTCCACCGTCAGACGCAAAGGCTGGCGCGGAGCATGGATAACACGACGGGCACCCAAGGCTGCCTCGATCTTGTCGAGTGCCTTTGACAGGCGTGCGTCCTCGACCGGCTTGACGACATAGTCGACCGCATCGAGGTTATACGCATCAGCGGCAAATTCGGCAAACGCCGTCACAAACACAACCACCGGCGGCGTCTTTAGGTTCTGCAGAGTCTCGGCAAGCTCAATTCCCGAGCGACCGGGCATGGTAATGTCTAAAAACAACACGTCGGGCTTGTTCGACAGAATCGACTCCACGGCTTCGGTGACATTGCCCGCCTCGGCAATCTGACCCACACGCGTATCCTTTTCCAACAGATAGCGTAGCTCAGCCCTAATGGGAGGCTCGTCATCAACCACCAAGATGTTCCAGCCTTCGGACATATGTGCTTCCCCTCTTTTTCTCTCAATCCAACCGCGTGCTACGCCGTCAACGGCGCCGGCTCATGCGGCTCGCCGTTCAGCTCGACGATGACCTGCGTTCCCACGCCCTCCTGGGACTTCACACGCATGCCGGAATCTTCTCCGTAAAAGAAATGGATGCGCTGAAGCACGTTGAAGAGTGCCAGGCCGCAGCCTCGCTTGACGGAGCCGTCGGCGGTAATGCTCTCGGGCTCCTCCAAGCGATGCTGCTCAAACAGATGCGCGCAGACCTCTTCGCTCATACCGATGCCATCGTCCTCGACGATGATCTCCAAACCGTCATCGGTCTCGAAAGCCCTAACATGAATAGAAAGCGGCTCGGTCTCGCGCTGCGCGTGCTTGATGCAGTTTTCGAGCAACGGCTGCAAGATAAACGGCGGCACCATGCAATCGCGCACCTCAAAGTCGATATCGACCGAGACGCGCAGACGGCCGTCGCCATACCGGGCCTGCATAAGATTGATATAGCGAGTACCCTGTTCCACCTCGTGCTCGAGCGTGGTGAGCGTATCGGAATCAGAAAGCGTCTGACGGTAGTAATTGGAAAAGTCGATCAGCAGCGATCGCGCCTTGTCGGGCTCGGTACGTACGAGCGACACGATGGTGCTGATGGTATTGAATAGAAAATGAGGATCGACCTGCGATTGCAAGGCGCGCAGCTCCACGCGGGCCGTAAGCTCGTCCTGGCGCTCGAGCTCAAAGCTCGCAAGCTGCGTGGAAATGAGGTCGGCAAAGCCCGAGGCAAGCGCCGTCTGGCGCATATCGATGCTGCTCAGACGGGGATAATACAGCTCGAGCGTGCCCACGCAATGCCCACGCACGGTAAGCGGTGCGACAATACCGGCGCGCAGGCGCGGAAAGTAGCCACCCGTCTCGGTCGAGGCATCGCGCGAGAACACGCTTTGCTCACCGCTGTTGATCACGTTGAGCGTAGTCCGCAGCACCACCGGGGTGCCCGCGGGGCATTTTGCCGAGTCCTCGCCCCAGCTTGCCAACACCTGCTTGCCGTCGGTAAAGCAGATGGCAGAGGCGATAGTTTCGGACAGGATGATCTTAGAGGCGCCTAGGGCAGCTTCGGGCGTAAGGCCGCGCGACGTGTAGGCGAATATTTTTGAAGCGATGGCGAGCGTGCGGTCGGTAGCGCTCGATGTGAGGTCGTCGGGAACGACAAAGACGTATGAGAAGAAGAAGCACAGCATGACCAAGCCGGCAATGACGACAACGGCCGGAACGGGATTGGGATTATCGGTTAGATCCCAGATGAGCAGCAGGATAAGCAGCGGAACGACAATACCGAGCAAGATGGCTTGAACCACATGCTGAGCGGTACGAAAGACCTTGGTAGAGTTGTAGCTCTTGCCCAGAATCAGCCTATTGAGATCCACCGTCATCCCCTTCTTACTGACGCACCCCATAGCAATAAAGAGGGCCGCAAGCGACCCTCTCCATTGCATTATGCAATCAAATACTGTGTTTTACATCCAGTCATCGATGAACGGTAGCTTAGGCGCTGTACTTGTTTGCCTCGCCGAAGGTGCCGGCCTCGACAATCCAGCCGTCCTTCATGATGACGTCCATGTTGTCGGTGTTGAGCACGTGGATGTCGGCGGCGACGTCACCGTTGACGACCAGCAGGTCGGCGCACTTGCCGGCCTCGATGGAACCGGTCTCGTCCTCGATGTGGCACATCTTGGCACCGTTGAGGGTGGCACAGGTGATGGTCTCGACCGGGGTGAAGCCGATCTTGTCGACGAACTCGTACATCTCCTCGATGGAGCAGGTGCCGTACGGGGTGACGAAGGAGAAGGAATCGGAGCCGATCGTCATGACGACGCCGCGCTTCTTGGCCTCGCGCAGGCAGTCGTAGTTGCGCTGCAGCTCCTTCTCGACCAGGGTGCCCTCGTACTTGTCGTGCAGCTCGGGGACGTAGACGGGCGGATAGGTGGCGTACCAGGTGGGCAGGAAGGCGATCGTCGGGGTGAAGAAGGTGCCCTGCTCGGCCATGAGGTCCATGGTGCGCTCATCGATATCGAAGCCGTGGATCAGCTGCTCGCAGCCAAAGCGGACGGAATCGTAGGCAGCGGCGTGGTTGTTGTAGCAGTGGCTCCACACGGGGATGCCGACCATCTTGGCCTCTTCGACCACAGCCTGAATCTCCTCGGAGCAGTAGTGCTGGTCGCGGCCGGAGTCCCAGCGCCAGATGCCGCCACCGGTAGCCCAGATCTTGATGGCATCGGGGTTCTCACGCAGGCGACGACGGACGGCCTTGCGCAGATCCCAAGGACCGTCGACCTGATCGCCCCAGGGGTGCGATTCCTTGTTGAGCTCCTGGCTGCAGTGGTGGGAGTCGCCGTGGCCGGCAACGCGGCAGAAGCCAAGGCCGGTGGCCAGAACGCGCGGGCCCTTGAAGACGCCCTTGTCGATGCAGTCACGGATCTGGATACCAAAGCGACCGATCTCGCAGACGGTGGTGAGGCCGTGGGTGAGGCAGTCGTAGGCCTGCTTGACGGCGACGGCCTGCTTCTCGAGGAGCGGCTGCATGACCCAGTCGGTGTCATCGTCGGTCAAGTTGCCCGAGAAGTGCAGGTGGGTGTCGATCAGGCCGGGAAGGACGGTCTTGCCGGCGGCGTCGATAACCTCAACGCCCTCGGGAAGGTCCTGCATAGCACCGGCGTACTCGATCTTGCCGTTGTCGTCGACGAGAACGAGGGAGTTCTCGACCGGCTCGGCACCGGTACCGTCGATGAGCTTACCGCCAACGATTGCATACTTAGTGGACATGGTTCCTCCTTATGGATCCATATAGTGGGCGAGGCCGTGTTGGGTTAAGGCCTCACAAAGCTACCCAAGTGGTGCCGGGTTCGGTGCGCGGAAGAGAGGGGCCCGCGCACCTGATCCGCCCCGGCTCGGCGTTACTTTTTGCGGGAATTGGTGAAGGCCATGAGAGCCAGGCCGACGGCCAGCCAGCCGATCACGATGCTCCACTCCACCATGTTGAGGGAGGCGGGAGAGAACGGAATCACGAGCAGGCCGATGATGATGGCGCAGGCGGCGATAGCGAGGCCGATGCCAAACTTGCCGCCGGGCACCTCGTAGGGACGAGGCAGGTCGGGCTCGGTGAAGCGCATACGCAGGCATGCGAGGGCGACCATGCCGCAGGAGAAGATGAAGGCGAGAGCCGACACGTTGGTCAGAGGGATGAGCATGTTCTTGCCCAGGAACGGACCGACGACGGTGATGACGCCCAGAACGACGCAGGCGAGCTTGGGAGCGCCGGACTTGGGGTCGACCTCGGCGAACTGCTCGGGCAGCTGGCCCTTGCGGCCCATGGCGAGCATGATGCGGCTCGTGGCGCCGTAGAAGGAGTTCATCGGGCCCATGGGTCCAAGCGTGGCGATGACGAGCATGGCCAGGTACAGAAGCATGTTGATGCCCTTGAGGCAGGCAAGCGCGGGAACCGGGCTCTTAACGAACTCATGCCAGTCGAGGATGGTGCCGAACGAGTAGATGCAGACCATGTAGAAGCCGCCGGCGGCCAGCAGAGCCAGGGAGATGATCTTGCCGAACTTGTTCCAGTTGAGGCCCTCGGCTGCTTCCTCAGCCTGCTGGGGAATGGTGTCGAAACCGGCGTAGAAGAACGGGGTCAGAACCAGGACCGACACGATGCCGGCAAACAGGCTGGAGCTCTCGGTAGCGGCCTTGCCGCCGCCAGCGCCGGTGACCTGGGAGAATACGGGCATGGCATTGTCCGGCGAGCCGGTGAACAGCGAGACGCCCATGGCGAGCAGCATGCCGCAGAGCAGAGCCTTGGTCAGGAAGGCCTGGAGCTTGGCAGCCGAGCTGGCACCGCGGAAGTTGAGGAAGATGACGTAGACTGCAAAGCCGAGCGCGATCAGCGTCGGGAACAGGTAAACGTCGGCCCCCAGGATGGTGTAGAGCTTGACGGCGCGCAGCCACTCAAGGCCGGGCAGGCTGCCGAACATCTCGGACACAAGGGTCGAAATGGCGATGGCCTCCCACGGGCACAGGATGCCGTTGCCCAGGGCCAAAAGCCATCCGGTGATGTAGCTCAGCGTACGGCCAAAGCTACGATCGACATACTCGACGATGCCGCCCGAGATGGGGATAGCAGCCGTGAGCTCACCGAAAACAGCTCCGACGGGCACGAGGAAGATTGCACCCAAGAGGAATGCGATCATAGCGGGAACGGGACCGCCGCCCACGACCATCCAGTCGCCGACCTGCAGAACCCAACCGGTACCGATGATGGCACCGAAGCCGATGGTGAAGAAGTTCCAGAGCGAGAGCGTTTTCTTCATGCCGCCGTTATCCTCGACTGCAACTTCTGCATTCTTGTCCGCCATTGTTCCCCTCCTTTCCTTTTTGACGCCCCTTGGCGTCACCCCTTGCGCGGTCCGTTTTGCCGCGCGCTTTTTTCCATGGCTTTAAGATACGGCCTTGGCGCAGCAGCGCCGCTCGCAGCTCGACCGAAGGCAGAACTGCAAAACGAGCGGCACCGTTTTTGGGACGAACGGCGGGAGACGTCATTCGTCTTGGACGCTTTCATCTTGTCTGCTTTTGAATACCTGTTGCCGTGACACTTGGCGCGCGGCGCGGCAACGTTCATACCATTTGTCAGGCTTTTGGCGCACATACCCATGTGTCGTGCATCATTTTATGTAGGATAGACAAGTTACACATGAGGCAAGGTGATTCGAATGGCATACGGATACAATGACGGCGACCAACGGCCACAAAGCGTGCGCCTTGCCGGCCGCACCACGCCAACGCCCAGAAGCACCTCCGACAACGACAACCCGCAGCGCCCCCAAGAGCAGCTCGGGGCTTCTTCGCGGCAACAAAGCCGTACCGTGCAGCAGTCAGACCGCGTGAGTACGAGCACACGCCAACGCCAGACCGACACATCGCAGCCACGCCGCTACGATCGGCATAAGACCGACTACTACGTCAAGCGCTCCTTTTCGCGACCTCAACGCGATCGCGGCAATTCCGCCCCTCACCCCGCGTCGCACACCACAAGCCACACGCTTCCGGCCCGCCGCCTACGCCTTGCGCTTTGCTCCATCGCCGCCTGCCTCGTCTTTGTGTTTTTGGGATCCTGTATCTCCCACGGATCAGCTGGTCTTGAGCCCACTGCCGAGGACAAGCTGCTTAAAGCTCCCGTCGCGCCCGGTTACTCATTTGCGTTCTCGACCCCACGCTCGCAATGGCAGGCCGGCACCATGCCCCACATCTACCAAATTGACCCCGCATGGTCGGAGCTGCCCTATGCCGGTGGCACTATTCGCGAAAACGCTTGCGGTCCCACTTGCCTCACCATGGTCTATATCTTTAAGACCGGCCACACCGATAAGACACCGGTCGATATATGCGCACTGGCCGAAGCCGGCAACTACGCCCCCACTGGTGCCACCGAGTGGTCGTTTATGACAGGCGGTGCGTGGCAGCTGGGGCTCAACGGAACACAGCTCTATAACGATCGCGAATCGATTACCCAAGCACTTCGCTCGGGTGCGCCCGTCATCGCCGCAGTGCGCCCCGGTACGTTTACCAACGTAGGCCACTACATCGTGCTCTACGGCATCGACGACGCCAACCAGATTGGCGTCTACGACCCCAACTCGGCCAGCCGCAGCGCCCGCCGCTGGGGCGTCGTAGAGGTCCTCAACGAAGTCGAAGCCATGTGGGCCTACTACTAGTCATTGGGGACAGACTTAAATGAGTGGTCATTGGGGGCGCTCTTGTTTGACTAGTCATTTAAGAACGTCCATTACAGTCGAAATTGTCAGCCCGGGACCGTCTCGGGCTACG
>CAUAIH010000025.1:0-14435 GCA_958429025.1 uncultured Collinsella sp. | reverse complement strand
AACAAATCCAAGTTAGACCATTTCAAATGGTTCGATGTCTGCCCGGATGCGACACTGAAGTAAGTGTCCATCCTCGCAGTATCCGGTTCTCAAGGTGCACGCTCTGCGGCTGATCCGGTCCGACCGGGCCGCGCGGCAAGGAGATATATTGCCAGACCGCGAAGCCCTGTGGGACGTCAATTCCACTCTTCACAAGTCCTACACAACATATTGCTTTCTATAGGTAATAGAAAGACTGGTGCGGATCTTCCGCACGTATCAGATGATGACCCTTTGGTTCAGGAATATATAGAGATCGGTCACCTGTAAGTGTTTATCTACCCGCGCTTTTAGCAATGTAAACCGCGCCTCAGATAAAAAGAGGGAGCGCCGCGCACAACGCGACACTCCCCTAGCGATTCAAGAGAATCTATTAGGCCTCGAGAGCCTTCTTGGCGATGGTAGCCAGCTCGTTGAAGGACTCGATATCCTCGTAAGCCATCTGAGCCAAGACCTTGCGGTCGAGCTCGATGCCGGCAACCTTCAGGCCGTGCATGAACTGAGAGTAAGAGATGTCGTTCAGACGAGCAGCAGCGTTGATACGAGTGATCCAGAGAGAACGGATCTCGCGCTTCTTGTTGCGGCGATCACGATACTGATACTGCAGGGAGTGCTGGACCTGCTCTTTAGCATGCTTGTAAGTACGCGAAGCGGCACCGTAGTAACCCTTCGCACGGTGCATAACGGTACGGCGCTTCTTCTTGGCGGCAACAGCGCGCTTAATACGTGCCATGTTCTATCAACTCCTAGACGGTAAAACGAAAAAACGAACTTAGGCGAGACGCGACTTGATGACCTTGCGGTCGGCAGCGGCGATCTCGGTCTCCTGACGGAAGCCACGCTTACGCTTGGTGGACTTCTTGCTCAGGATGTGGCTCTTGAAAGCCTTGGCGCGCATAAGCTTGCCGGTACCAGTCTTGCGGAAACGCTTCTTGGTGCCGCTGTGGGACTTCATCTTAGGCATGAAATACTCCTTAATCGGTTACAGAACACTAGTTACTTGGTATCGCTTGCCGCTTTATCCTCATCGAAGGCGCCCTTAATCGGGGCGAGCAGCATAAGCATGTTACGGCCTTCCATCTTAGGCTTGGACTCGACCGTAGCGTAAGGCTTGAGATCCTCGGCGAGGCGCTCGAGAACGTTAAGGCCCTGCTCCGGGTGAGCCATCTCACGGCCGCGGAACATGATGGTGATCTTAACGCGTGCGCCCTTCTTGAGGAAACGCAGAACGTGGCCCTTCTTGGTCTCGTAGTCGCCAACGTCGATCTTGGGTCGGAACTTCATTTCCTTGACCTCGACCTTGGACTGGTTCTTACGAGCAGCCTTGGCCTTCATGGCCTGCTGGTACTTGAACTTACCGTAGTCCATGACCTTGCAGACCGGCGGCTCCGCGTTGGGAGCGATCTCGACCAGGTCGAGACCCTGATCGTCGGCGACGCGCTGGGCATCGCGGATGGCGAACAGGCCGAGCTGAGAGCCATCGACGCCAATCAAACGGCACGAAGATGCAGTGATCTCGTCGTTGATGCGGGTGTCATCAGACTTAGCTATTTTCCCTACCTCCATTCATAAAAAAATAACCCGGCGCTTCTCAGCAACCAGGTCGTACACATAGACTTCCTCGATTTGAGGAAGGTAATCTAAGTTGTATGACCAGTCAGCTGCTCATTGGCGCCAAAAGGTGGGAACCCTCGGGTTCCTCTTTAGGGCATTGCGGAAACAACGCCTTGCGAATAGTAACACGTACAGCGCGTTATCACATTACGTACACGAAAAAGGGGGCCGCAACCCCCTTGAAGCGCAGGTGCATGTATGGTGCCCGAGGCGAGACTCGAAGGGACTTCGCTTCGCGAAGCCCCGGGCTTCGGGCGCATGGCGCCCTCGCCACGCTCCGCTACAAACAGGCCACAGGCCTGTTTGCTTAACGCTCCGCGCGCTCACGCGAGTTCGGCACGAAAAAGGGAGCCTTGACCCCCTTGAACGCTCACTTGCATGTATGGTGCCCGAGGCGAGACTCGAACTCGCACGTTGTTGCCAACGGTGGATTTTGAGTCCACTGCGTCTGCCAATTCCGCCACTCGGGCACGCAATGCGTGAGTTAGTTTATCACAGCTTTCTACCGATTAGTCCGAAAATGGAACTTCGAGCATTTCGATGAGTTCGACCGTGCGTAGCATCTCGCGCTGACGGCATCCGCGACCGTCGACCGAAGCCTCACCCATCTGGTTATCGTAAGGGTCCTCGCGCATGACGTCGAAAGAGGGCTCAAACTCTGCCTGGAATCGATTGTTGGCCACCATACGCCATGGGTCGAGATTGCCAAAGTAGTGACGGCGGCGCCACTCCTCCCCCATCCTGTGAGCAGAAGATCCAAATGACACGTCGGCGTTGAGCCAACCGGTCTGCGGCGTATAGAACTCTGCCCAGTCGTGCGACCCCACCGAATCGGGCGCAACGTACAGGCCGCTCTGCCAACGGGCAGGCACGCCCGCGATACGGCACATGGTGATAAACGTGAGCGCCATAACGCCGCAATCGCCGCGGAGCGAATGCGCGCAGTCATCGGCAATAGATCCCAAAAGCAAGTACGGCGGCTGATAGCGATAGTCAATATACTGCGTCAGGTAATCATAGATAGCACGGGCGCGATCGAGCGGATCCTCGAGTCCGTCAACAACACCGGCCGTCAGCTGCTGCAGATACGGTGTGAATGCAATGTGCGGACGGTCCTCGGAAATATCCTCGGGCAGAGGCGCGTCCATACGCGGATGAACCGGAAGTGTGCCACCGTAGACATCACAATAAGCAGCACCGATGTGATAACGATAGGTCACCGAGAATGAGCGTTCACTCGAAGAAGACCACGAGGCGGTACGCGCCGAAGCGTTCGCGGGAGCAACAGCACCCTCCGGCGTCATGTCGAGAATCTCGACACGAGACTGCTGGTGGCAGGTGGCGGCAACGGGAAGCCAAGCGCGAACGGTCTCCCCCTCTAGAGCGCCGGGGACAGACACAGATGCTTTAAGCGTAATGACGCGAGCCAATCCGTTTTGCGACCCCATCTCCTTGAGCATTTCGTTGCGCAGTGCAATTCCGTCCGTAGGATCGGGACGCATGCCGGGAACCTCTTTGGGATATACGCGAAGCGAATCGAGGAAGTTGTCGAGAACGAACAGCTCGCCATCGATAAAGCGCCAGTCAATACGCTTACGGTCAATCAGATCGTTAAACTGCTCCTCGGTAAACTCAGGCCACTCCTCGCGAATCATCGCAATAGCCCGATCGCGCGACACCGAAAAATGAAGCGGCGTCTCAAGCATGCGATACCGCTCGGCACGAACGCAGGCAGCAAGCGAGGGATCGGGATTCTGCCCCAAAAGACGATCACAAGCCGCAACAGCCTGCGTCAAATATCCGGCATCCTTGAGACGAAGAATCTCGGGCGGCAGTCCAATATCGAGATGACGGAAATCATCACAGCAAACATCAACAGAGCAACCAACAGGACCCTCGTCAATGACCTTCCCATCCGAAGGCAGCACATTAATAACAGCCATACCAAACTCCAAGTCATTAGAACTCTTGAAGCCCATTGTAGCGAGATAAAAAAGAAAGCCCCAATAAAGGAACCCTCAACACCGATAAACGGTACCTCTAAAAATGAATTCAGCCCAGTAACCCTGTAGCGAGTTAACAAAGGAGGCCCCGTTTCCCCGGAGCTGATTCCGTCGCGCGACTTCTGGCGAAGCCAGTAGCCACCTTAATTCAGACTCGTAACCCTGCGGCGTTAAACGAAGGAAGCCCCGTCTCCCGGAACTGTTTCCTTGGCGCGACTTCTGGCGAAGCCAGGTGAGCGCAAAGGAAACAGTGTAGGGAGACGGGGCTTCCGGTGGGAAGTTTAGCGACGCTTACGCCTTGTTGACGGAGCCAAACTCCTCCATGAGCTCCTTGGTGCGGGCAACGATGTTGTCGCGACCAGGCTTGAGGAGCTTGCGGGGGTCAAAGCCCTTGCCCTGCTGATCCTTGCCAGCCTCGATATACTCGCGAACGCCCTTGGCGAAGACGAGCTGCAGATCGGTGTTAACGTTGATCTTGGAGATACCCAGGGAGATGGCCTTCTTGATCTGATCCTCGGGGATGCCGGTACCACCGTGCAGAACGAGGGGCAGGTCGCCGGTCTGAGCCTTGATCTCGCCCAGACGCTCGAAGGAAAGGCCAGCCCAGTCGGCGGGATACACGCCGTGGATGTTGCCGATACCGCAGGCGAGGAAGTCGACGCCCAGGTCAGCAATCTGCTTGCACTCAGCGGGGTCAGCGAGCTCGCCGTTGGAGGTCACGCCGTCCTCGGTGCCGCCGATGCCGCCGACCTCGGCCTCGATGGACATGCCCTTGGAGTGGGCAAGCTCAACGAGTTCCTTGGTGCGGTCAAGGTTAAGCTGGAAGGTCTCCTCGTGAGAGCCGTCATACATGATGGACGTGAAGCCGGCCTCGATGCACTTGAAGCAGTCCTCGTAAGAACCGTGATCGAGGTGAAGGGCGACGGGGACGGTAACGCCCGTGGCCTCGACGGCAGCCTTGACCATGTCGGCGCAGACCTTGAAACCGCCCATCCACTTAGCGGCACCAGCGGTGCACTGAAGGATCAGCGGAGACTTGGCCTCCTCGGCGGCCTGGAGAATAGCCAGGGTCCACTCGAGGTTGTTGGTGTTGAAGGCACCGAGAGCGTACTTGCCGGCCTCGGCCTTCTTGAGCATGTCTGCTGCGTTGACGAGCATAAAAGAAACCTCCTGTAAGGTTGCTCCGATAACGCCTGAGATTTTACCACGACATACCCGAGCATAAACGTTCGTTTGTTCACGAATACCATCCGATTGGACAAATTTTGACCGTTTGCCCCACAGAATCGACCCACTGGGGAAATAGCTTGACGATTGAGCGGTCTTCGTGATTCGAAAGACGGCTTCGAGCCTACATCTGCATAAACGGATTCTGCATAAGTTCGCGCGCCATCGTGGTCGAATCGCCATGGCCCGTCAAGCAAACGGTATCGGGCGGAAGCGTCTTGGCAAGTTTGGAGAGCGAGCGCATAATCGCCGCCTCGTCACCGCCGGAAAGATCGGTACGACCGTGGCTGCCCGGGAAAAGCGTGTCGCCCACAAAGGCGATGTTCCCCTGCTCGGTCGCGGCGAACAGGACGATGCCGCCCGGCGTATGCCCCGGCGTCTCGATCACCTGCAGGCAGATATCGCCCAATTCAATCGTATCGCCCTCGGCAAGCAGCCGCGTCGGCTCGCCCGGATCGGGCGTCTCAATACCCCACATGGCGCGCTGCTCCTCGATATTCGCATGCGGCACAGTCGCATCCTTAACACACAGCTCGTACAAGGCGTCAGCGCCAACGGCGGCCCGAACTCCGGCTACACCGCCAACATGGTCGGCATGACCGTGCGTGCAGACGGAACCGAGCACATGCACGCCAGGGTGTTCGGCTCGGATGTGCGCAACGAGGTTTTCGCCTTCCCAAGCGGGATCGATAATCAAGCATTCGCCACTCGAAATAACGACGTAACTGTTGGTCTGGATGGGCCCGTTTACAAGCACCTCAATCGAAGCCGTACCCCGAGGGGTTAAGTCCAAAGCCGCAGCGTCCATGCGTGCGCCCTCCTTCTATAAACGTCGAGGCATCAAACGATGCCCCGAACGTAACCAATATCATTACTGTCGCGCGCTCGTCACGCCTATACGCGACGCTTGAGCTGAGCTCCGCCTTCGCCGGGCATAAGACGGCGAGCGTCGTAGACCGAATCGACACTGCTGATGGAAGCCAGCAGCGGATCCAGACCGCTCGCGTCCGAGATCTCGACCATAAAGCGCAGGGTTGCAATACCCTCGCGGTTGGTCGACGTGGCGGCAGAAAGGATATTGCCGCCCGCATCGCCAATGGCAATGGTGACATCCTTGAGCAGGCCCATGCGGTCCAGGCACTCGACCACGATCTCGACCTGGAAGAGGGTGTCGGCAGCGCCGTCCCACTCCACATCGATCATGCGCTCGGGATGTTCCATAAGACCCTTGACGTTGGGGCAGTTGGCGCGATGCACCGAAACGCCACGGCCGCGCGTGATGAAGCCGACGATGTCATCGCCCGTCACCGGATTGCAGCAATGCGCCAGACGGACCAGCAGACCGCTGTTGCTCTCGCCCTTGACGATAATGCCGTTGCTGGCGCTCTTGCCGCGCTTTTGCGGCTTGCGGTTGGAGCCGCGGGCAGGCTGCTTGACGATCTCGGCAATGGCTTCGGTCTTGGTGAGCTGCTCCTCGGGCTTGGGGTCCAAGATTTGCTCGACCTTGTTACCCACAGCGCGCGGGGCAACCTTGCCGGCGCCGACGGCGGCAAACAGGTCCTCGAGCTGCTTGTAGTTAAACTGCTCCGCCACGGCGTTGAGCGCACGCGTGGATCGCGGCGTAGAGATGCCATACCCGCGCTTGCGCAGGTCCTTGGCCAGTATATCGCGGCCGGCAGCAGCGTCATCGTCTTTGGTCGCGGCGGCGAAGTAACGGCGGATCTTTGATTTGGCCGAAGGTGTCTTAACGATCTTGAGCCAATCACGCGACGGCTTGGAACTCTTGTTGGTCAGGATCTCGACACGGTCACCCGTCTTAATCTCGTGCGTGAGCGGAGCCACCGCACCGTTGATTTTGGCGCCGACGCAATGGTTTCCCACCTCGGTGTGAACGGCGTAGGCAAAGTCGAGCGGTGTAGAGCCGGCACAAAGCGCCATGACCTCGCCCTTGGGTGTAAAGACAAAGATCTCCTGGTCGAACAGATCGACCTTCAGCGAGTGCAGGTATTCCTTGGCGTCCGTAATCTCGTCAGACGCTGCCCAATCGAGCGAATGTTTGAGCCAGTTAATCTGGTCGTCCAGACGCTGGGCATCATTGGTCTTAGACGCAGACGATCCGCCCGACTTCTTATAGAGCCAGTGGGCGGCAATGCCGTACTCGGCCTGTTCATGCATCTCATAGGTTCGAATCTGAATCTCGAGCGGGCGGGCCGTGGGGCCGATAACCGTCGTATGGAGCGACTGGTAGTTGTTGACCTTGGGCATGGCGATATAGTCTTTGAAGCGACCGGGCATGGGGTGCCACAGCGTATGCACCGCGCCGAGCGTGGAGTAGCAATCGCGCACCGAATGCGTGATGACACGCAGTGCCACCAGGTCGTAGATCTCGGAGAATTCCTTGCCCTTGCGCTTCATCTTTTGGTAGATGGACCAATAGTGCTTGGAACGGCCATTGATCTGGAAGCCCTCCAGGCCAATGCGGTTGAGCTCGTCGGTGAGCGTCTTGATAGTCTCGGCCAGATAGCGCTCGCGAACCTCGCGCGACTCAGCCACCATGCGCGCAATGCGCTGGTAGGCATCGGGCTCCAGGTAGAAGAAGGACAGGTCCTCGAGCTCCCACTTAATAGAGCTCATGCCCAGACGGTCGGCCAGGGGCGCATACACGTCCATGGTCTCGCGAGCCTTAAACAGGCGACGGTCCTCGCGAAGGGCCGCCAGCGTACGCATGTTATGCAGGCGGTCGGCAAGCTTAACGATAATGACGCGGATGTCCTTGGACATGGCGAGGAACATCTTGCGCAGCGTGAGGGCCTGCTTCTCGTCCATGCTGTCGACTTCGATGTTGGTGAGCTTGGTCACGCCATCGACGAGCTCGGCTACCGTATCGCCAAACAGGCCGGACACATCGGCAAGCGAGGTCTCGGTATCCTCGACGGTATCGTGCAGCAGCGCGGCGCACACCACATCGCAGTCCATCTTGAGATCGGCCAAAATGATGGCCACCTCGACGGGATGGTTAATGTACATCTCGCCCGAGCGGCGCTTTTGGTTGCAGTGCTTCTCGGCGGCAAAGCAATAGGCCTGCTCCACCTTAGAGAAGTCCTCCTCATTCATATATTTGAGGCACAGGCGCTCCAGCTTGTCGTAGCTGTCCGCCATAATCTCGGGCGGCAGCTCATCGGCATGCTTATAGTGCTCCATCTCCGAAAACGGCTGGAGGGTGGAATCATGGGCGGTACGGGCTGCGGCATCCATCGAGGTCCCCTTCCCCTAGGCCCGCGGTACGATCGGGCGGTTAACTTTGGCTAGCATATCAGAAGCGCACGAATCGAGTGCCCAGCTCCGGAAAGCCGAGAACTCCATGCGCGAGCGCAAGCCCTCCAAATAGCGAATTGACCTGCTCAATTGCACACGGCCGGGGTTTTCGGCCATCGCGATGCGACGGGTGTCGTCAAACCCCGAAACGCGACAGAAACCAAGCTCTTCGAAGATTCCCAGGCCGCTTTCCACCGAGCGCTCGTCGACCGGCGTGCGGGCATCGATGGCAAGGCACATCTGCGCGATGTCGATATCGCTCGCGCTAAACGAGTCGTCTCCGGTCTTGCCGCGGTTGGAGCGCCACATAGTCTGCAGCGCTCGATAGAGCGTGACGAGTTCATCGCGCTCGGGCGCGTAGCAGTCGAGCAGGCGCTCGTTAATGCGAGCGTCACGCGACGAATAGAGCAAGTGAATCACGGCAGGTTGGCCGTCGCGACCGGCGCGTCCGCTCATCTGGTTAAATTCAATGCTGCCAAACGGCATGTGGTAGAGCACGACATGGCGAATATCGGGCAGGTTGACGCCCTCACCAAAGGCAGAGGTCGAAACGATGCAGCTGAGGCTTCCGTCACGAAACGCTTCCTCAACACGGCGACGATCGGAGCGCGCAAGCCCCGCGTTATAGAACGCGATGCGGGTCGCGCAATCGGGCACCCGCTTGCGCAGCGTCTTGGCAAGCGCCACGGACTGATCACGCGAGTTGACGTAGATGACGGTCTTCTCCCCCGTAGCCACGATTGACACCAGGCGGTTCTCGCGGCTCGCAAGATCTCGGTCATCCTCGAGCTGCAAGTTCTCGCGCACCGTCTCGTCGACCACCGTACGGGTAATCGGTAGAACACGGGCGAGCTCGGCCACAACCGGAGCCGTTGCGGTGGCAGTCGCGGCCAGAACGACCGGGTCGCCCAGGGCCTTGAGGATATCGGGCATGTCGAGATAGGCGCTGCGGTCGCCGCCCTTGGCAAGACCGGCATGATGCGCCTCATCGATAACGACAAAACCGATGCGCCCCGAACGCGCAAAGCGGTCGCGGTGAATGGACAGGAACTCGGGCGTCGTGAGCACGATGCCAGTGCGGCCCGAAGCCAAGCCGGCAAACACGTCATCGCGCGCCGCCTCCACGGTCTCGCCGGTCAGCACGCCCACGCCAATGCCGAGCGCGGCCATCGTCGACGAGAGGTGATAGGCCTGGTCGGCAACAAGTGCGCGCAGCGGATAGACAAAGATGCTCGCACGTCCGCGAAGCACCGCCTCACGCGCGGCATGCACATGGAAGATGAGCGACTTGCCGCGCCCCGTTCCCATAACGGCCAGAACACTTTGGTGATCGGCCAGGGCATCGAGCGCCTCGACCTGCGCGCGGTGCGGCTGGTTCGAGCCGATAAAGCTATGGATAAGCGAGCGCGTGAGCTCGGTATAGGAAAGCTGGGCGAGCGTCTCGCGCTTGCGCGACTCCAGGCGCAGGCCAGAATCCGCCGGCTGCACGCCACGACGAAGCTCGCATGCCGGATCGTCGACGCCGGGCAGCGTGGTATCGCGGACCAGAACATCCTTGATCATGAGCTTGGGCTTCACACGCCCCTGCCAATGCTCGGCAACGGCCTCGAACACCAAGTCGACAGCGCTATCGCAGTTGATGAGCTTATCGATTTGCGGCACGCGGAACATGATGGCCGGCACGCTCGCGGCGCCATCGGTCGCCACAAAGCGCATGTGCTCGCCGGTTTTGCCCACCACGGCGCGATCGCACATCGTCACGCCCTCGGCGGCCAGCAGCGGCACCTTGTTGCCCTGGCCAAACGGCTCAAGACGGGAAATCTGCTCTATAGTCTCGATATTCAGCTCGGAAAGGTCGACCGTGGCGGCAACCTCGTCGATGTCTTCAAAGTCCCCAGCGGGAATCTCCGATAGCACGGCGGAAAGGCGACGACGGAATTCATCGAGCTTGGATGCCTCGATGGTCACACCCACCGCACCGGCATGTCCGCCGCGACGAATCAGCAGGTCGGAACAGCGCTCGACGGCGTCAAACAGGTTAACTTTGCCCACCGAGCGACCAGAGCCGCGCGCGATACCGTCCTCGATCGAGAACAGCAGCGCCGGCACGTGATAGCGGTTGGTCAGACGGCTTGCCACGATACCCTTGACGCCCTCGTGCCAGCCTTCGCCGCCCACAACGATCGCGCGCCCGCCGTCATAGGTCTCCTCGACCTTTGCCATGGCATCGCGCGTGAGCTCCGCCTCGATCTCACGGCGCTGGCGGTTGATTTCCTCGAGCTCAGCCGCCAGCGCGCTTGCTTCGATGGGATTGCGGGCAAGCAGCAGGTCGAGCGCCAGCTTGGGATCGGCCATGCGGCCGGCAGCGTTTAAGCGGGGAATGAGCGAGAATGACAGGCCATCCGCCGTAATGCTCGAAAGGTCCGCCTTGGCAAGCGCGGCAAGCGCGATATAGCCGGGGCGAGCGGTTACGCGCATCTGCTGGATGCCCTCGGCAACCAGCGCGCGGTTCTCGGGCGTGAGCGGCATCATGTCGGACACGGTGCCCAGCGCCGCGACCTCGATTAGCGAACGCCAATACGACGGCTTGCCCAGGCGCTCACCCAGGACTTGCACCAGCTTGAGCGCCACACCAGCACCGGCAAGCTCGCGCGAGGGGCCCTCGTCCTCGAGCTTGGGGTCGGTCAGGGGCACACCCTGCGGCACCTGGTCGGAGGGCTCGTGATGGTCCGTGACCACCAAATCGATCCCCAGGTCCTCCAAATAGGAAACCTCTTCCTTGGCGGCAATGCCGTTATCGACGGTCACGATCAGCTGGGGGCGAGCGAGCTCGTTAACGCGATCGAGTGCCGCGCGCGAAAGACCGTAGCCCTCATCAAAGCGATGCGGAATAAACGGCGTGACATCGGCGCCAAACGTGCGCAGCGCCTCGGTCAACAGGCAGGTCGACGTAATACCGTCAACGTCAAAATCGCCAAAGACTGCAATGTGCTCGTGGTTGCGAATAGCACGCTCGACGCGGTCGGCAACGACCGACATGCCCGGGATAATGAGTGGGTCGGCCCAGTCGCGATCGAGCGAAGGTGTCAAAAACAATTGGCCCTCTTTGATGGAGTCAATGCCGTGCGCGACCATAATGCGCGCCACCAGCCCGGGAATGCCCAGACCAGCCGAAAGCTCCTTTTCGAGCTCGGGGTTTTGCTGAGCGACCGCCCAGCGATGCGTCGTCTTAAGCGATGACATAGGCACCCACCCCTGATAGGGGCAGGTCGCCGCGATACCTCTCACGGTTCATAGCGATGAGTCCTCTGTGTATGCCCGCTTCGGCAGGCAGATCTGTTGAACGGATTTATTATACCGTGCAGCGCGGACGCAAATCGCCGCAGCACGCCGCGGTTTCGGTAAACGATGCCGGTAATACCCCCGAAATAATCGAGCGTTTCTGACGCACGGACACATGTGAGCGTCTAGCATATCCAGTCAAAACGGATTCACGAGCAAAGGGAGTCACAAGAGCATATGAAGCAATGGGCTGGACTGGGAAAGTTCCTCGCGGGGCATATGCAGATCATCGTTCCGATTTGCGTGGCGCTCGGCGTGCTCTTTCCCCAGCAGATCGGCGTGCTCAAGCCCATTGTTCCCGCCCTCTTCGCCTTTATGACGTTTCAGGGCGCGCTCAGCAACACTTTTCACCAGGTAGCCGAGGTGTTCCACCGTCCGCTGCACCTGATTCTGGCGCTGCTGGTCTCGGCAGTGCTTATTCCCATCGCGGCGTATGCCATAGGGTCACTCTTCTTTGGCTCCAACCCCAACCTTGTCTGCGGCATCGTGCTCGAGTACAGCGTGCCCTTGGCCGTCACCGCTTTTATGTGGATCAGCATGTTCGGCGGCAACGGCCCGCTCGCGCTCACCATCATCCTGACGTCCTCGGTTATCTCCCCTGTGACGATTCCGCTCACGCTTAAGCTCTTGCTGGGTGCCACCGTCTCGATCGATGTGCCGAGTATGATGCAAGACATGGCCTTTATGATCGCCATCCCCGCCGTGCTCGGCATCGTGATCAACGAGCTCACGCGTGGATGGGGACACGAGAAGCTCTCCCCCGTGCTCTCGCCCGCCTGCAAATTCATGATGATGGGCGTTATCGCCTCCAACTCCACCGCCATGAGCGAGTACGTGCTGCACATGAACGCGGTGCGCTTGGAAGTCGCCCTCTTTATTTTGGTCTTCGCCATCAGTGGCTTTGTCGTCGGTTTTCTGGTCGCCCATGCGCTGCATCTGCCATATAGCGAGACGACCACCATGTGCTTTACCTGCGGCATGCGTAACATCTCTTCGGGCGCCGTCATCGCCACGCAGTACTTTCCGGGCGAAGTCGTGTTTCCCGTCATGTGCGGAACGCTGTTTCAGCAGGTACTCGCCTCGCTTATCGGGCATCTCTTTGAGCGTCTGACCGGCGAGGAGCGCGCCGCCCAGCGCAAGCGCGTCGAAGCCGGCCGCGACGCCATGGCACGCTAGACTGTCCGCATTACGCGGGTGTTAGCCTTGCTATACGAGCGTTTCCAGATGCGCACGCAGGCGCTCAGCATCGATATCGAGCGTTGTCTCAGCATTGACCTGGGCCAAACGATAGCCGACAAAGTAGGGCGAAACCACCCAACGCGGCAGCGCCTTGGCAATGGTCCGACCGCCCAGGTGATAGAAGAACAGGTTATACGACTCTGCGCGACCACCGTGGTGCTCGTTCAGGATATAGCGCAGAGCTACCTGAATTGCATCGGCGAAGAGATCCGCCTCGGCTTGATCTCTCGTGTCATCGCTGGCGGCGATTCCCTGCGGGGCTGAAACGTTGATCTCAAAGAACCCCATGATGGGTTCGGTTGAGATGTTGGCCGAGATCCTCCCCTGTTGCCAGACATTGATGCCTTCGAAATTGGCGAAAGCCAGCGAAGCATAGCCGTCTTCCTGCTCCAAACCCACAATCTGTATGTGCGGATGAACGAGGCTACCGCCCGAGAGCGGACCCTTGTTCTTGTACATGAGCACGCTTCGATACTGCTGTGAATCGATCATCTGCTGCCAGCAACCCAGGGCAAACCGCATCACATGGTGGAGTTCATCCGGCTCATAGGTCACCAGGTCGGCATCGTGATCGGCCGACTCGATCAGCACGGTTTGACGGGTGGCGCGCAGGGTCTTGAACTTATTCTCGAGCCAAATGCAATCGCCATCACGGCGAATGATGTCGGTGAGCCCTTCTGTATCGCAAAAGGGGCACGCGGTGCCGGGACGACGGTTGTCGTCGGGCTTACCGTTCGCCTGCTGAACGTCAAATACCAGCGTCACGGGTTATACCTCCAGCGGCACAATCTTGGTGCCATGGAGCTCGGAGACGCCCAGTGCCGCCGCCACGGTATCGCGGTTGACCGTGGAAATGCCGCCGCCGGGAAGGATGGTCAAGCGGTCGCCCGCATACTCGATCAAGCGGGCCAGGTTTTCGAAGTTGTCCTCGATCGGCGTACCGGCAGCGCCACCATGCGTCAGGATGCGTGTGATGCCGCAGTCGGCGAGTATGTCAATCGCGTCGAGCTGAGCCTCGGGCGAGAGCTGATCAAACGCCATGTGGAAGGTGATGTCGATGGGCTCACGCTTGCATTCCTCGGTCGCGCAGCCCGCGGCCATCACGAGAGCGCCCAACGTAAGCTCGTCGAGTGCCCATCCGCCAGCGCAGGGCTTGCAGCAGCCAAAGACCAAGCCGTCAACGCCGGCGCTCACGGCAAGGCCCAGGTCCATCTCCATCATACGCAACTCGTCCTGGTTGTAGTGAAAGTCGCCGCCACGCGGGCGAATCATGCACATCACCCGCGCATCGTGCTCGTGTGCATAGTTGGTCGTAGCGCTGATAACGCCGGCCGAAGGCGTGGTGCCACCAACGGCAAGGTTGTCGCACAGCTCGATACGCCTTGCACCGGCATCGATAGCCGCCGGCACCCGCTCAAAGTTCTCGGCACAAAACTCGTACAGCATAGATAGACCCCCAGATGACAAACGTTTTCCGATGGGCATTGTCGCACGCCCCCATGAAGTTGCGGTGGAATAGGGACTGTTTTGGCCTCTGAGGCTCCCATTTAGTCCCTATTCCACCGCAACTTAAAGGGGGTAGTCGTTGGCATCTGCCACAACGCCGATGTTTTGGCAACGACAGACACTATGACCCAATCCGAGGGCACTAAAAAG
>CAUAIH010000024.1:0-26856 GCA_958429025.1 uncultured Collinsella sp. | reverse complement strand
GAAAGCACTTAATGTGCTTTCCGTCTTGCGCAGGACTGTAGAGCAGCAAACTTAACCCCCGCCCTCAGCCCCGGAAGCCCTCCCGGATGGCCCCAAAAAATTTTTCAAAAAAGTTGTTGCGCGCCGGACAGACTTCTGTGTATACTAATCCCCGCAGCGCACGCGAGCGGAAACAAACGCGAACGTCTGCCTGGGGAGTTAGCTCAGTTTGGTTAGAGCGCCGGCCTGTCACGTCGGAGGTCGCGGGTTCGAGCCCCGTACTTCCCGCCAACGCAATTAAAGCCACGTCTTCGGACGTGGCTTTTTGCGTTTGATGCACTTTGTTTCGATAGAACGATCGCCCTAGTGCATCTTCGCCCAGAATCCCCGCGCCTTCGGGAACGCGAGTAAAATCTAATAAGTATATCTGTCTGAACAACAGCTTTGTTGCGCAACACCTGTTCTACGAGACAGGGGGGTTAGGTTATACTAAATTGCACTGTGCGCCGCATCTGATGCATTTCGCTCCAAGCGCGGCACTCAGTGGATATCCGATTTACCATTTGGATGTCCTGGCGGTCATTTAGCGTCTCGACACAAGCTCGGCCCCGGAGCTCGTTCGAGCTGTTCGTATTCCTTGAAAGGGGAAAAATGGACATATCGAGGAAGACTGATTACGCCCTTCGTATGCTGGCGATGCTTGCCGAGGATCCGGAGTGTTTGCTTTCTGTTCGCACCGCTGCCGAAGAGGTCAATGTCCCGTATTCGTTTGCCCGCTCGATTCAGCACGGTTTGGTCCAGGCCGGTATTGTGGAGAGCCTGCGTGGCGTCCACGGTGGCATGCGTCTCAAGGTTAGTCCGGACGACGTCACTATCCGCCAGGTCGTCGAGGCCGTTCAGGGTCCTATGGTTATGAACGATTGCACCGCGCCCGATGGTGACTGTGCGCGCATGGGCGCGTGCTGCTATCATCCCCTGTGGGCCGGAGCTCAGGCGTTGATGCGCGACTACCTCGATTCCGTTTCGCTCGGCGACATCGTCGCTCATCGCCAGTTCCCGGCCGTCGATCCCAAGTTCGCCGACCGCGAAGCGTTTCCCGAGTACGCCACCTGCGCGTGTGCTTACCGGGAGGAATAGCGCCGCATAAGGAGCATAGCCATGATTCAGGACCCCTTTCGTTCGATGATTCGTTCGGAAGGGGTCCTGCGTTATCGCGACCTTCCGTGGCGCCGCACACGCGATCCGTACATCATTTGGCTTTCTGAGGTCATGCTGCAGCAAACGCAGGTGCCGCGTGTGGAGGCGCGCATGCCGGTGTGGCTCGATCGTTTTCCGACTGTGCAGGCGCTTGCCCAGGCCGCGCCTTCCGATGTTTTGGACGCTTGGCAGGGCATGGGCTACAACCGACGCGCTCTGGCGCTTCATGGGGCCGCTCAGCGCGTTGTAGAGGACTGGGACGGGGAGTTTCCGCGTGAGACGCGTGACTTGGTCGCTCTGCCTGGTATTGGCCCGGCAACGGCGCAGGGTATCCGTTCGTTTGCGTTTGATCTTCCGGGCGTGTATTTGGAGACCAATGTGCGCACGGTCTTTTTGCATCATTTCTTTCCCGATGTGCCGGCCGTTCCCGATTGCGAACTGGTGCCGCTGATCCAAGCTGCCTGTCCGGCGGTCCCCGGTGCGGCGGCGGACGAGATCGCGCCCTTTGCCGCGCCTCAAGACGATGCCGACACGCCGCGCGCGTGGTATTACGCATTGCTGGATTACGGCGCGTATCTTAAAAAGACACTGCCCAATCCGTCCAGGCGGTCGGCGGGCTATAGTCGTCAGTCCAAGTTTGAGGGCTCGCGCCGCCAAAAGCGCGCGCATATCGTGCGTATGTTGTTGGCAGCGCGCGATGGGCAGCCGGCGGGGATTACGCTTGCTGATGCCGTGGTGGGCGTTAACGAGATGGAAGCGGCAGCCGGCCGCGGGCCGGTCGAGTGCGACTTGATCGCGGGCATTCTAGCTGACCTGGAGCGCGAGGGCTTTTGCCGAGCCGAGGACGATCGTTGGTTGAGTGTGTAGCCCGCTCAAATCTGAAGAACGGGATTGTAAGGTTTAAATTCGCGGCTTGAGGGCATCCTAAAGACAAGGTCGCTCAAAGCCTATGGGCGGCACGTGTTGAAGGGAAGTACACCTATGGATTTTGAGAATTCCCAAACCAAGAAGAACCTCGAGACCGCTTTTGCCGGTGAGTCCCAGGCACACACCAAGTATCGCTACTACGCATCTAAGGCCAAGAAGGATGGCTACGTTCAGATTTCGAATATCTTTGCCGAGACGGCGGGCAACGAGTCCGAGCACGCCAAGCTGTGGTTTAAGTATCTGCACGACGGCGCCGTTCCGGGCACTCTGGACAACCTGCGCGACGCCGCCGCGGGCGAGAACTACGAGTGGACCACGATGTACGACGAGTTCGCCAAGACCGCCGAGGAGGAGGGCTTTGCCGAGATCGCCGAGAAGTTCCGTGGTGTCGCCGCCGTCGAGAAGGCCCACGAGGAGCGCTACAACAAACTCGTCGAGCGCATCGAGTCGGGCGAGGTGTTTGAGCGTGAGGGCGTGAAGGTATGGAAGTGCCTGAACTGCGGGCACCTGCACGTTGGTGCCGAGGCGCCTGAGGTGTGCCCGGTGTGTAACCACCCGAAGGCGTACTTTGAGGAGCAGGTGGTGAACTACTAGCGCTTGGCGCTGGCTGCTGCGGAGCGCAGGGCGGGGAAATACCTTTCCCTCTCGCTCACGGCTCCGCAGGGTCGCGCGAGGCAAAGGTATTTCCCCGCCCTGCGCTCCGGCGTTGGGTCGTCGCGTGCTCGTTACTGAAAAGCTGATAAGAAGTTTGTGTGCCGCCCCGATAGGGGCGGCACGTTTTTGTATGGGGGCTGGTTGGGATGGCACCGTTCATGGGTGGGGTACACTGGGTAGCGACTTTTAGTTTATCTACTACCTGATGGGGTGTTTTTGTATGGGTAAGAAGTCTCGGGCTCGGGTTGCTGCGGCGGGAACTCGCAAGGATCCTGGTCGTCGGGTTGCCGAGGGTAAAAAGGCCGATCGTGCCGAGAAGGACAAGAAAGTCGGCGCGCATGCTCATCCTGAGTGGGCGCCTCATTTGAATTCGGCTAGTGAGGATTTGACTGCCAAGTTGTTTACTCTGGTCGAGGTAATTTTGGGCGTGGTGCCCCTTGTGGTTATCGGTTTATTCTTGGCTTCGAAGGACGCCACGAGTGTCGATAAACTCACCGAGGTCTTTTCGCAGGACCCCTCGATGGTGGTCTCGTTTATTTCTGCGTGCTTGCAGCCGTTTGTGGCGTACATGCTGTATATGGTCTACCGCAAATACTGCGAGGGTGATGCGGGCTTTGCCGCCGGTAACCTGATCGGTCTTTTGTGCTCCGAGATCCTACTGCTCAATATCCCGGGCGTCATCGGTATGGGCATCTTGCTGTGGCGTGTTTGGCGCAACGTCGCCCCGCACTTTGAGAGCTGGTTGTTTGAACGCCGTGCAATGGGCGTGCTGGCAGACATCGCGGGCTCGCTCGTGATTCTAGCCTTGGCGTTTATGTGCGCCACCGCCACCCGAGGTCTCGCGGGCATCTAAAGCTGCCTCCACCGACTGCGGAGCACGGGGCGGGGAAACACCTTTCCCTCTCGCTCACGGCTGCGCAGGTCGCGCGAGGTAAAGGTGTTTCCCTACCCTGTGCTCCGGCTTCGGGTCGTCGCGTGCTTGCTACTGAAAAACTGATAAGAAGTTAGCGTGCCGCCCCTTTTGGGGCGGCACGTTTTTGTATGGGGTCCCTGTCTTCACAATTTCCGTCAAGCTTTTGGTTGGATTTTGGTCAGTTGGCG
Organism: uncultured Collinsella sp.; assembly: GCA_958429025.1. GTDB lineage: Bacteria > Actinomycetota > Coriobacteriia > Coriobacteriales > Coriobacteriaceae > Collinsella. The sequence goes on along the minus strand of CAUAIH010000024.1, from coordinate 22,998 downwards.
TAAGGGTGGAAGGCCAAAAGATTGCTGACGAAAAAAGCTCAGAGAAAGTGCTGGTAGGGGAGTTGTTGAGCTTTTCGACAGCTTTTGAGCAAAAGAAACTTTGTGGCTATTGCCGGCGATTGCGTTGTCGCGGTCATGGCGGTGCGGGATGCTGGTCGTAAGCGTCGAATGCTCCGATTTTGGAGGCCAGCATGGATCTGTTTCTTGAGACTCCGCAGCAACAAGCTGAGCGCATGCTGCGTCAGCAGCAACGACTCATGGAGATGCAAATGCAGGGGGCGGCAGCCCAGCCCCCTGCGCAAAATGCCACGCCTGTGGTTTCGCCTGCGGGCGAATCGGCACCAGAGGCCTATTCCGTACAGCAAGATTCATATGCGCAGGAGCTCGCGTTCGACAAGCGTCGTGCGCGTCGTCGCCGCGTGGGCCAGCGCCTGCGCACATTGGCGATGATCGTGCTCATCCCGCTGGGGCTTGCGGTCATCTTTCTGGCGTCGTATGCCCTCACGTGCATCCTCAACGGCGCATCGCCCAACGAGGTGCTCCAACATCTAGCGGCCCTGGGCCAGCGCCTAGGCGACGTCATAACAACCATCCGCACCGGCTGGGAGAGCTAGCGTTTGTAACATTAGGACTTCTAGGGTGTAGGGATTATCGCCACGAGCGGAATTCTTGCATCCTGTTGGTCCTGTCGTGCGACTGAATAGTATTATTGAAGTTGAATAATAATAGGATTTGTTATGTATAAGCAGGATTTAGAGCAGACTCTGTTGGGCATTGACGAAGAGGCAGAGCTGGAAATAGGTCCAAGAGACGACAGGCCGAGCGTTGTATTGGTGGGAGGAAGCGCCTTCATGCTAAACGATGTGACGAATCGTTCGGTTACACATGACATCGATGTGTTTGAGGCGGACAGGTGCCTCCGCGAGATCATAGCTCGATACCCCGAGGTGAATGGTATGGCGGTGGCATATTGTAATCAGATGCCATTCAATTACGAAGATCGTTTGATCCCCTTGGATATTGGGGCGCGTTTTATCAGGTACTTTACGCCATCCTTGGAGGATCTGGCGGTAATGAAGCTCTATGCCTTCCGTCCGAACGACATCATCGATCTTCATAGTCAGGCATTCGTCGACCGACTTGATTGGGGGCTGCTCGAACGGCTTATATTCGACGAGGGAGAAGCACTGGCGTCGTCGCCTTCGGAGCGGAGTTATCAAGAGATGGTCTGTGCATACAGGCAATACAAAAAGGAGGTGCTCGGTTGAATCTGACCTTTGAGGGATTCTTAAAAGGCTATTGCCGAGAGCTATCCGGACAGCAGTCGCTCAGTTTTAGAAAACTGGTTAAGCAAGCGACGACGGTTGCGCCGCGCGTGGCGGAGCCCCTGTTTTTGCTCGCTTTGGCACAGGGTAAAGCCGAATACGTTCTGGGCTTATCCGAGGGTTCGTGGATGGAAGAGGGTTACCGAGGCGTTTTGTCCTTGTACGCCCAAACGGGTAGCCTGGCATCTCTATGCGCCGAGGATAAACTTCCTAATCGTTATGCCAACGTTTGGCGTGCGTATAGAGCGGTGAAGGAAAAGCCAGTGGCGGACAGAAGGATCAACGCCCTGATGCGAAAAAGAACGTTGGGAGCGCTAGAGGAATCGGGCGTAACGCGCTACGGTCTCTGCCGCGATTTGAATCTGAATAAGGGAAACGTGTACGCATATTTAGCCGGTGATGACTCAAAGGTGAGCAGGGAGACGGCGCGCCGCATTATGGAATATGCGGAGGAGAGGGGCGCCCAAGAAGGGACCGGGCGCCCGGTGCGTATGGCGGGGTAAGATTGATCGCGGTTTTGATTGGTGCTCGATTGGGTTTGTTGGGCGGAGTTTATGTCTGCTATTGATATTGTGCTTGTTGTGATCGCCTTGGTGGCGGTGGGGGTTGCTGTGGCTTGCGCCCTCCAACTCAAGAGCCTGCGTGCCGAGTTGCGGGAGCGTGGCGACAGTAGCGCGGAAACGCTGGCAGCACTCGAGCAGGCTAACAAAGCGCTCGATGCCCTGAACGTCGCGCTGGCCGAAACCCGCCGCACGGCCAATGCCATCGCGCAGCAGCAGACGACCGATGCGGCCGTGGAGCAGCAACGTTACCTGACCATCGCACGCGAGTTCTCGCAAGCTGGTGACCGGATGGATGACCTGCGCCGCGAGACGGTCCAACAGCTCGGCGCCAATCGCGAGGGCATCGAGCATCGCCTGGACAAGGTGCGCGAGACGGTCGATGCTCAGCTGGGCGCCATCCGCAAGGACAACAACGTGCAGCTCGATCAAATGCGTGCGACAGTGGACGAGAAGCTCTCTCGCACGCTCAACGACCGACTGTCAGCATCGTTTAAGCAGGTGAGCGACCAGCTCGAGGCCGTGTACAAGGGCCTGGGCGACATGCAGTCCATCGCCACCGGCGTGGGCGACCTTAAGCGCGTGCTGGGCAACGTGAAGGCGCGTGGCATTTTGGGCGAGGTGCAGCTGGGTGCAATCCTGGCGGACATCCTTACACCCGACCAGTATCTGGAAAACGTCGCCACCAAGCCCGGCGCCTCGGAGCGCGTTGAGTTTGCCGTCAAGCTGCCGGTGGACGAGGGCGACCCCGTGCTGCTGCCGATTGACTCCAAGTTTCCGGGCGACGCGTACGAGCATCTGCTCGACGCCCAGGAGTCGGGTGACGCTGAGGCCGTCGCCGCAGCGCGTAAGACGCTCGACACCATGGTTAAGCGCGAGGCCAAGGACATCTGCGAAAAGTACCTGAGTGTGCCGGCAACGACCAACTTTGGCATCATGTTCGTGCCGTTTGAAGGACTGTACGCCGAGGTCGTCAGCCGTCCCGGGCTTATCGAGACCCTGGGCCGCGACTATCACGTCAACGTTGCCGGCCCCAGCACCATGGCGGCCATCCTCAACAGTCTGCAGATGAGCTATCAGACGTTTAAGTTGCAAAAACGCACCGATGACGTGCTGCGCGTGCTCTCCGCCGTCAAGGCCGAGCTGCCGCGCTATCAAAAGGCGCTGCGCCGCGCCCAGCAGCAGATCGAGACCGCGGGCAAAACGGTCGAGGGCATCATCACCACGCGCACCAACGTTATGGAGCGCAAGCTCAAGGATATCGACGCGCTGGAAGACGCCGACCAAGCCGATGAGATCTTGGGACTCACGCCCGTGGGCCTTCCCACAGACCAAGAAGACGAGGACTAGCTTCATCTGACGGCGGGGCGCCTGCGCAAGCGCGGGGCGCGGGCGCTTTTCGCGTCGCACTTGCCTGAAGTGCGCTTTAGTGTGCAACAATGGCGTTTCGCCCTATCAGACGCGAAAGGAAGCCCATGTCTCAGAGAAACACCAGTCCGCTCAAACGCTCCACCGTGCGCCGCACGCTGCAGCGGTTTTGGGGCGTCACGCGCACGCAGTCGCTGATTGTCTTTCTCTCGGTGTTCTCGTCGGCGGGCTACATCTTTTTGCTGACGTTTGCCAATACCTATGTGATGGCCCTCATTGTCGACCGCGTTCAAGCCGGTCCCGTGGCGGGTGACCAGGTGTTTGAGGTCTTCGGCCCCTATATCCTGGCGCTCGTACTCGTTAACCTGGTGGGTCAGATCCTCTCCAAGTTGCAGGACTACACCGTCTACAAGCTCGAGATCGCGGGCAACTATCACCTGGCGCGCCTATGCTTCGACACGCTCTCCAACCAATCCATGACATTCCATACCAGCCGCTTTGGCGGATCGCTCGTGAGTCAGACGAGTCGTTTTATGAGCGGCTATACGGGGCTGGTGGACGTGACGGTGTATTCGCTCATCCCCACCATCACCTCGGTCATCTGCACCGTGGCCGCACTCGCCCCGGTGGTGCCGACGTTTACCGTGATCCTGGTGGGCATCATGGTCGTCTACATCGCGTTTGTCTGGCTTATGTACAAGCGCATCATGCCGCTTTCGGCCGCGACGTCTGCCGCGCAGAACAAACTGTCGGGCGTGCTGTCCGACGCGGTCACGAACATCTTGGCCGTCAAGACCTGCGGGCGCGAGGACTTTGAACGCGATCTGTTCGACGCCGCCGATCGTGCCGCGCGCGACGCCGAGACGGTCTCGATGCACGCCATGATGCAGCGCAACTTTACGACATCGGGCCTTATCGTCATCACCATGGCCGTGGTGAGTGTGTTCGTGGCGGGCGGCAACGCGTGGTTTGGCATCTCGGCCGGCTCGCTCGTCATGATCTTTACCTACACCTATAACCTCACCATGCGCCTGAACTACGTAAGCTCCATGATGCAGCGCATCAACCGCGCTTTGGGCGATGCGGCCGAGATGACGCGCGTGCTGGACGAGCCACGTTTGGTGGCAGACGACCCGGACGCCCCTGAGCTCAAAGTGACCGAGGGCGCGATTGATTTTGAGCACCTGAGCTTTGCGTACCGTGACGCTGCGGCGGGCGAGACCGTGTTCGATGACCTGACACTTCATGTGGCGGCGGGCCAGCGCGTGGGCCTGGTGGGCAAATCGGGCTCGGGTAAGACGACGCTCACCAAGTTGTTGTTGCGCCTGGACGATGTACAGGGCGGCCGCGTGCTCGTGGACGGCCAGGACGTCTCGCGCTGCGCGCAGCAGAGCCTGCGCCGCCAGGTTGCCTACGTGCCGCAGGAGGCGCTGCTGTTCCATCGCTCCATTCGCGAGAATATCGCCTACGGACGCCCCGACGCCACCGACGAGCAGATCCGCGAGGCGGCTCGCTTGGCTAATGCGACCGAGTTTATCGACCGCTTGCCCCGTGGCTTTGACACCATGGTGGGTGAGCGCGGCGTCAAGCTCTCGGGCGGCCAGCGTCAGCGCGTGGCTATCGCCCGCGCCATCCTGACCGACGCGCCGATTCTAGTGCTCGATGAGGCGACGTCTGCCTTGGACAGCGAGTCCGAGGCGCTGGTGCAGGAGGCGCTCGAGAACCTGATGCGCGGCCGCACCTCCATTGTGGTGGCACATCGCCTGTCCACCGTGGCGGCGCTCGACCGCATTGTGGTGCTGGCCGATGGCGAGATTGTCGAGGACGGCACGCATGCGCAGCTTGTCGAGGCGGGTGGCGAGTACGCGAGCCTGTGGAGCCGTCAGACCGGCGCATTCTTGGAGGCGTAAGCGTCTCGGACGTGGGACAATTGTGCCCATAAGTTTATTGTGCCGTTGAGCCGAGGAGTCGTTATGCCACGCGAGACCAATGCCGCCAAGCGCGAGCGCGCCATCGAGGTGTGTGAGCGCCTCAACCGTCGCTATGGCCCGGTCGAGTGCTTTTTGGACCACGAGAATCCCTTCCGCCTGCTGATCGCGGTGCTGCTTTCGGCGCAAACGACCGATGCACAGGTCAACAAGGTGACGCCGCGGCTGTTTGCCCAGTGGCCCACGCCCGAGGCCATGGCCGGGGCGAGCGTGGCTGACGTGGCAGACACTATCAAGTCACTCGGCTTCTACAAGAGCAAAGCCAAGCATGCCGTCGAGGCCGCGCAGATGATCGTCGCCGACTATGGCGGCGAGGTGCCGGCCGACATGAAGGAACTCGTGAAGCTGCCGGGCGTGGGACGCAAGACGGCGAACATCGTGCTCAACGTGGGGTATGGCATCGTGGAGGGCATTGCGGTGGACACGCACGTCAACCGCATTGCGCACCGCCTGATGCTGAGTCCCAAGACGCATGCCAAGGAGCCGCTCAAGACCGAGCAGGATCTGCTCAAGATTTTGCCGCACGAGTATTGGGAGTCGGTCAACCATCAGTGGATCACCTTTGGTCGCGAGATCTGCGATGCCCGCAAGCCCAAGTGTGACGAGTGTCCGCTGGCAGATTTGTGCCCCAGCGTGCGCGTAGCGGGGTAGGGCGGAACGCATCTTCGTCTGGCGTTTTTTGCGGGGCTGGGTTTGCCCTTGAGCCGGAGTCCTCTCCATGCGCTACCATGACAGACAATGTATTTGACGTACGACCCGCCGAGCTTGCCCCGGCGGGCTTTTGGCGTTGCAATGCCGGAGGAACAGCATGCTCATTCACCGTATAGCCGCGCAGCTCTACACTGCCGAGGCGCTGCAGACCGTCGAGGCCGGACTCGATGCCGGCGAGGACGTGACGCTGGCTGTGTCGCAGTCGGGCCGCACGCTTATGGCGGCCGCCCAGTTTGCGCGCCGCCCGCGTCCCACGGTCTACATTGTGAGTGGCGAGGATGCGGCCGATCGCGCCGCGCGCAGCCTTGCCGCCTACGTGGGCCTAGCGCACGTGTGCCGTTTTCCCGAGCGCAAGGACTATCCGTGGCGCGAGCAGGCGCCCGACGATGCCGTGGTGGCGCAGCGCTGCGAGGCACTGGGACGCATCGTGCGCGGAGACAACTGCATCATGGTCGCCTCGGCTCGCGCGCTGCTGCGTTGCGTGCCGCCGGTCGAGAGCCACTATTGGGAGTCCACGACCTTTGCGGTGGGCGAGGAGATTCCCTTTGACGAGGTGCCGCAGCGCCTGGTGGGCATGGGCTACACCAATGCCGGTGCCGCCGATGCGCCCGGTCTGTTCCGCGTGCACGGTGACACCGTCGAGGTGTTTCCCGCGCAGGAAAAGGCGCCCGTGCGCATTGAGTTTTTCGGCGATGAGATTGACCGCATCCGCCGTATGGTGAGCTCCACGGGCCAAACCATCGGCAACGAGGACAGTATCGAGGTCTTCCCCTGCCGCGAGCTGGCGCTTACCGACGATGCCGTCCACAACATGCACGTGGCGCTCTACCGTGCCAGCCAGGACGACAGCAAGCTGGCGGCGCTGCTCGAGATGGTGGATGCGCGCATCGTCACGCCCGAGCTCGACCGCTTTTTGCCGGTGATGTACGGCCAGACCGTAAGCCCGTTGGCGCACGTGAGCGGCAAGGCACTCGTGGTTCTGTCCGAGCCGCGCTCGCTGTTCGACGACTGCCTGCGCGCCTACGAGGATATTGAGGCCCGTGCCGGCGAGGCAGGGATTGACCGCCTGGATGGTCTGTACGTGCGCGCCCAACAGCTCGATTTTGGTGCCCAGCAGCGCCTGAACTACGTGAGCCTCATCCGTGCCGGCGGTGCGGTGACGGCCGAGCTCAAGATTGAACAGCCGGCCATCGCAGGCTCGGACAACCGTTTTATGACGCGCATCCAGGAGGTCGTGGGCAAGCGCTATGCCTGCGTGTTTGCCATCCCCGACCGCGGTGCGCGCGAGTCGATGGAGCTCACCTTTGGCGACGAGGGCATTACCTTTGAGGAATCGCTGACCGCGGCGCCCGAAAATGTCGGCGCTATCGGCGACCGCGTTCGCGTGGCAGCGGCGGATTCCGCCGACCGTGCCGCACGCCAGGAGGCCCATGCTTCCATTCGCGAGCGTAAGGCCGACGCGCTCAACGCCCGCTCGCTCGAGGCGGGCGCCGCGCAGGCTGCCGCCGGCGCCGCCGTGCCCACTATTTCGCGCGGACGTGTGACCTTTGTCGATGCCGCCTTGCCGCAGGGCGTGGTGGTGCCCGATGCCAACCTGGCCGTGTTCTCGATCGCCGACCTCAACGCCCGCATGGACGCCAACCGCGCGCGCAGCCGCCGCAAGGTGGACATTACGCAGATCACGTTCCCGTTTAAGCCGGGCGATTACGTGGTGCACGCCACCCACGGCATCGCGCTCTTTAGCGAGATCGCGCGCCAGGAAGTGGGCGGCAAGGAGCGCGACTACTTTTTGCTGGAATATGCCGACGGCGACAAGCTCTACGTGCCGCTCGAGCAGGTCGACCGCATCACACGCTATGTTGGCCCCGACGGCGACAAGCCGCGCCTGACCAGGCTCAATACCGCCGACTGGACGCGTGCCACCAACAAGGCACGCAAGAACGCCAAAAAGCTGGCGTTTGACCTGGTCGACCTGTATACACGCCGCTCGTCGATTACCGGTATCGCCTGTCCGCCCGATACGCCCGAGCAGATCGAGATGGAGGAGAGCTTCCCCTACGACGAGACGCGTGACCAGCTGGAGGCTATCGCCGACATCAAGGCCGACATGGAGGCGCCCAAGCCTATGGACCGCCTGCTGTGCGGCGACGTGGGTTTCGGCAAGACCGAGGTTGCCCTGCGCGCGGCGTTTAAGTGCGTGGACTCCGGCCGTCAGGTCATGGTGCTCTGCCCCACAACCATTCTGGCCCAGCAGCACTACGAGACCTTCTTTGAGCGCTTTGCCCCGTTTGGCCTCGAGGTCGAGGTGCTCAGCCGCTTCCGCACGCCGGCGCAGCAGAAGCGCGCGCTCAAGGCGTTTGCCGAGGGCACGATCGACGTGCTCATCGGCACGCATCGTCTGCTTTCGGCCGATGTGAACCCCAAGAACCTAGGCTTGGTGATCATTGACGAGGAGCAGCGCTTTGGTGTGCAGCACAAGGAGCAGCTCAAGAACCTGCGCGAGCAGATTGACGTGCTCACGCTTTCGGCAACGCCGATTCCGCGAACCATGCAGATGGCCACGAGCGGCGTGCGCGACATGAGCCTGATCACGACGCCGCCGACCGGGCGTCGTCCCGTGATCGTGCACGTGGGGGAGTACGACCCCGACGTGGTGAGTGCGGCGATTCGCCTGGAGGTGGGCCGCGGCGGTCAGGTGTATTACGTGTCCAACCGCGTCAAGACCATCGATGATGCCGTGGCGCGCGTGCACGAGGCCGCGCCCGAGGCGCGCGTGGGCGTGGCGCACGGCAAGATGAGCCCGCGCGAGGTCGAGGACGTGATGATCGAGTTCGCGACCAAGAAGATCGACGTGCTCATCGCCACGACCATCGTGGAGAGCGGCATCGACAACGCAACGGCCAACACGCTGATCATCGAGGACTCGCAGCGCTTGGGCCTGGCACAGCTCTACCAGCTCAAGGGCCGTGTTGGCCGCTCGGCCACGCAGGCATACGCGTACTTTATGTTCCCGGGTGAGCTGCCGCTCACCGAGGAGGCTACGGCGCGTCTGACCGCGCTTTCCGAGTTCCAGGACCTGGGCAGCGGCATGCGCATCGCCATGCGCGATCTGGAGATCCGCGGTGCCGGTTCGCTCATGGGTGCCGAGCAGCACGGCAACCTGTCGAGCGTGGGCTTTGACCTGTTTACGCAGATGCTGGGCCAGGCCGTGGCCGAGGCGCGCGGCGATGACGACGCCGGCGTGGAGGCGGCGAGCGTGGGCATCAACCTGCCGGCCGACTACTTCTTGTCCGAGGAGTACCTGCCGGCGGTGGATCAGCGCGTGCTCGTGTACCGTAAGCTCGCAGCGGCCGAGGACCTGGAGAGCATCGATGAGGTGCAGGAAGAGACCGAGGCCGCGCATGGCGAGCTGCCGCTGGCGGGACTCAACCTGTTCAATCGCGCACGAATCCGCATTCGCGGCGAGCGCCTGGGGCTCGAGAGCGTCACGCTCAGTGGCGGCCGCATCACGTTTTTGGGCGTCGACGTGCCCAAGAAGGTGGCCTTTGAGCTTAAGACCCGCTATGGCGCGGTGAACTTCCCCAAGAGCCGCAAGCTGTCGGTGCCCTACAAGGCGGGCGCCGGCGCGGGCAGCGGCCTGGGTCGCGGCCTCGACGCCAACGACGGCACCGGCCCCGTGGCCGCGGCACTCATGCTGCTGCAACAGCTGGGTGCGAGCGACGACGACTAACGGGTCGACGCTGCAAACGCTCCATTTGGGCAATCTGACCCTCACTCGTCGGTCGCGTACGCAAGTACGCTTCCCTCCTCCTTCGGGCCACCTTGCCACAAATGGAACGTTTTCGCTCACTTATGCTCAACCTGTAAGGGTATTTATGGGACAAAGCTATCTTTGCCCCACCACGTTGCGGGTCGACCCTTCGCCCGACCGAAAGGAAAGCATGTTCGGATACATCTATAAGAAAGATGTCGCCATTATCGCGGTTGTCCTGTGTCTTTGTCTGGGCGCGGGCAGCTTCTTCGATTATCAGATCTCGTGCGCGCTGTTCAACATCGGCAGCATGTACGGCCGCTTTATCGAGGCTGCCGGCGAGCTGCCGTTTGAGCTGACAGCGAGCATCGCAGGCGTTATGCTCGTGCGCGCGGTGCGTCCCGATTCCAGAGGGAGCAAATGGCTCGCCGTGCTCGGCATCCTCGTCAACGTTGGCTTGGCCGGCTACGAGATTGTTTCGTCCCTGCGGGTTGGCGGTAAACTCATTGCCGTTCAGTTGGTGCTGACGTTTGTGCTGGTCATCGCTGCCAACCTTATCGTCTATCGCCTCACGCGCACGACCGCGCCCGACGAGCTTACGCGCTGGGCGTTGATGGTGCTTGCCGTGTGGGTCGCTCAGGCCATTATCCTCAACGTGATCGTCAAGCCGCTGTGGTCGCGCCCGCGCATGCGCGTGATCGAGGTGACGCAGGGGCTCGAGTTTCAGCCGTGGTGGGTAATCGGCAACCCCGACAAGTGGAGCTATATTGCGGCCGGCGTAATCAAGGACGGCTTTAAGTCGTTCGCGAGTGGACACACGGCGCACGCGGCGATCGGCCTTATGCTCGCCGGGCTTCCCGCGGCGGCCTTTAAGGAAAAACCTTCGCGTCGCCGCGTGATCTTTTGGGCGGCGGTTGTTGTTGCGGCGCTCGTCGCCTTTGGCCGTATCGTGATCGGAGCTCACTTTTTGAGCGACGTGAGCTGCGGCTTTGCCCTGGTGCTGGCGCTTGAGTGCCTTGCCGCGCGCATTGCCTATCCCAACGGCGTACAATAGCTCCGTTTGAATCATCTGGCCGATACCCGGTAAGAGAGGATTGCCATGCTCGCGTTCAACAACGATTATTCCCACGGCGCACATCCGGCGGTGCTGCAGGCGCTCGTCGACACCAATATGGAGCCGCAGCCCGGCTACGGTACCGATGCGCATACCGAGCGTGCCAAGCAACTTATTCGCGAGGCCTGCCAGGCCCCCGATGCCGACGTGTTTTTTCTGGTGGGCGGCACGCAGGCCAACGCGACGGTGATCGATATGCTGCTCGCGCCGTACGAGGGCGTCGTTGCTGCCGAGACTGGCCACGTCGCCTGCCATGAGGCGGGCGCCATTGAGTTTGGCGGCCACAAGGTGCTCACTATCCCCGGCTACGAGGGCAAGATGCACGCCGAGGACCTCGAGAACTATATCCAGGTGTTCTATGAAAACGAGAGCTACGAGCACACGGTGTTCCCGGGCGCCGTGTACGTGAGTCTGTCGACCGAGTACGGCACGCTGTACTCCAAGGCCGAGCTCGCGGCGATTCACGCGGTGTGCCAGAAGCGCGAGATTCCGCTGTTTGTGGACGGTGCTCGCCTGGCCTATGCGCTGGCGGCCGATGAGTGCGACATTACCCTGCCCGAGCTGGCGCAGCTGTGTGACGTGTTCTACATCGGCGGCACCAAGTGCGGCGCGCTCTGCGGCGAGGCTGTGGTGTTCTGCGGCATGCACGCCCCGGCGCATCCCATTCCGCGTATTAAGCAGCACGGCGCGCTGTTGGCCAAGGGCCGCCTGACGGGCGTGCAGTTTGAGGCGCTCTTTACCGATGGCCTGTATTTTGAGATTGGTCGCCAGGCGATTGAGACCGCGCAGGCGCTTCGTCGCGTGCTGCACGAGCACGGCTACCAGTTCTTTTTGGAGACGCCCACAAACCAACAGTTCGTGATTCTGCCCAACGAGGACATAGCGCGCATTCGCGAGTATGCGGCGATCGAGTACTGGGAAAAGTACGACGAGACCCACACGGTGGTGCGCTTTTGCACCAGCTGGGCCACGACGCAGGAGGATATCGACGCGTTGGCGGCTGTCCTGTAGCCTGATGTAATGACGAGGGGCCGCCTTGCGCTGGGTTTGGCGCAAGGCGGCCTCTGTTTTTGAGGGGGAAGGGTTGTATGACCGAGATGTCCGAGCCGACGATTCGCCTGGCGACGCCCGATGATGCGCCGGCGCTGCTTGCCATCTATGAGCCGTATGTGCGCCAGACGGCGATTACCTGCGAATACGAGGTGCCAAGCGTTGAGGAGTTCGCCGGGCGCATCGAGCGTACGCTCAGGCGCTATCCGTATCTGGTGATGGAGCTGGACGGGCGTCCGGTAGGCTATGCCTATGTGAGTCCGCTCAACAGCCGCGAGGCATACGACTGGTCGGTCGAGACGTCGATCTACCTGGCGCGCGACGTGCGCCACGGCGGGCTGGGCCGCAAGCTGCACGATGCGCTCAAGCAATGCCTGATCGCGATGGGCATTACCAACGTGTGCGCGCTCATTGCCGTGCCGCACGACAAGGACGACGAATATCTAACGCACAACAGTCAGGATTTCCATGCCCATATGGGCTACCGCCTGGTGGGCGCCTTCGATCGCTGTGCCCAAAAGTTCGGCCGCTGGTACGACATGTGCTGGATGGAGTTGGTCCTGGCCGAGCGCACGCCCAACCAGCCCAAACCAACCTGGTTCCCCGACCTCCTCGCCTAAAACCACCACAAAGGTGCCTGTCCCCTTTGCGGTGGTTTTGACAGGTTAGCCGATGGGCTCGGTGTATTTGGCGCGGTCGGTGCGCTGGATGCGCTTGGAGACATGGAGCGGGCGGCCGTCGGTGTCGTAGACGTAGTCGGTGATCAGGATTAGCGCCTGCCCGCGCTCGACGTTGAGCAAAAACGCCTCGTTTTGCGAGGCATAGCACACCTCAAAGGTCTTATGTCCCTGTGCTGGCGCGCGATGGAATTCTTGGCGCAGCGTCGCGTAGAGCGAACCGTTGATATCGCGATCGATGAGCGTCTCGAAGCTTGGCGGCAGGTAGGTGGTCTCTAGGCACAGCGGCACGTCGTCCAGGTAGCGCAGGCGGACAAGTTTGACGAGCTTGCTGCCCACGGCGGCATCAAAGAACTTAGCTATGCTGCCGCCCGCCTTGGTAAAGCCCGAGTCCACCGTGCGCGTGGTGGGCTTCATGCCCTGGCCTTCGACCTGCTTGGTATAGCTCGAAAACACCAGGTTGTTTTCGTGGAGCGCGGGCGTGTCGGCCACAAAGGCGCCGCGCCCGCGCTCGGTGCGCACCAGGCCCTCATCAACGAGTACCTTAAGGGCGTGGCGCACGGTGCTGCGCGACAGCCCCGATTCGTCCATGAGTTCCATCTCGGACGGCAGCTTGTCTCCGCGTGCGTAGATACCGGCGGCGATGCGGTCACGCAACATGCCCGCCAAGCGCTCGTATTGGCTCAGTTTCTTTTTAGACGAAGCGTTCATGTGATCAACCTGTATCTAACTTGTATGCGAGTCTAATCAAGCATGTATTCAATACAACAACAAAACTGCTGGTAACGGGAAGTCGAAAACCTTACCAGCAGAATTTCTAAGTCAAATATAGCATACAACTAGTCGACATAACCAAAACATGTATGTAACTTGTATGCCATCGAGAGCATCAAACGAGAAGAAAGGCTGATGCACGATGACTACTCAGGAACAGGTTAAGGATGTCGTCTCCCAGGTTTTGGCTGACAAGGCAGACAAGGGCGGCATCAAGCGCGTCGTGTGGATTGGCGCCGGCGGATCCAACGGCGGCAACTATCCTGCCCAGTACTTTATGGAGCACGAGGCCACGCAGGTCGTGAGCTCCAGCTACACCAGCAACGAGTTCGTGCACGCAACCCCCGCCTACGTTAACGAGAACACCCTGGCCGTCGTCGTGTCCATGCGCGGCACCAAGGAGACCATCGTCGCCGCCCAGGTCGCCAAGGACCACGGCGCCAGCACCATCGCCATCTATGTTGACGAGTCCGGCCTCACCGAGGTCTGCGACTACAAGATCCAGTACGACAGCTTGGCCGTCGACGAGTCCTGCATGGGCCGCACCAACTCCGCCGTCGTGACCATGATCGCCATGGAGCTTACGCAGCAGACCGAGGGCTATGCCGAGTACGAGACCGCTATGGCCGCGTTCGACTTGGTCGACCCCATCTATCGCAAGGCCGTCGAGTACACCCGTCCGCTTGCTGCCAAGTGGGCCGAGCAGAACGCCGACAAGCCCTGCATCAACGTCATGGCTCAGGGTCCGCTCTTTGGTGCCGCCTACGTCTTTAGCATCTGCAACGTGCAGGAGATGCTGCAGATTGACTCCTGCACCATCAACACCTGCGACTTCTTCCACGGTCCCTTCGAGATCCTGGACAAGCGTACCTCGCTGTTCCAGCTCATCAGCGCCGGCCGCAGCCGCTGCAACGACGAGCGCGGCATCCGCTTCGTCAACCAGTACGGTGGCGAGCGCGTCTATCAGCTTGACGCCAAGGAGCTCGGCCTCAACGACATCAAGGACAGCGTGAGCGAGTACTTCAACCACCTGATCTTTGCCCCGATCCTCAACAACGTGTATATGCGTGCACTCTCTGCCGTTACTCACAAGGACTACATGACGCGCCGCTACATGTGGAAGCTTGAGTATTAGTTACGCGGTTTTACCAAACCGCGTAACGGCTCGACGCTGCGCGGTCCGCATTTGGGCAATCTGACGTTCAACTTCAAGGGCGCGACCAGAAGGTCAGCGCCCTTTCGTTTCACGTCACCTTGCCTCAAATGCGGCCCGCTCGCTGACTTATGCTCAACCAGCGGCGCCTTAGACGTTGGGAACGTTCCTTTTCTGCCGGCAGTTGGGGACAGTCCTAGTCGTTGGGGGGCGTTCTTGAATGACCAGTCATTTAAGTGCGTCCCCAATGACTACCCAATGAGTATGTGGGGAGCAGATTTTTCCGCTCGCCGATTTGTGTCTTGAAAAATGTATATAACGACTATAACGTAGTGTGAAACATATTGGAAACAATACCGAGGAGGCTGCGTTGAAGAAAAGCAATCTGGGCTATGTGCTGGTGCTGATCGCCGCGCTTATGTGGGGCAGCATCGGAATCTTTGTAAACGGCATCTCGGCCATGGGCGTTTCGTCCCAGAGCATGGCTGCCTTTCGCTTGTTGGTCGGAGCGCTTATCTTGGCGCCGGTCCTGATGTTTATGGGCTGCCGTCCGGGTGAGGGGTCCACCGTGGCTCGGGGTCCGCTGGCCCTGTTCAAGGCAAGCCCTAAAGAGCTTGTTCCCTGCGCGCTTGTCGGTATCGTCGGTCTGGCCGCCGCCAACACCTGTTATTACGAGTGCATGGGCGAGGTGGGCATGTCCACGGCCTCGGTGCTGCTCTACACCTCACCGGTGTTTGGCGTCATGCTCGGCCGCGTGCTTTATCGCGAGGACGTGACCCCCAACAAGCTCGTTGCCATTGTCTTTAACATCGTTGGCTGCGTGCTTGCAGTGACCAATGGCGACCTTTCCGGTTTTCATTTTTCGGTTTGGGGCGTCACATCGGGCGTGATTGCAGGCCTTTGTGGTGCGTCGCTCGCGGTGTTTAGCCGGATAGCAACCAAGACGGTCCACCCGCTTGCTGTCACGTTTTGGGGCTTTGTATTTGGCGGTGCGGTTATGGCAGCTATCGCGGCTCCGTGGCCGGATGTCGCCGCGGCAATGTCGCCACAGCTGCTGCTGTTGTTCCTTGGCTTTGGACTCATCCCCACAGCCGTGGCTTACATCTTATATATGCAGGGTCTGTCCATGGGGCTCGAGACATCGAAAGTTCCCGTCGTAATGTCTTTCGAGACGGTCGTCACCGTACTGGTGGGCATTGGTGTCTATGCCGAGCCCGCCGGTGCGATCAAGGTTCTGGGCATTGTGCTGGTGCTCGCGTCCATCCTGATCATGAACACTGACTTCTCCAAGCTGCGCAACAGTGTGTTTGTCGGTCATGTCATTGAGAGCATGACCTTTAAGCCCAATGCGTGGTGGACCGAAAAATCGCAGGACATGGATCTGTTTAAGGAGCGCACCGGCATCGCGCTGGAGCCCACCGTGCAGGAAAGCCCCTGGTACTTTGTGCGATAGGGGATGAGCGGGGCGCTTGATCGGGCACCGCCAAGCCAGCGCTGACCTGTCC
The DNA here is from genome assembly GCA_958429025.1 of uncultured Collinsella sp. Lineage (GTDB taxonomy): Bacteria > Actinomycetota > Coriobacteriia > Coriobacteriales > Coriobacteriaceae > Collinsella. The sequence goes on along the minus strand of CAUAIH010000024.1, from coordinate 7,022 downwards.
TGCACCAACGTTTCGAGTACGTTAAACCCGTCAACGGTCGATTTTCACCCGCGAACGGTCTTTATACTAATTAGCAATATCCGCAACGTATAAGACGTTATAATGACCATAACGAAAAGGAGGAGGCAAGATGAATCAGATCATTCTCGCATCTCATGGCGGCCTGGCCGCAGGCGCCAAAGACACACTCGAGATGGTTCTCGGCGACGTGTCGAACGTCCACGTCGTGTCGCTTGCTCGTGACGACAAGGAGCCCATCACCAATAAGGTGGACGCCATGATCGCCACGTTCAACGCGGACGACACCGTCTATGTGCTGACCGATATGCTCGGCAGCTCGGTCAACAACAACATGGTCGAGCTTTCCAAGAACGGCACGAAGTTCACGGTTGTCAGCGGTTTCAACATCCCGCTGGCGCTCACGCTTGCTATGAGCCCCGTCCCCGTCAAGGGTGCCGAGCTCGCAGCCCTCATCAACGAGGCCCGCACCGGTCTGACCAACCCCAACGCACCGGTCGAGGCCGCCGCGGCTCCTGCCAAGAAGACCAAGGCATCCCGTCACAGCTCCGGTCCCGCCAAGATCGTCCTCGCACGTCTTGACTACCGTCTGCTGCACGGCCAGGTCGTCTTTACCTGGACCACCAAGGTTCAGGCCGAGCGCATCATCGTCGTCGACAACGCTGCCGCCAACGATGACATCAAGAAGGGCGCTCTTAAGCTGGCCAAGCCCCAGGGCGTGCGCCTGAACGTCTTCACCGTCGAGCGTGCCCTCGCCAAGATGGACAAGCTCAACACCCTCGGTGAGCGTGTCATGTTCGTCTTTGGCAACACGGCCGAGATGCTGCAGTTCTGCCAGGGCTACAAGCTCGACGCCATCAACCTGGGCGCCACCGCCAACCACGACGGTGCCGATCAGATTGGCGGCAAGGACAGCTCCGTCTTCCTCGACGCCACCCAGAAGGCCGACGTCAACCAGCTGCTCGACATGGGCATCAAGCTCTATGTCCAGCAGACCCCTACGTATCAGAGCGTCGACATCGACGCCAAGCTGTAATCAACCAGGCTTTTGCCTGACTGAAAGGAGAAGGGTATGAATACGTTCATCAGTGCGGTGCTCGTCGGCCTCGTCGGCGTGTTCTGCATGTGGGACTCCCGCCTGCTCGGTCGTCTTAACTTCGAGCAGCCCCTCGTTGGCGCTACGCTCGTCGGTCTGCTGCTGGGCGATGTGCCCACCGGCCTTGCCGTCGGTGCCGCCGTCGAGCTCGTGTCCATGGGCCTGGTGCAGGTCGGCGCCGCCGTTCCGCCCGATATGGTCCTGGGCGGCATCGTGGCCGCTGCCTTTGCGTGCCTGACCGATGCTTCCGCCGAGACCGCCATGACGATCGCCATCCCGGTCGCCGTCCTGGGTCAGCTCCTCGGCATCGTGTTCCGTTCCATCATCGCCGCCCTCACCCATGTGGCAGATAGCGCGATCGATAACGGTAACTTCAAGACCGCCTACCGTATGCACATCTGCGCCGGCTCCGGTCTGTACGCCGTCATGTACTTCCTGCCGATCTTCCTCGCCGTCTTTGTTGGCACCGACCTGGTTCAGGCCATCGTCAACATGGTTCCCGAGTGGCTGTCCACTGGTCTTAACGTTTCGACCAAGATCATGACCGCCTACGGCTTGGCCCTGCTGCTCACCATGATGATCAAGAAGGGTATGACTCCGTTCCTGTTCATCGGTTTCCTGCTCGCCGCTTACCTCAACCTGTCCGTCATCGCGGTCGCTCTGATCGGTGTGTGCCTGGCTGTCGTCTTCATGGGCTTCAAGTTCAACGGTTCCCATGCAGCCGCCGGTGTCGATTCCGACTACGATCCGCTCGAAGACGACGAAGACTAAGGAGGAACACACTATGGCAACCGCAACCAAGGACGTGTCCCTGAACAAGAAGGTCAGCCAGTTCTTCTGGCGCTCCTGGGCCATCCAGGCCTCTTGGAACTACGAGCGTCAGATGAACATGGGCTTCCTCTACGGCATGGTTCCCACGCTCGATCGCCTCTATCCGGATGAGTCCGACCCCAAGCAGCTCGCTGCTAAGAAAGAGGCTTACCACCGTCACATGGCGTTCTACAACTGCACCCCGCAGACGAGCGCTTTCATCCTGGGCCTCGCCGCCTCCATGGAGGAGGAGTACGCCAAGGATCCCGAGAACTTCGATCCCGATTCGATCAACGCGGTCAAGACCTCCCTCATGGGTCCGCTTTCCGGCATCGGTGACTCCTTCTTCCAGGGCACCATCCGCGTTATCGCCTTTGGCCTGGGCGTTCAGCTGGCTCAGCAGGGCTCCATCATGGGCCCGATCCTGGCCATGCTCATCTCCATCGTCCCCTCTGTGCTGATCACTTGGTTCGCAGCCAAGATGGGCTATCAGGGCGGCCACGAGTACCTGAGCAAGCTTCAGGGCGGCGACCTCATGGAGAAGCTCATGTATGTCTGCGGCATCGTGGGTCTTATGTCCGTGGGCGGCATGATCGCTACGCTGATCGGCGCCACCACCCCGCTGCAGTTCGCTGAGGGCACCGTCGTTATCCAGGACATCCTGGACGGCATGATGCCCCAGATGATTTCCCTTGGCCTCACCGGCCTTATGTACTGGCTCATCAAGAAGAACGTCAACACCGGTTGGCTTCTCGTGATCGCCATCGTGGGCGGCATCGCCCTCTCCGCGGCCGGCATCCTGGCCTAGTCGCGACCAAGCGTCTAACCGCTTTCCCCCGGGGGCCTGCCTGGCATCCCATACCCCAGGCAGGCTTCCATTCCCAAAATGCGACAATGGGACAGTCCCTTTGTCGCATCCTTAACGGGCCGGCGACTCGGTCCAAACCACGGTAACCCTGCGAGCGTCCGGCAATGTGGCGCCGCAAAAATCGAAAGGAATGTGTCAGATGTACGAGATCGACCTTAACCTCCCTAAGCAGATCGTCGCTGACGTCCTGTCCAACCACGAGATCCACAGCGTCGCCTTCGTCGGCTGCGGTGCCTCCATGTCCGACCTTTACCCCGCCAAGTACTTCCTGGCCAACAACACGGACAAGCTGAACGTTCAGATCTTCACCGCTAACGAGTTCAACTACGACACGCCTTCCTGGGTCAACGAGCACACCTTCGTGATCACCTGCTCCCTCGGTGGCTCCACGCCCGAGACCGTCGAGGCCAACAAGACCGCCAAGAAGCACAACTGCCCGGTCGTCTCCCTCACCAACAAGGCTGGCTCCGCTCTGACCGTCGACGCCGACCACGTTATCGTTCACGGCTTCCACGCCAACTACGCTGCCAAGTGCGAGAAGCCCGGCTATGCCATCGCTCTTGCTCTCGAGATCCTTCAGCAGACCGAGGGCTATGACCACTACGAGGACATGATCACCGGCCTCACCAACGTCTTCGAGCTCTGCGAGAACGCCGCTCAGCACTGCAAGAAGCTCGCCAAGAAGTTCGCCGAGGACTTCAAGGACGACAAGATGATCTACTTCATGGCTTCTGGTGCCTCCGAGAAGATGGCTTATTCTAACGCCGCCTTCCTGTTCACCGAGATGCAGTGGATCGACGCCGCCGCCTACAACACCGGCGAGTACTTCCACGGCCCGTTCGAGGTTTCCACCGAGGGTAAGCCCTACGTCTTCCTCATGTCCGATGGCGCCACCCGTCCGATGGACGCCCGCGCCCTCACCTTCCTTGAGCGCATGGGCGCCAAGGTCGCTCTGATCGACTCCAAGGACTACGGCCTGGCTGACGCCGTGCCCGCGAGCGTTGTCACCTACTTCAACCCGCTGCTGCACCTCGCCGTTATGCGCGAGTACGGCAACCAGATCGCCGAGGCCCGTCAGCACCCGCTGACCATGCGTCGCTACATGTGGAAGCTTTCCTACTAATCACAAGTAAGTAGACCTTACGGGTTGATTGAGAGGGGATGGGGTTTGTGCCCCGTCCCCTTTTTTGTTCTTGAGAGGAGATGCGTATGATCAAGGCAGTGCTGTTCGACATGGACGGCGTGCTGGTCGATACCGAGTGGTTCTACAACCGTCGTCGCGTGGCGTTTATGGAAGAGAAGGGGTTCCACTTTGACGAGATCCCCGATCTTTCGGGGTCTAACGAGCCCGCCATTTGGGAGGCGCTGGTGCCCGACGATGTTGAGCTGCGCGAGCGCCTGCGCGTGGAGTATAAGCAGGTCTACAGCCCGGACCACCCCGTTCCGTATGCCGAGCTGCTCAACGAGCAGACGGAGCCGGTGATGCGCGAGCTGCACGAGCGCGGCGTGAAATGTGCTATCGCGAGCTCGTCCTATCGCGAGCTGATCGACGAGCTGGTGGAGATTGCCGGCATCGCCGACGTGCTGGACTACACCATCAGCGGCCACGAGTGCAGTGCGTTTAAGCCCGATCCCGAGATCTACCTGCGCGCCATGGAGGCGCTGGGGGTGGAGCCTGCCGAGTGCCTGGTTATCGAGGATTCGCCTTTAGGCATCGAGGCCGGCAAACGCTCCGGCGCCCGAGTCCTGGCGCTGCGTCCGCACGAGGGCGTCAACCTGGACCAGTCCGCCGCCGACGTTGTCATCGACAACCTGTCCGACATTTTGGCCGCTTTGTAGTGTCAATCCGCCGCGAGAGCACGGGTTCAAACGTTTTTTGCGGTGGATTGGCTCAATTTGGTTTCGATTTTGATCCGTTTGGCTTCGATTCGGGCTAAGTGAGTAGACTTTTTGGCGCAGGCCAAGCACAATGCATATCTTCCTTTGTAAAACCGCAGGTCACAGGGGTGGCGGTTTTGGGTGTGCTCGGCAGATCGTAAAAAGTCTACTCACTTGTAATTTGGGCCTTTGGTCGTGGGGGTTGCTGGTCCCGCTTTGGTTGTCGAGGGAGGGTGAATTGAAGCGCTCCCGCACGCTCCATGCTACAATCGCGGGCATGCCCCACAACCACATCTGCCTTCGAAAGGAGCCTACGTGGCGAACGCCATCGATCAGCTCACGGACCGCGTGCTCATGCTCGGCCGCCTTACCATCGTCCGCCGCGCTATTACCGCCGTGGCGGTCACGATTTCCGCCGTTCTCCAGACATTCCTGATCCAGGCGTTCATTCAGCCCGCCGACCTGCTTCCGAGCGGCCTCACCGGCGTTGCGGTCCTGCTCGATCGCGTTACCTCGCTGGGCGGCGTTCACATCGACATTTCGCTCGGTATGCTCGCGCTCAACATCCCCGTGGCGCTCCTATGCTGGAGCGGCATTAGCAAGCGCTTCGTCATCTTCTCGATGATGCAGGTCGTGCTCTCGTCGCTGTTCCTCAACGTCTTTCACTTCGCTCCATTTTTGGGCGACAAGATCATGCTCATCATTTTTGGCGGCGTGGTCTCGGGCCTGGGCGCTGCCATCGCGCTTAAGTCCGGCGCATCCACCGGCGGCACCGACTTTATCGCGCTGTGGGTCTCCAACCACACGGGCAAGACCATCTGGGGCGTCATCTTTGGTTTCAACTGCTTTATCCTGGCGATCTTTGGTTTTATGTTTGGCTGGGACAAGGCGGCGTATTCCATCGTGTTTCAGTTTATTTCGACCAAGACCATCGACAGTTTCTATCGTCGCTACGACCGCGTAACGCTGCAGATCACGACGCGCAAGGCGGACGAGGTCATGACCGCCTATGTTGACCATTTTCAGCATGGCATTAGCTGCGCCGAGGTCATCGGCGGATACAGCCGCGAGAAGATGTACCTGCTGAACACCGTTGTCTCGACCTACGAGAGTCAGGACATTATCAAGCTGGTGTGCGACGTTGATCCCGGCGCCGTGATCAACGTGTTCCACACGCTCAACTTTGTGGGCGGCTGGTGGGGCGGGCATGTCGACGAGCCCATGCCCACGGCCGTACCCGATCCCGACAAGCCCGCACGTATGGCCAGCAGGCAGGCGCGCCTCAGCGAGCAGGATAGCCTGCAGCAGGACGACGGCAAGTAGGGTATTGGCATTTTGCCGGTCCTGCGCAACCCATCCGAACGAGCCCCTCGAAAGCCCCGTTGCTTTCGAGGGGCTCTCGTTTGCCCAGATAAAACCTACCAAAATGAAGCTGTCGCTTTTTGGTAGGGAGGGTGTATCGTTTTATCAATATGAGGTAACATGAAACTAGACGTTATATACGTATTAGTTATTTCAATATTTCGATAAGAGTGATCAGATATGCCTGCGCCCAAAAATGCACCGCTTTACCAGCAGATTTACGACGAAATCAAGGATGCGATCGAGAAAGGTGTTTATGCACCCAAGGAGCGTATTCCGTCCGAGCTTGAACTAGCCGAGCAGTACGAGGTGAGCCGTATTACGGTGCGCCGCGCTGTCGAGGAGCTGTGCTCCGATGGTTACCTGGTTAAGCAGCAGGGCCGCGGCACCTTTGTCTCCACGCCGCACATCAATCGCCAGTTTCACGCCTCGACGCTGCAGACGTTTACCGCGCTGTGTGCCGGCAACGGCATGAAGGCCGGTGCGCACGTGATCGATCGCCAGATCGTTCCGGCGCGCCAAAACGAGATGGAGTTCTTTGGCCTGCAGAAGGATGCGCTGCTGCTGCATATCAAGCGCGTGCGTACGGCCGACGGCGAGCCCATCTTTGAGGAGAACATCTTTGTGCCGTTTGATGCCTACCGCGAGCTGTTGACGGCCGATCTTGAGGACAAGTCGATTTTTGCCGAGGTCGAGCGTGTTGGCGGAACGCCGATTGTCTCGGTTGGCTACCGCACGGTCGAGGCCGTTCGTGCCAATACCGAGCAGGCGGCCGAGCTGGGCATTGCTCCGCACGATCCGCTGCTCAACCTGCGTGCCGGCTTCACGGGCCCCAATGGCGAGCCGGTCCTGATGGGTAAGCAGTACTACGTGGGATCGCGCTACATTATGGTCATGTAGCTCTAGTTGCGCGGTTTTCCAAACCGCGCAACGGCTCGACGCTGCAAGCCCGCCAGAGCGGCAATCTGCCTTTCAACTTCGGCGGCATGA
>CAUAIH010000023.1:0-27579 GCA_958429025.1 uncultured Collinsella sp. | reverse complement strand
ACGGAGAGCACATTAAGTGCTCTCCGGCTCGTGCGGAACTCGCGATCGACCTTATGCCCCGCCCCTCGGGACTAAGGATACATGGTAGAAGGGCGCGTGCTGCAAAATTCATTAGCTGGTGACGCAGCGTGGGCTCATATCGAAATATCTTCACCACCGGATTAATAAAAAAGAAGTACCGGTTCGGACCGGTACTTCTTTTGAAAGCGTGTGTGTGTTGTGACCTTGGCGGTTCTTAATTACAGGCCGCAGGCTGATTTGAGTTCTTCGACTCGGTCGGTTTTCTCCCAGGTGAAGTCGGCATCTTCGCGGCCGAAGTGACCGTAGGCTGCTGTCTTTTCGTAGATGGGGCGACGCAGGTCTAGGTCGCGGATGATGGCGCCCGGGCGCAGGTCGAAGGTCTTCTCTACGGCCTCGACGATCTTGTCCTCGGCAACATGTGCGGTACCGAAGGTGTCGACCATGATTGAGAGGGGCTTGGAAACGCCGATGGCGTAGGCAAGTTCGACCTCGCAGCGGTCGGCCAGACCGGCGGCGACCACGTTCTTGGCGACCCAGCGCGCGGCATACGCTGCGGAGCGGTCGACCTTGGTGCAGTCCTTGCCGCTAAAGGCACCGCCGCCGTGACGGCCGTAGCCACCGTAGGTGTCGACGATGATCTTGCGGCCGGTGAGGCCCGTGTCGCCCATGGGGCCGCCCACGACAAAGCGACCGGTGGGGTTCACGTAGATGTCCGCGTTGTCCCACGGCATGTTCTCAGCGGCCATGACCGGGGTGATGACGTGCTCGATGATGTCGGCCTTGATCTTGCCCATGTCCTCGATCTCGGCTGCGTGCTGCGTGGAGATGACGATGGTCGTGACCTCGACGGGCTTGCCTTCCTCGTAGCGCACGGTGACCTGGGTCTTGCCGTCGGGACGCAGATAGGCGAGGGTACCGTCGTGACGCACGGCGGCCAGGCGCTCGGCCAGGCGGCTTGCCAGGTAGTGTGGCATGGGCATGAGGGTCTTGGTCTCGTTGGAGGCATAACCGAACATCATGCCCTGGTCGCCGGCGCCGATCAGGTCGATTGGGTCGGTGGTAGCGCCGGTCTGGGTCTCGAAGGATTCGTCGACGCCCTGGGCGATATCGGGGGACTGCTCGTGGATAAGGCTCATGACGCCGCAGGTATCGCAGTCAAAACCGAACTTGGCGCGGTTGTAGCCGATGCGGCGGATGACGCCGCGGGCGATTTCCTGCACGTCGACGTAGGCCTGGGTGCGGATCTCGCCGGCAACGATGACGGTGCCGGTGGTCACGAGGGTCTCGCAGGCGCAGCGGACGTTCTCCACGTTGGCAGGCACGCCGTTGGGCGCAATATAGCCCTGCTCCTGGAGCTCTATTTCTTTGGCGAGGATTGCGTCGAGTACGGCGTCGCTGATCTGGTCAGCGATCTTATCGGGATGACCTTCGGTCACCGACTCCGACGTAAAAACAAAGGACCCGTGTTGGGGCGGGATGGAACGAAGTTCTTCTGACATGATTGTCCTTTCAAAAACGTGTCCCGGCGACCGTTACCATTCCGCCGGGCTCTCTATGCAAGGGCTCATCATAGCGCGTAAATCAAACATTCACACCCTTTCCGCACCTACTCATTGGGGACAGACTTAAATGACCACCCTTACCTAAGTGCCGACAGGTTGTCCAATGACTGGTCATTTAAGTCTGTCCCCAATGAGTAGGTCGGTGCCCTTTGTGCGGAGGTTGCTTTGATGCTTTATACTGGTGCGGTTAGACATCCATCCTGCAATCGAGGAGATTTCCATGGCATCAGACGTTCGCGTCCGCTTTGCACCCTCACCGACGGGCAAGCTGCACATTGGCGGCGCCCGCACCGCTATCTATAACTGGGCTTTCGCCCGTGCAAACGGCGGCACGTTCATCCTGCGCATCGACGACACCGACCCCACCCGCTCTACCGACGAGAACACGCAGATCATCCTGCGCGCCATGCGTTGGCTGGGCCTGGACTGGGACGAGGGTCCCGAGGTGGGCGGCGACTTTGGCCCCTACGCCCAGACCGAGCGCCTGGACCTGTACAAGCAGGCCGCCCAGAAGCTTTGGGACGAGGGCAAGGCCTATCCCTGCTTCTGCACCAAGGAGCAGCTCGACGCCGACCGCAAGGCCGCGCAGGAGCGCAAGGACCCCTTCCAGGGCTATCAGCGCCGTTGCCGCAATCTTGATCCCGAGGAGGCCCGCCGTCGCATCGAGGCCGGCGAGTCCTACGTCCTTCGCATCAAGGTGCCCGAGGACCGCGGCGACGTCGTTATCCACGATGCCGTCCACGGCGAGGTGACCTTCGATGCCAAGGAGCTCGACGACTTTGTCATCTTCCGCTCCGATGGCACGCCCACGTACAACTTCGCGACTGTCGTCGACGACGCCATGATGAAGATCACCCATGTCATCCGCGGCGACGACCACCTGTCCAACACCCCGCGTCAGGTCATGGTCTACGAGGCCCTCGGCGCGCCCGTGCCCACGTTCGCCCACATCTCCATGATCTTGGGTGCCGACGGCAAAAAGCTCTCCAAGCGCCACGGCGCCACCTCGGTGGAGGAGTACCGCGACGCCGGTTACCTGTCCGACGCCTTCGTCAACTATCTGGCGCTGCTCGGCTGGTCGCTCGACGGCGAGACCACGATCATCCCGCGCGATGTCCTGGCCAGCAAGTTCTCGCTCGACCGCATCTCCAAGAACCCGGCGACCTTCGACCCCAAGAAGCTTGATTGGGTTAATGCCGAGTACATCAATGGCATGTCCGATGCTCAGTTTGCCGATGAGATCATGGTCCCCGAGCTGCACGAGGCGGGTCTTATCGAGGGTAATGTCGAGTACGGCGAGGATTGGATCGATGCGCTTGCTGCCATCGTTAAGCCGCGCACCAAGATGCCGGCCGACGCCGTGACCGTCGCCGCTCCCATCTTTGCTACGGCCGAGACGCTTGAGTATGACGAGAAGTCCGTCAACAAGGGCCTGGCCAAGGAAGGCATGGGCGCCATTCTGGATGCCGCCAAGGCCGCGCTCGAGGGCGTGGACGAGTGGACGGCTGTCAACATTGACGCCGCGCTTGAGCCGCTTCCCGAGCAGATGGACCTTAAGAAGCGCGTGGTGTTCCAGGCCGTGCGCGTCGCCGTCTGCGGCAACATGGTGAGTCCTCCGCTGGGCGAGACCATGGCGCTCGTCGGCCGCGACGACTGCCTGGCGCGCATCGACCGCGCCCGCACGATGGCGCTGTAATCGCTGCGCAAATGTATGTATCCGAGCCCCGTTCACTCAGAGCGGGGCTCTTGTTTCTGTAGACGTATGGGATAGGAGGTGCTGGGGCCATGGCCGAGCAACTTTCGCTGTTTGGTTCGCCGGAACCAAAACAGGCCCTCGAAAAGCCCGACCGCTCGGCCGAGCAGGCCAAGCCCGAGTCCGCGCCCGAGCCCGTTGCCGCCTACGCGAGCGTGGTCCTCGACATCCCGACCCGTGCGCTGTCCGAGCCATTCGCCTACGGTATCCCCCGGTCCCTTGCCAACGAGGCGCAGATCGGATCCACGGTCCTGGTCCACTTTGGTAACCGTGCTGCCGCAGGCTATATCGTCGATATTGCGCCCGAACTGGGCGACTTGCAAGGCAACATTACCCTCGACACCGCGCGCATCAAGCCCATCGAGACCATCCTCAGCAAACCGCTCTTTGGCGCCGAGTCCGCCCGTATTGCACGTTGGATGAGCCGCGAGTATGTTGCGACGCTTTCCGAGTGCCTGCGCCTGTTCTTGCCTCCGGGCGGAAGCCCGCGCGTGGTCAAGGGCGATGACGGCGTGTGGACCGTTGAGCGCCCTGCCGTTAAACCCATCCAAAACCGCTGGGTCATGCTCACGCCCGAGGGTTTCGACTACACGCCGCCAAAGACCGCGGTCCGTCAGCGTCAGCTCATCGAGGCGCTCCAGTGCGGCCCGGTCACGACGCGCGACCTCAACCTGCTCTATAACAGTATGTCGGCGACCATCAAGGCGCTCGAAAAACGCGGCGTCGTGGTGGTGGAGGAGCGCCGTGCCTGGCGCGGTTGCAGCGAGCAGACCACGCTGTCCTCGGCAAGCGGCAAGGCGCCGGTCTCTCTTACCAACGGCCAGCAACAGGCACTCGCGCAGATTGAGCGCGCCCGTCTGGACGCTCATGGCGACGTGGTGCTGGTCGACGGCGTCACCGGCTCCGGCAAAACCGAGGTCTACCTCTCGGCGATTGAGCGCGTGCTGGCGACCGGCCGTTCGGCCTGCGTGCTCGTGCCCGAGATCTCGCTGACGGCCCAGACCGTCGGCCGCTTCCGTTCGCGCTTTGGCGAGACGGTCGCCGTGTTCCATTCGCGCCTTTCGGCCGGCGAGCGTCTGGACCAGTGGGATATGGTCGCCAGCGGTGCGGCCCGCGTGGTAGTCGGCGCCCGCTCGGCGCTCTTTTGCCCGCTCAGCGACTTGGGTCTCATCATCATCGACGAGGAGCACGAGACCAGCTACAAGCAGGGCTCTAGTCCGCGCTACCATGCGCGCGAGGTGGCGGCCGAGATGGCGCGGCGCTACCGCTGCCCGCTCGTGTTGGGCTCCGCCACGCCCTCGGCCGAGGCCCTCGACCGCTGCCGCCGTGGCACGTATAACGGTGCCACCTGGACGCGCGTCGAGATGCCCGAGCGCCCGGGACACGCCGTGCTGCCGACAGTCCGCATTGCCGACCTGCGCCGCGAGTTCTCGCACGGCAGCCGCTCTATGTTCTCAAAACCCTTGATGGAAGGTCTGGAGCGTGTGGTCGAGCGCCGCGAGAAGGCAGTGCTACTACATAACCGCCGTGGCTTTGCGCCGTTCCTGATGTGCCGCGAGTGCGGCTGCGTCCCAACCTGCAACCACTGCTCCACCGCGCTTACGTATCACGAGCGCACGCACACGCTGCAGTGTCACACCTGCGGATCGTCTTGGCGCGTGCAGCCGTATCCCGCGCCCACGAGTCGTTGCCCCAAATGCGGTAGCCGCTATCTGGCAAAAATGGGCCTGGGCACTCAGCAGATCGAGGACGCGCTGCACCAGATGCTGCCCGAGGATGTCGCCATCATTCGCATGGATGCCGATTCCACGCGCGGCAAGGATGCGCACAAAAAACTGCTCGAGCAGTTCGATGCCGCCGATTGTGCGGTGCTGCTGGGCACGCAGATGATCGCCAAGGGCCTTGACTTTCCCGAGGTCACGCTTGTGGGCGTGGTCAATGCCGACTTTGCCCTCAAGCTGCCGGACTTCCGCGCAGGGGAGCGCGCCTACGACCTGCTGGAACAGGTGGCGGGCCGTGCCGGTCGCGGCGATCGTCCCGGTGAGGTGATCATCCAGACCTACCTGCCCGAGGATCCGGTCATTCGCGCCGTCGCTGAGCACGACCGTTCGATCTTTACCGACTACGACCTGGATCAGCGCCGCGACGCGCTGTACCCGCCGTTTATTCGCCTGGTCAACATTTTGGTGTGGTCGGCGAACCGAGACGACGCGCACGACTACATCGGGCGCATTGCAAAGCTTCTTAAGCGCCGCTGGCATGCCGCCGCGCCAGACTTTTTGCGGGCGGGCAGCGCGGTGCCGCAGGTGCTGGGCCCGGCTTCGTGTGTAATCGAGAGAGCCAAGGACCGTTACCGCTTCCATCTGCTTGTGAAGTCGCCCGTGGGGTACCATGTCTCTGATGATATCGACGCCTGCCTCAAAGAGGCGGGCTCCATGCGCGGCGTGAGCGTGAGCGTTGACGTCGATGCCTATGATTTGATGTAACAACCCGAAAGGATGGCCATGGAAGCCAACGGAATCGTACTGTCGCCCGACCCTCGTCTGCGCCAGGAGTGCGCCGTCATCGAGGAGATCACCCCGGCGATTGAGGCGCTTGCCGAGAAGATGAAGAAGATGATGTTCGACAACGGCGGTTGCGGCCTGGCCGCCCCGCAGATCGGTGAGCTCATTCAGCTCGTCACCATCGACTGCGACTACAGCGACAAGAACGATTACGACCCGTACGTGCTCATCAACCCCGTCATTGTCGAGCAGAGTGACCATTTGGTGCCGTTTAGCGAGGGCTGCCTTTCCATCCCCGGCATTAGCTGCGAGATCGAGCGTCCCGATCACGTTGTCGTCGAGGCGTATGACCTGGATGCCAACCTGATTCGCTATGAGGCCACAGGCGACCTGTTCTGCGTGTGCCTGCAGCACGAGATCGATCACCTGCACGGCAATACCATGTTCGAGCGACTCAAGCCGATGCAGAGGATCAAGGCAGTCAAGGAGTACCAGGACGCCCTAGCCCGCGGCGCTCGACCGGGCGAGACGGAGTAGGTTTGTCCGTCCCCGGGGCGCCCGCCTATATCATCCCGTGCTCAAACATTCTCGCTGCGCTGCGAAACTGCGCGCGGGACGATATAGGCGGGCGCCCCGGGGACTACGTTGACGCTGCTTGTCTCGCCCGGGTGCCGTGGGCCAGGGAGGGGCGTCTTCGCTGATAATTGCTTTGTTGGAAGAGCTGCTTTTATTGCGGCTCTTTCTTTGGTTTTGGGTATATTTGTTCTTGTTGAATTGTTATTGCGGATGGGCTGGGTACTTGGCTTTCCGCTGTTGTTTGTAGCCGTCTCGGCTTTGGTTGAGGGGAGACGTTCTTTATGCGTATTGTGTTTATGGGTACGCCTGATTTTGCTGTGCCTTCGCTGACTTCGCTTGTTGAGGCTGGGAACGAGATTGCGCTTGTTATTACGCGTCCCGATGCTGTTCGTGGGCGTGGTAAGAAGCTGGAGCCGTCTCCTGTTAAGGCCAAGGCGCTTGAGCTTGGCCTGCCGGTTGTTGAGGCTAATCGTATGACGCCTGAGGTTGTTGAGGCGCTCCAGGCTGTGCAGGCTGATATTTTCTGTGTGGCTGCTTATGGCTGCATTTTGCCTGATGAGGTGCTGCATATGGCGCCGCTCGGTATCGTGAACGTTCATGCGTCCTTGCTGCCTCGTTGGCGTGGCGCTGCTCCCATTCAGCGTGCCATTCTTGCTGGTGATGAGGTTGCTGGCGTTTCCATTATGCGCATTGGACATGGCGTGGATACGGGCGCTTATTGTGCCCAGGCCTCTACGTCGGTTGCCGGTAAGCATGCCGATGCGCTCACGATGGAGCTTGGTGAGCTTGGCGGTAAGTTGCTTGCCGATACGCTTCCCTCGCTTGCCGATGGCTCGGCTGTTTGGACTGAGCAGGATGAGTCGCTCGTCACTCATGCTGCCAAGATTTCCAAGCAGGAGATGCGTCTGGATCCGCAGATGGCGGCTCTCGATTGCGTGCGTCATGTGCTCGCTTCGTCCGACACCGCGCCCGCTCGTTGTGTGATCGCTGGCAAGACGGTTCGCGTGCTCGATGCCGCGCCGGCTGATGTGTCGCTTGGCGAGGGTACTGTTGCCGTCAAGAGCAAGCGTGTTTACCTGGGCCTTTCCGATGGCGCGGTTGAACTGCTTGAGGTTAAGCCCGATGGCAAGCGTGCCATGACTGCTTCTGCCTGGGCTGCCGGCCTGCAGGGTGCCGATCTGACGTGGGGTGTTTTGTCATGAGCAAGCTTTCTCCCGCGCGCAAGCTTGCGCTCGATGTGTTGATGGAGGCCGATCGCCGCGGTATGTATGCGCGCGACGTGCTCTCGTCCCGCGCTTCCGCCAAGGCCATTGACCAGCGCGATTCCGCTTTTGCCGCTCGTTTGGCGCTCGGTGTTGCCGCCACGCAGGGTATTTTGGATGAGTTGCTCGATCAGTTTTTGGATAAGCCCAAAAAGGTCGCGCCGCGCGTTCGCATGGCGCTTCGCATCTCGGCCTTCGAGATGCTCTATCTGCATACGCCGGGCCGCGTTGCCGTGAGCCAGGGTGTTGAGCTGGTGCGCAGCGGTGCTAAGTCTGCCGCGGGCCTGGCTAACGCGGTGCTGCACAAGGTTGCGGACAACGTGGAGGATTTTGCCACGGCATCTGACGTGGATGAGTCCGAGCGCCGTTTGGTTCGCCTTTCGCGTTTGATGGGTCTTCCTCGTTGGCTGTGCGCTCGTATTATGGCCTCGTTCGATACGCCCGAGGGCGCGCTCAACTTTGCCGGTAATCTGGCCCCCGCGCCGCTTGCACTGCACGAGAATGCGTTTGCGACCAAGGCCGACCCGTATATCTCGCAGCTCGTTGCGCCTGTCTTCCCGGGCTGCCATGCTCCGGTCGATGCGCAGGTCACGGTTGCATCGGGCGTGTTTGAGCGTGCTGCCGCGGTTGCCTCGGACCTCAACGCTCAGCTTATCGCTACTGCCGCTACACGTCCCGGTCGTTGCCTGGAGATTGGAGCCGGTCGCGGCACCAAGACCTATGTGATGATGTGCCAGGCCAAGCGTGCCGGGTACGAGCGTCAGCATACCGCGCTCGATCTGCACGATCGCAAGTGCGATCAGAATCTCGCACGCCTGCATAAGGCGGGTATAACGGGTGTTCGTACGGTGTCGGGTGATGCCTGTGAGCTTGATGATGTGCTCACATCGTTTGATGCTATGCGCGGTGAGCGGGTCAAGTTCGACACGGTCTTTATCGATGCGCCGTGCTCGGGCACCGGCACCATGCGCCGTCATCCCGAGATTCCGTGGCGCCTAACCGAGAATGATGTGACGACTGAGTTACCCAAGCTGCAGCTGACGATGCTCAAGGAGGCTGCTGCGCGCGTGGCTACCGGCGGCGAGCTCATCTATGCGACGTGCTCGGTCTTCGACGAGGAGAACACGCAGGTGGTGGATGCGTTTTTGGCTTCGCCCGAGGGCACGGACTTTAGCCTGGCACCCCTCTCCGAGGCGCAGATTCTGCAACTCCCCGAGTTCGATCAGGCCAAGAAGCTCGCATCCGTACGCCAGAACGATCGAGGCTTCTTCCAGAGCGTCCCCATAAACGCCGACTCCTACGACGGCCACTTCTGCGCCCGCCTGGTCCACAAGTAGCTACTAAGTTGCGGTGAAATAGGGATTGAATATCGGCTTCTACCCGCCAAACAGACCTTATTTCACCGCAACTCATAGAGATGCCTGGGTAGCTAAAGAATCAGCCCCGCGATCATGTTGATCGCGGGGCTGATTGGTTTCTAGTGGCTATGCGGGCAGTTGGCGCAGCAGCCGCTGGTGGCGTTGGTGCTGGAACCACCGCTTCGCTGGTCGGTGTTGTAGAAACCGCTGCCTTCGAACTTAATGCCGCTGGCCGAGAACGTCTTGGATGCCGGGGCACCGCAGCTAGGGCATACGACCTCGGGCGTCTCGGACATGGGGTGCTCAACCTCAAACACGTTGCCGCAGCTCGTGCACTTGTAATCGTAGCGCGCCATAATACTTCCTTTTCAGCACAAAGCGGGCAGATCGCTCTGCCCGCAAAAATTCAAACAGCTGTAACTGTACCCTATATCGGGGGTTTTATCACGCTTCGCCCCAGAATCTATGAGTGTTGCGCAGGAGCTTCGCAGTTTTCTCCTCGGCTGCAGCAACGTCGGCCTCGTCAGCCTGCCATGTCCAGTTGCCTGTGGCTACACCCGGCACGTTCATACGTGCATCGTCGCCCAGTCCCAGCACGTCCTGCAGCGGCATCATCACGAGCGGTGCACCGCTTGCCAGGGCATTGCCCATGAGCTCGCTTGCCAATGTAATGCCGCTCGGCTCATCGCCGCCTGCAAAGGAGCGCGTGCACCAGCCGGCAAGTGTCGAGGTGTCGTGCGTCGAGGTGTACAGGATCTTTCCCGGTGTGGGGTGAATTCCGCAACGAACGTCGTAGTCGCTAAACTCCAGCACGTCCATGCCGGGGAAGCCGCAGGTCGAAGCCATGGCGCGAACGCCGGGCGTCAGGTAACCCAGGTCCTCGGCGATAAAGTTGAGCGGACCCAGCTCTTCATAGGCGGTCTGGAACAGGTCCTTGCCCGGGCCTGCCAGCCAGCGGCCGTCGGCACAGGCCTTACCGGCGGGAATGCTAAAGTAGCTGTGGAAGCCCAGGAAGTGGTCCAGGCGCACGCGGTCGTAGAGCGAAAACGCACGGCGCAGGCGGTCGAGCCACCAGCGATAGCCGTTCTCCTTCATGCGATCCCATCGGAAGGTGGGGTTGCCCCACACCTGGCCCTCGGGCGCAAAGTTGTCGGGCGGCGCGCCCGAAATCTCAATCGCCTTGCCGGTATCGGACAGCCAGAAGTTCTCGGGCTCGCTCCACGCGTCGGCCGAATCGTCCGAGACATACATCGGGATATCGCCGATGACCTCGATGCCCTTCTTGTGCGCATAGTTCATGAGCTCGCACCAGGCAAGGTCAAAGCGATACTGCATGTACGCCTGCAGCTCGGCCTCGTCGTGGAAGCGCTTGTCATCGATCAGATACTCGTTGTAGCGCGCGACATCTGCCGGCCAATCGTGGCGCGACTCGCCCTCAAAGTACTTCTTAACGGCCATGTAGACGCAGTACTTCTCGAGCCAGTCGGCGTTGCGATGTTTAAACGCCGTGTACAGCGGGTCGGCATCCTCGCCGCCGTGAGCCTTCCATGCAGCAAAGTCGGCGGCCAGCTCCTCGTGACTCTCGGGTAGCAGATCAATATTGCCTGCAAAGGCCGAGGGGCCGGCGTAGGGGGAGCGGAAGAAGTCCGTGGGGTTGACGGGCAGGACTTGCCAGTAGCGCATGCCCATAGCGGCCAGATGGTCGATAAAGCGACGCGTGGGCGCACCGATTGTGCCGGGCTTGCCGTCATCGGTCGGCACCGAGGTGATGTGGCACACAACGCCCGCGCCATGATCGAGCGGCTCCTGCAGGCGCTTCTCGGCATGGTGATAGATGATCGAAGAGCCCAGCGGGTACAGGTCGAGCGTGACGGTACCGTTGTGGATCTCGCACTCGTGACCGCTGATCACGTCGCTCGCGCATTCGCCGAGCGCCGGAATCGTCACGCGGTGCGAATTGCGCAGACTGCGGTTGATGATAACCGTCGCGGCCTCGCCGTCTTTGCCCGTGCGGGTGTAAGCCAAGACTTCGTCGTTGAGCGCAAAGGCCTTGATCTCGCCATCGACCATAAAGGGCAGCGCACGGCGCACGGCAGACGCGTTCTTAACGATGGCCAGTGTGTCGAAGTCGTGGAGTTGGTCCTTGGTCGGCAGGGTACGGCGGTTGCCCGGATCGGTGAGGCCCTCCAAGCCGTATTCATCGCCGTAATAGATTGAGGGTACGCCCGGGAAGGTCATCTGCATGAGCGTCGCCAGCCAAAAACGGCTCTTGGCCAGACCCATCGAGTTCTCGTCCAGGCGCCATTTGCTGCGCTCGCTCTCGGGCAGCTGCGACTCGTCGGGGCCACCGCCGAGCACCGATATGATGCGCGGACGGTCGTGGCTCGAAAGCAGATTGAGCGCGCAGGCCAGTGCCTCGCGCGGGTAGTTCTCGCGCAGGGTTTCGATATCCTCGGCTGCCTGGTAAGCGTTCTTGTAGCCCATCAAAAAGCCGATGACCATGTCGCGGAAGGGGTAGTCCATGGCGGAGTCGAGCTCCGAGCCCTGCAGATAGCGACGCAGGTGGCCATAGCTGATCTTGTTGGAAGCGTCCTCCCAGACTTCGCCGAGCAGCAGTGCGTCGGGCTTCTCGGCGAGCACGGCCTTTTTGATTTCGGCCAGGAAGTCGTCGGAAAGCTCGTCGGCCACATCGAGTCGCCAGCCATGGGCACCGGCGCGCAGCCATTTACGGATCACGCCGTCCTTGCCCAGGAGCCGCTCGCGCACCAGTTCGGAGCTCTCATTGATGGCGGGCATGTTGCCCACGCCCCACCAGCAGTCATACGAACCGTCCTCATGGAAGTAAAATGCATCGCGCCACGGCGAGTCCTCGCTCTGCCAAGCACCGACGCCGGGATAATTGCCGTAGCGGTTAAAGTAGATCGAGTCGTCGCCCGTATGGTTGAACACACCGTCTAGAATGATGGAAATGCCAAGCTTCTCGGCCGCCTCGCACAGCTCGGTAAAGTCCTGCTCGGTGCCCAGAATCGGGTCGATCTTGGTGTAGTCGGCCGTGTCGTAGCGGTGGTTGCTCGCGGCCTCAAAGATGGGGTTGAGGTAGATGGCCGTAAAGCCCAGCTCGGCAATGCGGGGCAGGTCATTTTGGATACCCTTGAGCGAGCCGCCGTAAAAATCCCAGGTCTTGATGGAGCCGTCTTCGGCACGCTCGTACTCGGGCGGTTCGTTCCAGTCCTCGACCATGCGGCGCTGGATTCCTTTGCGTGGTTTTTCAACTTCGGCAAGCGTGCGCTCGCGCCAGTTTTCATCGCGGGCATAGCGGTCGGGGAAGATCTGGTAGACCATGCCACGCTCGTACCACTCGGGACGAACTTTGCGGTGCTTGTAGACGGTGATCTGGAAGGACGGGACCTCGGCGTAGTTGCAAGTTACGCCCTCGCCACCGGTGCGACCCTGCGGTGCGCCCAGACGGACCTCGGGCTGGCCCTCGATGTTGCAGATAAAGCTGTACCAGATAAGACAGGGCTCGGCGCACTCAAGCTCTACGGTAAATATGCCGTCGCCCTCGTGCGTCATGGGATACAGAGATTCACCGATCTCATCGACCCAGGTGCGCAGCGTAAGCGTTGCCTGGTTGGGGTCGGCATCCTCCAAAATCACCGAGAGCGAAACGGAAGTTCCAGTGGTCACAGCGCCAAACGGAGTGCGAAACTGCGGCAGACGGCTGTTGTGAATCAATCTCATAATTCGGTCCAGTTCAATAGAATCACGGCCTGCGGGCCATGGGCTTTACGCACAGGATATAAGTATATATGTTGCACACAGGCTGTATAAACAACATCCGTTTACCATCGGCGAACGGTTGTCCTAGAAAATCGTTTTACCAACTATCAACAGAGAAGGGGCGCCCGGTTGGAGCGCCCCTTACATAGGGTTTGATTAGGTTTTGGATCGTCTGTGGGCTAGCGGCGCTTGCGGGTGGCCGTGGCCTTGCGGACGGACGTCTTCTTGGACGGAGCCTTTTTCTCTGCCGGAGCGGCGGGGGAGACCGGGCTCTCCTTGGCGGGCTCGGGCTTAGTCTCTGCCTTCGGTGCGGCCTTGACCTCAGCGGCCTTCGGCGCCGGCTTAATCTTTACCTCGGCCTTGGGCTCCTCTTTGGCAGCAGCTGGCTTAGTCTCTGCCTTGGGAGTCGTGGTCTTTGCCGTGGTCTTCTTGGCCGTCGTCGTGCGCTTTCGCGTGGTGGTCTTGGCGGCGGGCTTGGTCTCGACGGTTACCTCCGCCTTGGACTCTGCAGGCGTCTCCTCGACCTTGGCTGCCGGCTTTGCGGCTGACTTGGTCGTGGCGGCCTTCGTGGTCGTCAACTTCGTTGCCGTGGTCTTCTTGGCTGCCGTTGTCTTCTTGGCAGCAGTCTTTGCCGGAGCCTTGGTGGCCGGCTTGGCCTTAGCGACCTCGGCCTTTACCTCGGGAGCAGCCTCGGCTTCGGCGGCCTTCTTGGCAGCGGCGGTCGTGCGCTTGCGCGTGGTCGTTGCCTTGGTAGCGGTGGTTTTGGTTGCCGCCGCCTTGGTCGCAGTAGCCTTCTTGGCTGTCGTCTTGCGAGTCGTGGTCTTCTTTGCCGCAGGCTTCGCAGCAGGCTTCGCAGCAGGCTCGGGCTCAGGAGCAACCTCAGCCTTCACCTCAGGCTCGGCCTTTGCGGGCTCAGCTTCATCCGGCTTCTCCTCGGCCTTGGGTTCCTCAGCGGCCACCGGCTCAGCAACAGCCTCTGGCTCGTCGACAACCGCCGCCGGCCTCTCAATCTCCGGATGCATAAAGAAGTACAGGTCCAGATACTTGTCGGCCGAGCGCGTCCAGCTAAAGTCCTGGCTCATGGCCTGCGTGACTAGCTGGTTCCATGCCTCACGGTTATCCCAGAACAGGCGTGCTGCGCGAAACACCGCGTCGCCCATCTCGTCGCCGTTAAAGTTGGTAAACGAGAAGCCCGTGCCCTCGCCGGTAAACTCGTTATACGGGATCACGGTGTCCTTCAGGCCACCGGTCTCGCGCACGATAGGCAGTGTGCCGTAGCGCATGGCGATGATCTGCGACAGGCCGCAGGGCTCAAACTTCGAAGGCATCAGGAACATATCGGCGGCAGCGTACATGCGCTGCGACAGCGCCGGATCGAACTCGATGCGCGCGGCCATGGTGCCGGGGTACTTGTCCTGGAAGTAGCGCAGACCGTCCTCGTAGTCGCGGTCGCCGGTGCCCAGCACCGCCACCTGCACGCCGCCGGACAGGATGCGGTCGAGTGCGTACATGACCAGGTCCATGCCCTTCTGGCGCGTCAGGCGCGTGACCATCACCATAAGCGGACGGTCGTCGCGAACCTCGAGCCCCAGCTCTTCCTGCAGCTTGGCCTTGCACACAGCCTTGCCGGAGCGGTCATCAACCGTGTAGTTTGCGGCAATGCGCTTGTCGGTCGCCGGGTCAAAGCCTGCCACGTCAATGCCGTTCAAAATGCCCTGCAGCGCATAGGAGCGCTCGCGCAGTACGCCGTCCAGGCCCTCGCCAAACTCGGGCGTCTGGATCTCGTTGGCATAGGTGGGGCTCACCGTGGTGATGGCGTCGGCATAGCGCAGCGCGCCCAGCATGTAGTTGATGCTGCAGGCGTCGCAACGCAGCTGCGAGGCTGCCGCCGGAATGTGCGCCACACCCAGGATATCCTCCATCACGGTGTCGCTAAACTGGCCCTGGAACGCCACGTTGTGGATCGAGAACACGGTCTTGACGCGGTCGTACAGCGGCAGGCCCTGGTAGAACTCGCGCAAGAACACAGGCGCCAGTGCCGTCTGCCAGTCATTGCAGTGCAGGATGTCGCACTCAAAACCGGCCGGCAGGTGCTGCAGACTCTCAGTGATGGCCTTGGAGAAGAACGCAAAACGCTCGCCGTCGTCAAAGAAGCCGTACGGATAGTCGCGCGCAAAGTAGCGCTCGTTGTCGATGAACATATACGTGACGCCGTCGTGCTCGAGCTTCTCGAGCCCACAGTACTCGTTGCGCCAGCCCAGGCTCACGTAAAAATCGGAGAAGTGCTCCATCTGCGCCTTGTACTCGTCCTTGATGGTGGCGTACTTGGGCACCATCACGATAACCTCGGCGCCGGCGCGCACAAGTGCCGCAGGCAGCGAGCCCGCCACGTCGCCCAGGCCACCGGTCTTAACAAACGGTGCGCACTCGGCCGAGGCAAACACGATCTGCATCTTTTTGCTGGAATCAGCCATATTGTCTCCCTGTTGCAATTCGAGAATAGCCGCCTGGCGCTAACCGGGCGGCTATTCTACATGTTACGAGCGATGTTGCAGTGCCAACGTTAACGTACGATGGTGGTATCGGAAGTTAACGGAGCCTTACCCAGCACCAGGATGTTCTCGGGCGTGCCGCGAAGCTCGGTGTTGGTGGGAACCACGTTGTTCTTGTCCAGGATGGCATTCTCAACACGGGCGCCGCTCTTGATGATGCAACTCTGGTTGATGATCGAGTTGGTCACCGAAGCGCCTTCCTCGACCACGACGCCGCGCGACAGGATCGAGTTGCGCACGGTGCCCTTGATGATGCAGCCGGCCGAGATGATCGAGTTGCACGCGTGGCTGCCGGTCGCATAGCGCGAAGGCGGCACGTCGTGAGCCTTGGTCAGGATCGGACGCTCGGGGTCAAAGAGATGGTCGGCCACGGTCTGGTCGAGCAGGTCCATGCTGCGGCGATACAGCGACTTCTCGCTAAACACGCCCACGACCTCGCCCTTGTACTCGTAGCTGCACACGTCGATGTTGCCAAAGTCGCCCTGGAGTGCCTCGAGCAGGTCCAGATAGTCGGCGGCTTGGTAATGGTCGATGATCTCGAGCAGCGTCTCGCGGTTGACGATGCAGCAGTCCATAGAGGCGTTATCGCCGTACACGACGCCGGCGCTCACGCCCGTCAGGCGGCCGTTCTCGTTAATTTCGAGTTTGGTCTCATCATCGACGTTGTGCGTGGCCTTGCAGTACACCACGGTCATCTGGGCACCGGAGTTCTCGTGCGCGTCGATGATGGTGTTGAGGTCCATGTTAAAGATGATGTTGGTGCCCATCATCACAACGTAGGGCTTGTCCGAACGCTGGAACAGCGTCTTGTTGGAGATGATGTCGCGCAGCAGGAAGCGCATGCCGCCCTTGGTGGTGCCATACGCGTTGCCGGGCACCATGAACAGGCCGCCCTTCTTGCGGTCCAGGCCCCAGTCCTTGCCCGAGCCCACGTGGTCGATCAGGGAACGGTAGTTGCCCGGCATAACGACACCGACAGTTTTAATGCCGGCATTCATCATGTTGGACAACGGAAAGTCGATCAGGCGGTAGCGGCCCAAAAACGGAACGGACGCGATGGGGCGGTCCTTGAGCAGCACGCTGCCGTAGGTCGAAGAGTAGTTAGCGGTGATATAACCGATGGCCTTGCGATTGATCATCGGATCATTCCCCCTTCCCGATAACGACGTCATTTCCAACGACGGCCGTATCCTTGGTGGTATCGACAGAGCCGAGCTTCACGCCCTCTTCGACCGTGGAGTTCTCGCCCAAAATAGCGCGGCAGATGTGCGCGCCGCTCTTAACGTGCGCACCCGGCAGCAGCACGGAGTCCTCGACCACGGCGCGCTCCTCGATGATGACATCGGTCGAAAGGATCGAGTGGCGAGCGGTACCGTAGATCTTGCAGCCGTTGGAGACCAGGCAGTCGTCCAGACGGCCGTCCGGTCCAATGTAGTGCGGCGGACGCGTGGTGATGTTGGACATGATGGGGAAGTGCTTGTCAAACAGATCGAACTCGGGGTTGTTGCCCAGCAGGTCCATCGAGGTCTCGTGGAAGCTGGCGATGGTGCCGACGTCCTTCCAAAAGCCGTGGAACTCGTAGCTGTACAGGCGCTTGCCCTCGCCGAGCAGCTTGGGAATGATGTCCTTGCCAAAGTCGTGGCTCGAGCGCTGGTCCAGAGCGTCCTCCTCGAGCGCCTCGATCAGCACGTCGGCCGAGAAGATGTAGATGCCCATGGACGCGAGGTTCGAATCGGGCTTATCGGGCTTCTCGGTGAACTTGGTGATGCGCCCGTCCTCGGGGTCGGTGGTCAGGATGCCAAAGCGGCTGGCCTCTTCCCACGGCACGGGCATAACGCTCACCGTGAGGTCGGCGTTGTTCTCAATGTGCGTCTTGAGCATCTTGCGGTAGTCCATGCGATACAGGTGATCGCCCGAAAGAATCAGGACGTACTTGGGGTCGTTGGCCTTGATGTAGTCGAGGTTCTGCGTAATGGCGTCGGCCGTGCCCGCATACCAGGCGCCGCCGGTCTGCGTCTCGTACGGCGGCAGGATCGATACGCCGCCGTCACGGCTGTCCAGATCCCAGGCCTCGCCGGAGCCCACATAGGCATGCAGCAGGTAGGGACGGTACTGCGTCAGAACGCCCACCGTGTCGATGCCCGAGTTGGAGCAGTTGGACAGCGAAAAGTCGATAATGCGGAACTTGCCACCAAAGCTAACCGCCGGCTTAGCGATCTTTTGGGTGAGTGCCCCCAATCGGCTGCCCTGTCCTCCTGCGAGGAGCATCGCGATGCATTCTTTCTTACTCATCGATTTCTCCTTCTGTCATCGATGTTCCTAAACCCATTAGCGACGGGCGCGGCGCAACGTCACGCCCGTCGAGTAATGCCGTGCTGGCATAGGGGAGCTCGCGCGCCTTTACGCGTGCCAGATCTCGTCGCGGTACTCGCGAATGGTGCGGTCGCTCGAGAACCAGCCGCTCGAGGCGGTGTTGAGCAGGGCCTTGCGGTTCCAGGTCTCCTGGTCGCCGTAGCTGCCCGTGAGCTTCTCCCACGCATCCACGTAGCTGCGGAAATCGGCCATGACCAGGTCGGGGTCGTTGTTGTTCATGAGCTCGTTGTAGATGCTCTCAAAGTTGCCCGAAAGACCCGCAAAGGTGTTGTCCTTGAGCTCGTCCATCACGCGGCCCAGACGCTCACGGTCGCCGTTGAGGGTATCCCACGCAAAGTAGCTGTTCGATGCCCAGAGCTGCTCGACCTCGGGGGCGGTCAGACCAAAGATGGCCTCGTTCTCGCGGCCGGCCAGGTCGGCGATCTCGATGTTGGCGCCGTCGAGGGTACCCAGCGTAATGGCGCCGTTCATCATGAGCTTCATGTTGGACGTGCCCGAGGCCTCCTTGCCGGCCGTGGAGATCTGCTCCGAGATCTCGGCAGCGGGGTAGATGAGCTGGGCGTTGCTCACGCGGAAGTTGGGGATGAAGCAGACCTTCATGACCTCGTTGACGCGCGGATCGTTGTTGATGACGTCGGCCACGGAGTTAATGAGGCGGATGGTCTCCTTGGCAAAGGTGTAGCTGGAGGCAGCCTTGCCGCTAAAGATGAAGGTCGTCGGCGTCACGTGGAAGTTGGGATCGGCGATGCGACGGTTGTAGATGTCCATCACCTTCATGATGTTCATGAGCTGGCGCTTGTAGGCGTGGAAGCGCTTCACCTGGACATCGAAGACGGTGTTGGGGTCAATGACCAGACCGGTCTCGGCCTTAACGTAGGCGGCCAGGCGCTCCTTGTTGGCGCGCTTGGAGGCACCCACGGCCTTCAGGAACTCGGTGTCGTTCTGGAACTCCTTGAGCTTCTCCAGCTCAAAGGCGTCCTTCAGCCAGCCGTCGCCAATGGCCTCGGTCACGAGCTTGGCGTAGGTGGGGTTGGCCTCGGCAAAGAAGCGACGGTGCGAGATGCCGTTGGTCTTGTTGTTGAACTTTTCGGGCGTCAGGGCATAGAAGTCCTTGAGCACGATGTTCTTGATGATGTCGGAGTGGATCTTGGCCACGCCGTTGACGCTGTGGCTGCAGATCACAGACAGGTTGGCCATGCGAATCTCGCCGTCCCACAGGATGGCGGTCTGGCGCAGACGCTCCTGCCAGCCCTCCTGCGTGGTGTCGAACGACTCGTGCCAACGACGGCTGATCTCGTCGATGATCTGGTACACACGGGGGAGGAGCTTGGAGAACATGCCGATGGGCCACTTCTCCAGGGCCTCGGGCAGGATCGTGTGGTTGGTGTAGCTCACGACCTGCGTCACGATGCTCCAAGCGTCATCCCACTCGAGCTTTTTCTCGTCGATGAGGATACGCATGAGCTCGGGGCCGCACATGGCGGGGTGCGTGTCGTTGGTGTGGATGGCCACAAACTGCGGCAGCAGCTCCCAATTCTCGCCGTGCTCCTTCTCAAAGGTGTCGAGCAGGCTGTAGATGCCGGCCGAGACAAACAGGTACTCCTGCTTCAGACGCAGCAGACGGCCGTGTTCGCCGGCGTCGTTGGGGTAGAGGATGGCGCTGATGGCCTCGGCCTCGGCGCGCTCAGCATCGGCCAGGGCATAGTCGCCGCGGTTGAAGGCCTCCAGGTCAAAGTGCTCCTCGACCGGCTCGGCGGCCCAGACGCGCAGCTTGTTGACGGTCTCGCCGGCATAGCCCACGACGGGGATGTCATAAGGGACGGCCAGGATGTCCTGCGTGTCCACCGTGCGGTAGAACGTGCGGCCGTTCTCCTCAAAGCCCTCGACGCGGCCGCCAAACTTAATGGTCACGGCCTTGTCCTGACGGCGGACCTCCCAGGGATAGCCGTGGGTGAGCCACTCGTCGGTGGCCTCGACCTGGCTGCCGTTGACGATCTCCTGCTTAAACAGGCCGTAACGGTAGCGCATGCCGTTGCCGTAGCCGGCGATGCCCTCGGCTGCCATGGAATCCAGGAAGCATGCGGCCAGACGGCCCAGGCCACCGTTGCCCAGCGCCGGATCGGGTTCCTGGTTTTCGATGACGGAAAGGTCGAAGCCCATGTCGTCGAGCGCCTCGGCGACCATGTCGCGCACGCCAAAGTTGAGCAGGTAGTTGTCGAGCAGGCGGCCGATCAAAAACTCGATCGAGAAGTAGTACACGCGCTTCTTGCCCTCGGCGGTGACGCGGGCGTCGCTCTTGGTGGCAACGGTGCGGGCCTTCTCGGCCACGAGCTTGGCCAGTGCGTTAAAGCGGTCGAGGTCGCTAGCGGCCTCGACACTCTTGCCGCTGATGCTCATGACGGCATCGCGATAGAGCTCGGTAAACTCCTGCTTGTTGTCGAAGATCTTATTCATACGTTCCTTCCCCCGGGGATGTTTCTCCCGGAACGGCTATGACTTGTATCCTACGCCCCCGCGGGGCGGGTAATTACAGCTGTAACGCTTTTGTTACGCTTTCTTGGCAGGAGCCTTAACAGCAGCTGCCTTGGCCTTGGGAGCGGTCTTTTTGGTGACCGCCTTCTTGGCCGTGGTGGACTTGGCCGTGGTCTTGGCGGCAGACTTGGCAGTCTTCGACTTAACCGGAGCCTTCTTGGCAGCCGCGGCCTTGGGCTTTACCGAGGACGCACGCTTGCGCGTCGCCTTCTTGGGAGCCTCAACCACAGGCGGCTTATAGCTGCTGGGACCGCGGCGCTTAAGCACCACGCCTGCCAGGCCGGGCACCTTCATCTCGATAGAGTCCATCTGCCCGTTCCAGGGATAGGGTTCGCTCGAGCAGGTGTAGGGCTCCTCGCCGGCATAGCCGCTGCCGCCAAACTCGGGACGGTCGGAATCAAAGATGACCTCCCAGTCGCCCTCGCGCGGCACTCCCACGCGGAAGCTCTCGTAGCTCGCCGGGTCAAAGTTGATCAGAATTACCAGGTCGTCATCGACGTCCTCGCCCTGACGCACAAAGCTCACGATGGACTGCTTGGAGTTGTCCGCGTCGATCCAGGTAAAGCCGTCGTCGGTGTAGCCGCGCTCGTACAGTGCGGGCTCGGCGGTGTACAGGTGGTTGAGCGCCTTGATGAACGCCTGATGATGACGGTGGGTCTCGTACTCCTCGGTCAGGAACCACTGGATGGACTCGTAGTAGCGCCATTCAATAAACTGACCAATCTCGTTACCCATAAAGTTGAGCTTGGCACCGGGGTGTGTCATCTGGTAGAAGGCCAGCGTGCGCAGGCCCGCAAACTGGCGCCACCAGTCGCCCGGCATGCGGCCGATGAGCGAGCACTTGCCGTGCACGACTTCGTCGTGGCTCAGCGGGCAAATAAAGTTCTCGGTAAAGGCGTACATGATGGAGAACGTGAGCAGCCCGTGGTTGCCGGGGCGCCACGGAAAATCGGTCTGCATGTAGTGCAGGGTGTCGTTCATCCAGCCCATGTCCCACTTGTAGTGGAAGCCGAGGCCGCCGTCCTGCGGCGGATAGGTCACGAGCGGCCACGCGGTGGACTCCTCGGCCATCATCATCACGTCAGGGAAGTGAGCCTCCACGGCGCAGTTGACCTGGCGGATAAACGCGCTGGCGTCCAGGTCCTCCTCGGTTCCGTACTTGTTGAACTTCTTTTGCCCCGGATCGTCGATGCCAAAGTTGAGGTACAGCATGCTGGACACGCCGTCCATGCGAATGCCGTCAACGTGGAAGTTCTCGAGCCAGTACAGCACGTTGGAGACCAGGAAGGAGCGGACCTCGCCGCGGGCGAAGTCAAATTTGTGCGTGCCCCAGTTGGGGTGAATCTCATGCTCAAACAACATGTGGCCGTTAAAGGTGGCAAGTCCGTGCGAGTCGGCACAAAAACCGCCGGGCACCCAGTCCATGATCACGCCGATGCCAGCCTCGTGGCACGCATCGATAAAGTGCATGAGCTGCTGCGGGTTGCCGTAGCGCGATGTGGCGGCATAGTAGCCGGTCGTCTGGTAACCCCAGGAGCCATCGAAGGGATGCTCCATGAGCGGCATGACCTCGATATGCGTGTAGCCCATGTCGCGCACGTAGTCCACAAGCTCCACCGACAGGTCGTCGTAGGTGTAGAACTCGCCGCGCTGCGCGGGGAAGGGATCCATGGGGCCGGGGTAGTTACCGTACTCGTCGGGCTCGCCCTGCGGCGCGTCGCCGTGGCGCTTCCACGAGCCAATATGCACCTCGTAGATGTTGAGCGGCTGCGACATATGGTTGTGATCGGCGCGGCGCTTGAGCCACGCGGCGTCGTTCCACTTATAGCCATCGAGGGTCCACAGCACGCTGGCGGTACCCGGAGGGCACTCGGCCTTAAAGGCGTACGGATCGGCCTTGTAGAGCTTTTCGCCCTCGTTGGTTTCGATAAGGTACTTATAGAGCTGGCCCTGCTCGGCGCCAGGAATAAAGCCTTCCCAAATAGCGCTCGTATGCACGGGTACCAGCGGGTTGGCTTCCTCATCCCAGTCGTTAAATTCGCCAATGACATGGACACTCTTTACGTCGGGCGCCCAAACGCAAAAGCGCCAGCCGCGCGTACGGTTCTGCGTGTCGGGATGCGCGCCCATCTTTTCCCAGCTGCGCTCCCACATTCCAATGCCAAACAGGTAGACATCGTCCTTGGAGAGCTCCGGTGCGTGCGGAGCCGGTTTGCGGGTTGCGGGCTTTTTAGCCGTTGGCTTTAGCTTTGTATCGCTCACGTTTGATCCCATCATGACGCGGCAGCGTGTTGCCTTGGTGACTAGATGCGAAAGGTCCAAGGCTGCACGAATCGAAGGGACGGCGAAGTTTCTGTGATTCGTTCCACCTCGCGTGCTCGGTGGAACTTTCGGCAGAAACTACGATAACACCTGTACGTTAGTTTTATGGACGAAAGCGGATTTGCAGGGGCGTTTAATCGGTAAGCGACATGTTTATACCACTGGCAGAATTGCCGTGGTAAAACTCTTGACAGTTTTACCAATTTGGGTTTCAAAATTGTTTAGCTGACGTTTGGTAAAACGTTTTTAGCAGGATGTTTACCATTTGATATCGAAAGGTTCGTTTATGCCCCATACCGCCGCCCACAATGTCGCTTTTATTTTCGATTGCGACGGCACGCTGGTAAATAGCACCCCCGTTTGGGCTTATGCTCAGCCAGAGTTATTGCACCGCCACGGGATTGACGTGACGGTCGACGATTTTGCCCAGTTTGAGCACCTTTCGTTGGAGGACGAATGCCAGGCCTACCACGACACGTGGGGCATTGGCGCGAATGGCGAGGAGCTGTATCGCGAGCTGGGTGAGATTTTGATCGATGGGTACTCCAAGGTGCCGCCGCGCGAGGGTCTCCTGGCATTTTTGGAGCAGGCGAAGGCGGCGGGTATTGCCATGTGCGTGGCTACGTCCACTCCGGCCGAGCTGGTTACGTCTGCGCTTGCGGGCGCCGGGCTCGATGCCTACATGGAGTTTGTGACCACCACGGGCGAGGCAGGTCGCTCCAAACAGTTCCCCGACGTATACGAGCTGGCGCTGCGCCGCCTGGAGGAGCGCCATGGGCACAAGTTTGAGCGCACATGGGTGTTTGAGGACGCCGTGTTTGGCCTTAAGAGCTCTGGGGTCGCCGGCTTTAAGCGCGTGGGCATCTATGACCCACACGGCCGCATGAAGCGCGACGAGGTGCGTTCCAACTGCGATATCTTTATCGACAGCTATGAAGAGCTGGACCTTGACCGTGTGCTTTCGTTTGAGGGATAGGCGAGGGCTGTGGCTTGCAAAGTATTGGTGGTCTGCGGCTCGCCCGTGGTGGCAAGCGCGGATCTGTTGCGTAGGTTAGCAGGGGAGTGCGACCACATTGTCGCCGTGGACCGTGGACTCGACGCGCTGTTGGGCGCCGGCCTGGGCTGCGACGTGTATGTAGGAGATGCCGACACAGTGAGCGATGCAGGTCGCGCGCTGGTCGATGCCGCCACCGACTTTGAAGTTGAGCGCCATGATCCGTACAAGGACTATACCGATCTGGCGCTGGCGCTCGATTCCATCCGCCGTCGTTGGCCGGGTGCCGAAGTGGTTACGACCTGCGCCACCGGCGGGCGCCCCGACATGGCGCTTTCCGTACTGGGACTGCTTGTAGGCTACGAGGATGCCCCTATCTGGATTGCCGAAGATGAGACCACTGCCCGCATTCTGCACGGAGGCGAATCGTGGACCATTGAGGGCCACGATGGCAGCACCTTCTCCATCATCGCTATAGCGCCTGGGACGGTGGTAAGCGAACGCGGCCTAGAGTGGGAGCTAGATCACACCCCCCTGGGCTTGTTAGCCGACACGGGCATCAGCAACGTCGTCAAGTCAACAGCCACAATCCAAGTCCACACCGGTACCGCCATCGCTTACCTATATCAATAGGCATTTAGAGTTTGACCCAAAAATGTCCTTGCATGCCGCGCCAACTTCCCCTATAGTATTTCGGCGTCACGGGGGCGTAGCTCAGCTGGGAGAGCGCTTGACTGGCAGTCAAGAGGTCAGGGGTTCGAT
Organism: uncultured Collinsella sp.; assembly: GCA_958429025.1. Taxonomy (GTDB): domain Bacteria; phylum Actinomycetota; class Coriobacteriia; order Coriobacteriales; family Coriobacteriaceae; genus Collinsella. The sequence continues at coordinate 3,228 of CAUAIH010000023.1, read as the reverse complement.
CCCCCTCGTCTCCACCATCGTGAATGCAAAGGCCTTCGGAATTCCGAAGGCCTTTTTCATGCCAAAATTCCTCGCGCATAAACCCCTTCCACATCAACAAAAAGTTGCACAATTTATTTCCCATGTCTGTACATAGTTTGTTATACAAACGCGATTATCAGTGTAGATCGCCGTTCCATATGGGCTTCAGGAAAGCGCCTAATCACCGTTAGCATCCCATTAACCTGCATCAACGTGAACAACATCCCAAAATAACCCCCTTAAGCACGCTAAATGAACGATATGTTGTCCAACGCAGCCCAAATCAGTTTCGCTAACAGCTTGTGCTAGGATACCTAACGTTACATGAGTTCAACTGTGCTCGCGGCTCCAGCAAGCCAAAAAGCGCAGGGTCGATCAGCATCCGGCCGTAACGGCGGTGTTAGAAAACCACGAGCTCCAATATCGATTGTCATGAGCGATTTTGCACTTGCTTTTGTGGCTACTTTTAGTTTTGCATTAGACGGTGCAATGAACTGCTATGGCAAACCACAGCAGTTCTTCAGCTGTTTGCGTGCGGTCCAGTTTTGTTCCCGCTTGACTGGTTCGCACGCAGCCAGCTGGGGTCACGGTCATTTTTGCGATACACGTCCGCGACTCTAGCAACTGCATTTGTACATACCGTTCACGGTGGGGCAGAGCCACGTGCTTGTCTGACTGGGCTCAGGGTTTGAATATGGAGCGCCTTCGCGCACAAGCGCCCTGGCGAAGCCATACCCAAACCCCGTGAGCCACACGTAAGACAGCAAGGGGGTGGTGCTCGTGTGGTATGTGATTCAGGTCATTAACGGTCGCGAAGACGTAATGCGCGAGCGCATTGAGCATATGCTGCCGGCTGGTACCATGCAGGAGCTCTTTTATCCCCAATTTCAAACCGAGATCAAGGTACACGGCGAATGGGTCAATACGACCAAGCCGCTGTTCCCCGGTTATCTTATCTGTGACACGGCAGATCCCCGTACCGTGCAACAGTATCTGCTTCGCATGGACGACTTTGCCCGGGTGCTATCCCAGGACGGTCAGTTTGTGCCGCTGGCAAAAGAAGAGGTCCAGCTTATTGGCGGCTTTACGCATAGGGGAGACCGCGTTGTGCCCATGAGCGAGGCCCTAAAAAACGGTGATCAGGTCGTAGTGACGGAAGGTCCGCTGCTGGGCCACGAAGGCCTTATCAAAACCATTAACAGACGCAAGAGCACTGCTTATTTGGAGCTCAACCTGTGCGGCCGACGCGTAACTACGCGCGTTGGCCTTGCCGTGTTTTCAGCCGAGCAGCGCGTAATGCGGAACCTTAAAAAGGCAATCGCCTAGCTGTTGGCGGCCGTTAAGCGGAGCAGGGATGGTCCTCGGGGGTTGGGGACGTAGTATCGGAGGAGAACATGTCAGATAAAACTAAATATGCAACAGATGCGCCCGCGGGGGCGGCGCTGATTGCCCAGGCCATGGACCGGCGTGAGGGCGACGGACGCTACAAGGGCATGCAATCCATTATGGACTGGGACCGCTCACGCCTGGCCTACAGGGCCGTCAAGCGCACGTTCGACATCGTGTTTAGCGGTGCCGTGCTCGCAGTAATCGCGATTCCCAGCTTGGCGTTGGCGGCGCTCATCCGCCTGGAGAGCGAGGGCAGCCCGTTCTATAGCCAGATTCGCGTGGGCCGTACCCGTCCCGACGGTAGTTTAACCACTTTTCGTATGTGGAAGTTTCGCTCCATGTACAAGGACGCCGACGAGCGCCTCACCGAGCTCAAGGAGCAGAACGAGATCGCCGGCGCCATGTTCAAGATGAAGAACGATCCGCGCGTCACCAAGATCGGGAAGTTCATCCGCAAGCACTCCATCGACGAGTTCCCGCAGTTCCTGAACGTGTTCCTGGGCCAGATGTCGGTCGTGGGTCCGCGCCCGCCGCTGCCTAACGAGGTAGCCGAGTACACCGAGTACGACCTGCAGCGCCTTGCTGTGAAGCCCGGGATCACTGGCTGGTGGCAGGTGACTGACCGCAACGACACGGACTTCGGCGGCATGGTTCGTCGCGATCTTGAATATATCGCCAACAGAGGCGTGTTGTTCGATTTGAAAATTGTCGTCTTGACTGTCTTTGAGGTGTTCTCGGGGGAGGGTGCCTCATGATTGATTGTGTCGTACCGCACTTTGATTACTTACAAATTCGTGCTGCTTTCCATTTGATGGGAAGGTGTTAGGCACATGTCAATTTCTCTCGTGATTCCAACTCTTGATGCTCAGGCTGAAATCGGTGAGTTGTTGAATAGAATTCTTTCGCAAACCTGTTGTCCTGACGAAATTATTGTCGTTGATTCAGCGTCATCTGATTCCACCGTGGAAATCGCTTCGAGTTTCGATGGTGTTCGGGTTATCGAGATCGATCGCTCCGATTTTAACCATGGGCTTACACGCGATATGGCATTTAAGGAGTCCTCTGGCGACATAGTTTGCTTTATGACTCAAGATGCCGTTCCGGCTGACAATCGATATATCGAGAACCTTGTTAATCCGCTTCTCGCTGATAACCGCGTAGCTATTTCATCGGGTCGCCAGCTGCCAAAAAAGGATGCTCGGAAATTCGAGCGTCTGGTTAGGGAATTTAACTACGGTCCTACGTCAAACGTCCGATCTAAAGACGATGTATCTGTGATGGGAATCAAGGCTTATTTTGCGACGGATGTCTGCTCTGCATACCGAAGGAGCTCCTATTTCGAGCTTGGAGGTTTCGGCAGAACTGATATGAGCGAGGACATGCTTATGGCTGCAAAGGCTGTAGGCGCGGGTTATTTGGTTGCGTATGCTGCCGATGCGTGTGTGTACCACTCGCATAACCTCACTCCGGTTGAACAATTCCGCCGCAATTACGCCATTGGTCACTTTCTCGAATCCAATCGTGAGCTCATAGCTTGTTCGTCTGAAATCGGCGAAGGAGGGCGTCTGGTAAAACGGGTCGCTAAACAACTGATTGAGGATCGATCGTTTGTCGAGCTCGGGGCATTTGGCATTGATTGTTTTGCTCGATTTATTGGAAATCGCTCTGGCCGTAGGGCCGCAAGAAAAGAAAGGTTATAGCCAATGAAAGGCATCATCCTCGCCGGCGGGTCCGGCACGCGTCTGTACCCGCTCACGCTCGTCACCTCCAAGCAGCTGCTGCCGGTCTACGACAAGCCCATGATCTACTACCCGCTGT
>CAUAIH010000022.1:0-32780 GCA_958429025.1 uncultured Collinsella sp. | reverse complement strand
CGTAGCCCGAGACGGTCCCGGGCTGACAATTTCGACTGTAATGGACGTTCTTAAACGACTGTCAAACAAGAACGTCCCCAACGTCAACTTTTGTCACGTCCAAGCGGCATTCTGTTTTTCGGAATGTCGCTTTCGTTTTATGCTGGTTATTTCGCTTGCGTTGGTGGATATGTCGTGCGCTCTGCTTGTGGCAATATAAGATGTTTACTTGTGTTAAACGGAATTCGATGTTCTTGAGGGTAGGGGATTTCTTTGGGTCGTGCTGGGGATATGACGCCGCCTTTGCGCTGGCGGTTAGGTGTTGCTGGTGGGGTGGTGCTGGTTGTGCTGCTTTTTGATCAGCTGACCAAGCTTGCGGTTCGTGCCGTGGGCGACGCTTTGCATGTGACTGTTATCCCCGGTGTGATCGACTTTCTATTTGTCCGCAATATCGGTGCTGCCTTTAGCATGGGCGAGGGGCATGGCGTTGCGTTTGCTTTGCTGGCGCTTGCGGTCATTGTCGCCATTGCCGTGTACTTGCTTCGCGCGCCCCAGCTTGCTCGCTTGGAGGTTGTGGGCATGGCTATGGTCGCGGGCGGCGCCATTGGCAACGCGATCGACCGTCTGGCCTTTGGCTTCGTGACCGATTTTATTGCCACCACCTTCATCGACTTTCCTGTCTTTAACGTGGCCGATATCGGCATTACCGTGGGCGTTGTGCTCGCCCTCTTCGGCTACATGTTCTTGAGTCCCGCGGCCCGCGAGGTTGATGCGACTGCCGAGCTCAATGCCCGTGATGAGGCCCGCGCTAAGCGCAAAGCCAAGCAGCGTGGGGAGCGTGCCCGCAAGATTCGCGAAAGGAATGAGCGTTAATGGCCGACATCCATATTCTTGTTGCCGACGATTCCGCTGGTCAGCGTCTTGACGCCTATTTGGGCGCCAACGATGGCTGTCCCACGCGCTCTGCCTGCGCGCATCTGATCGAGGGAGGCGCCGTTGCCGTCAACGGTGAGACTTGTCTCTCTAAAAAGTACGCCGTACGCGCCGGCGATCGCATCTCGGTCGACTTGCCCGAGCCGCACGACCCGACCGACGTGATTCCCGAGGCCATTCCCCTCGATATCCGCTACGAGGACGACTACCTTATCGTGCTCTCCAAGCAGCGGGGCCTGGTGTGCCATCCCGCCCATGGCCACGAGAGCGGCACCCTTGCGAACGCTCTGGTCTACCACTGCGGCATCGATCATCTTGGTACTGTGCAGGGTGAGGACCGCCCCGGCATCGTGCATCGCCTGGATCGCGATACCTCGGGCCTTATGCTCGCGGCAAAAGATGACGACACCCAGCGCGCGCTTCAGAATCTCATCCGCACGCGCACGCTCGACCGCCGCTATATCACGCTTGTCCACGGGCACATCGCCATGGACGAGGGCACCATCAATACCGGTATCGCCCGTTCTACGCGCGACCGCGTCAAGATGGCGGTTTCGGATGACCCCTTTGCCCGTCAGGCCATTACGACCTTTAAGGTCCTCGAGCGCTTTGATTCCACGCGTTTTGACGACGGCTATACGCTCGTTGAGTGCCACCTGTTTACGGGCCGCACACATCAGATTCGCGTGCATATGCGCCATATCAACCACGCCTGCGTGGGCGATCCGCTCTACGGCAAGTGCGATGCGCGTGCCGATCAGGGCCTGACCAGGCAGTTCCTGCATTCTTGGCGCGTTGCGTTCGATCATCCCGTAACGGGGAAGCGCATTGAGTGCCGTGATGAGCTGCCGTGGGATCTTGCCGCGGTTCTGGACGATCTGGCCCCGCGTTCGCTTGGTCGCACTGCCGCCGGCGACGACATCGTTCCGCAGCTCGGTCTTCTCGAAGCCTAGCCAGTATTAGGTGGTTTCTTGAACTCGGTAAGCCTGCGGTAAGATATACGATTGTTTACGTTACACGTTGCTGGGAGCCTGCATGCTCGCCTTTTTACAAACCAACACACCCATCGTGATCTTCAACCAGATTGTCGTCACGCTGCTCACGGTCTGCTTTCTGTACCAGGTGGTCTTCTTTGTCATTGGCGCTCTTCGTGGCGAGGTCGCGCCTCCCAAGGCCAAAAAACTCCATCGCTATGCCTTCTTTATCGCGGCGCATAACGAGGAAGCCGTAATTGCCAATCTCGTACGCTCCATCAAGGACCAGGACTATCCGTCCGAGCTTATCGAGGTCTTTGTCGTTGCCGATGCCTGCACCGACAACACGGCGCAGCTCGCGCGCGAGGCCGGTGCCATTGTTTACGAGCGCAATGACCTGGCCCGCAAGGGCAAGAGCTGGGTCATGGACTTTGGCTTCGACCGCATTCTCAACGAGTATCCCGACACGTTTGAGGGCTACTTTATCTTCGATGCCGATAACGTTATCTCCCGCGATTACGTTTCCAAGATGAATGATGCCTTTGACCAGGGCTTCCATGTGGTCACGAGCTATCGCAATTCCAAGAACTTCGGCAGCTCGTGGATCTCGGCTGCTAATGCCACGTGGTATCTACGCGAGGCGCGCTTCCTCAACAACGCGCGTAATATCTGCAAGACGTCCTGCGCTGTTTCGGGTTCGGGTTACCTTATCTCGTCAAGCGTTATCGAGGGCATGCACGGTTGGCAGTTCCACACGCTGACCGAGGACATTCAGTTCACTACGTTCTGCGCTATTCACGGTATTCGCATTGGCTATGCGCCGGCGGAGTTCTTTGACGAGCAACCCGTGACGTTCAAGGCATCCTGGAAGCAGCGTATGCGCTGGACCAAGGGCTTTTACCAGGTGTTCTTTACCTACGGTAAGCATCTGGTCAAGTCGACGTTCCGCTATCATCGCTTTGCCGCCTACGACATGTTCATGACGATCGCCCCGGGTATGCTGCTATCGCTGATCTCGATGCTCGCTAATGCGACGTTCTTGATTGTGGGTGGCCTTTCGCATGGTTTCTTGGCTACCGAAGTCGAGATGCAGGCGTGCGCCGCTTCGCTCATTATGACCTTCGCCATGATGTATCAGACCTTCTTTATCCTGGCGCTGCTCACGACTATCTTTGAGTATAAGCACATTCACTGCGCGCAAAAGTGGCGTCTGGTGACTAACCTGTTTACCTTCCCGATCTTTATGTTCAGCTATATCCCCATCACGGTGGCCGCGCTGTTCCTGAAGGTCGACTGGGTGCCGACGCAGCACGCCGTCAACGTTACCCTTGACGAGGTCATGCAAGGCGCCAAATAACCACCACCAAAACCACCGCAAAGGGGGCAGGCACCTTTGTGGTGGTTTTTGCTTTTGCGATGCAGCTCGAGGAGGAGTCCGATGGTCTATATCCCGTTTTGGATTTGCATCTTTGCCGGCGTGGCAATTGATGCCCGAGAGCGACGGTTTCCCAATGGGCTTGCCGGCGCATGTGCCGTGGCGGCGTTGGCGGGCGTTTGGCTCGACCTCGGTTTGAACACAGCGCTTGACCACGCCGGTCTTGCGGTCATCGTCTACCTTGTCCTTGTGCTTACTGAGTCACTCTGGCGTCGCCTTCGCCACGCCCCCGGCATTGGCATGGGGGACGTCAAGGCACTCTTTGCCCTTTGTACCTTCGATCCCCTGGGCGGCGTTGTCGCGTTTGCGGTTGCGCTCCTGACCCTTGCCGTCGCTTGCCTCATCGCAAAATCACGCTCCCTGCCATTGCTGCCGTTTTTGGTGCCTGTTTTTGCCATAATCGAGGTCGTGGGCTGCACTTTGTAACCGATTGCGCATCCTTCTTAAGGAGCATGCCATGGCAACTAATCAAGAAACGGCCGTCATTAAGGCGCGCATGGACCGTATCCCCTCGGCGTTGTCGCCCGAACTTGTCGAGCGCATTGCCGCCGATCGTGCTTCGGGCTATGTCAACCCGTATCGTTGCAACGACGATCAGGCTATTCGTCGTATTGATCGCGCCGCCGACAAAGGCACGCTTATGCGTCCGGCGTTTATGCGCGATACCGAAAAGATACTTCATCTTCCGGCGTACACCCGTTATGCAGGTAAAACGCAGGTCTTTAGCTTCCGTAGCAATGACGATCTGTCACGCCGCGGTTTGCACGTGCAGCTTGTCTCGCGCATTGCGCGCGATATCGGTCGCGCCCTGGGGCTCAATTGCGATCTGATCGAGGCGATTGGCCTGGGCCACGACTTGGGACACACGCCTTTCGGCCATGCCGGCGAGCGCTTCCTCAACGATATCTTTCATGAGCGTACGGGGCGTTATTTTTTCCATAACGTGCAGTCGGTCCGCGTGCTCGACGCGCTATACGGCCGCAACGTGTCGCTCCAGACGCTCGACGGCGTGCTATGCCATAACGGCGAGTACGAGCAGCGTGTGTTTGAGCTCTCGGACATGAGCTCCTTTGACCAGTTTGACCAGACGGTTGAGGATTGCATTGCCACGGGCTATAGCGCAATTGGGCATCTGCGTCCCATGACGCTCGAAGGCTGTGTGGTCCGCATCTCGGATATCCTTGCCTACGTCGGTCGTGACCGTCAGGATGCGATCGCGGCGGGCCTGCTTTCGCCCGACGCTTTTGATGATGGCCGGGGCGGTGCCTACAACAGTTGGATCCTCACGCATGCCTCCATCGATATCGTTGAGCATAGCTATGGTAAGCCGCGCATCGAGATGAGCGAGGACCTGTTTGAGGAGATCCGCCGTGCCAAGCGCGAGAACTATGAGAAGATCTATAGCAAGGGCGGTATCGAAGGCGACTCCGAGGCGGAGCTGCGCGAAGCCTTCGAAAAGCTTTACGACCGCTGCCTGCAGGATATAAACGAAGGTGACGAGTCCTCGTATATCTTTAAACACCACATTTCTCGCATCGAGCAGCAGCTTTCCTACTACGATCGCGCCTATGCCTGGCAGAACGATAAGGACCAGGCGGTCGTGGATTACATTGCGAGCATGACGGACGGTTATTTCTGCGAACTGACGAGCAAGCTGTTCCCGGGTCTAAAGTTTCCGCATCGTACCTATATTAACGAACGGTAGTTCGTATCCTTTCGGTATACTGGTTAGTGGAAAACGTTTTTGATTGATGCACGGGATGGCTATGGACGACCTTTTTTCTGCCTCGACGCGCGAGCGTTCCTTTAAAAATGCGCCGCTCGCGGTGCGCATGCGACCCAATTCGCTCGACGAGTACGTGGGCCAGCAAAAGGCCGTCGGTAAGGGTTCATGGCTGCGTGCCGCGATCGAGCACGACGTGCTTTCGAGCGTGATTCTGTACGGGCCTGCCGGTACGGGCAAGACGACGCTGGCCCACATTATCGCCAACCATACCAAGAGCGAGTTTGTCGAGGTCAGCGCCGTCACGGGTACCGTGAAGGACCTGCGTCGCGTGATTGATGAGGCCAAGACGCGCCTGAATACGTACGACCGCCGCACCATTCTATTCATCGATGAGATTCACCGCTTCTCTAAGTCGCAGCAGGATGCCCTGCTGCATGCAGTTGAGAACCGTACCGTCATTATGATTGGCGCTACGACGGAGAACCCGTACTTCGAGGTCAACTCGGCACTGCTCTCACGTGGTCGCGTCGTGGAGCTTGAGCATCTGAAGGATGAGGATATCGCCACGCTTATTGAACGTGCGCTTGAGGCGCCGCAGGGCTTGAACGGTAAGTTCTCGGCCGATGAGGATACGGTCAAGACCATCTGCACGCTGGCAGCGGGTGACGCTCGCTCGGCGCTCACGACGCTCGAGCTTGCGAGCGAGATTGCCGTCACGCGTCCTGATACCGAGGGAACGCCAGCGCCCGCGGCGGGGGAGCGCTATCCCATCACCGTGGATGACGTGAAGATTGCCAACCCGCGTCGCGGCTTTACGTATGACAAAAACGGCGACATGCACTACGACATCATCAGTGCGTTCATCAAGTCCATGCGCGGCAGCGACCCCGATGCCACGATCTATTGGCTCGCGCGCATGATCGATGCTGGGGAGGATCCTAAGTTTATCGCTCGCCGTATTATGATTCACGCTTCTGAGGATGTTGGCAACGCCGACCCGCAGGCGCTTTTGGTGGCGCATGCCGCGTTTAAGTCTGCCGAGGTCATTGGCTATCCCGAGTGCCGCATTAACTTGGCTCAGGCTGCACTCTATGTGTGCTTGGCGCCAAAATCCAACGCGTGTGAGGCTTCGATCGATGCGGCGCTGGCCGATATCCATTCTAGTGGGCTTCGCGAGGTGCCGAGTTATCTGCGCGATCGCCATCGCCCGGGCAGCGATGAATACGGTGTGTATAAGTATCCACATGATTATCCCGAAGGCTGGGTCGATCAGCGCTATTTGCCCGAAGGCTTGGAACGCGGTGCATTTTGGCAGCCTGCCGGCCGCGGTTGGGAAGAATGGCGCGTAGAGCAAAGTGAACGCGACCGCAGCGGGAATGCACCGAAGTAGCTGCTGATAATTTTGTCCCACGTTGCTGCTAATGGCATGTTCGGTCCCCTTTGGGGTACCATGGAAAACGTCTGTATATCGATTCCTTTGGGAGGCTTGTATGAGTCCCATTCAAATCGCCCTGCTGCTGCTCGCCGTTGCCGGCGTGTGGGCCATCGCTGAGCTCGCGCTTACCCTGCGCAAGACCCGCAATGTTGTCGACTCGCTCGATAAGACCGTGAACGACCTCAACAACACCATCGCCGAGGCTCAGCCTGTGGTGGCAAAGCTCGATGGCGCTGTCGATGAGCTTACGCCGGCGCTTGCCCAGATGGAGCCGCTGCTTAAGTCGAGCAAGACGGCAGTTGATGCCCTTACCTCCAATCTCGTAGAGGTCGAAGCCGTGGTTCGCGACATTTCCGAGGTTACGGGCAGCATGGCCGAGGCCAGCAATGCTGTGTCGAGCGTGACCGACTCTGCCGCCGGTGCTGTGCAGAAGCTCTTCAATAAGGTGAAGGCTCCTGCAACCGACGCCGATCGCAAGCTCGCCGCTGCCGCTGCGGAGGCCGAGCAGCCTACCGAGCGCGTCCTAATTGGCGAGGACGAGGCCGCCGCGGGCGACGCTGATGGTCAGAAGTCTGTATCCAAGCCGGCTCAGTATTACACCTATACGCCCGCCGAGACCTTTGAGGAGTCCTGCAATGAGTAGCGAAGCAACCTGCCCTATCACGCTGACCGTTGCCGGTGACCCGCGTCTCGCTCGCCTTGTGCGCATGACGGCAGCCAACGTTGGTGCCCTGTGCTCTATGTCTGTCGATCGCATCGAGGACATCCGCATGGCTGCTGAGGAGGCTTTCATCTTTGGTTGTACCGCGGTCGACTGCGATGACATCACCATCAAATTCGATGTCGATGAGACCCACGTTGGCATGACTATTACCTTTGGCGACCAGGCTACGGTCGATGAAGACGACCAGGCTGCGGTGTATGCCGAGCTCATCCTCGCGAGCGTGTGCGACTCCTACGAAAAGACTACGGCGCCCCTGACGCTTTCCCTCGACCTCAAGGCGGATATCTAATATGGCCGAACGTTCCCGGAGCGGCAAGACCGCTTGGGACAAGGAGAAAACCCGCGAGCTGTTTCGTCGTTACAAGGAGACCGGTGATCCGGACGCCCGTGAGCAGCTCGTCATGTCCCATATGAACCTGGTAAGGTTTCTTGCCAACAAATTTAAGAATCGCGGCGAGCCGCTCGACGACCTCATGCAGGTCGGCTATCTGGGCTTGCTCAAGGCTATCGACCGTTTTGATCCCGAGCGCGGACTCGAGTTCACGACGTTTGCGACACCCACTATCCTGGGCGAGATCAAACGCCATTTTCGCGACAAGGGCTGGAGTGTGCGCGTACCGCGTCGTCTGCAGGAGCTCTCGGCCAAGGTCAACCAGGCTACTGACAAACTTACCAACGAGCTGCAGCGTTCGCCCAAGGTTGAGGAGATCGCTGAGTATCTAGATGTGACTGTCGATGAGGTCCTCGAGGCTATGGAATCGTCTTCGGCCTATACCTCGGTGCCCATCGAGGCTCCTGGTGCGTCCGATTCCGACGATGCGCCCTCGATTCTCGACCGTTACGCCGACGATGACAACGAGCTCGACTTTACCGATGACCGCCTGGTGATCGAGGAAGCCATCCGCGATTTCTCGCCGCGCGAGCGCGAGGTGATCGAGCTGCGCTTTGTGAAGGGCATGACCCAGATCGAGATTGCCAAGAAGCTGGGCATCTCGCAGGTGCAGGTCTCGCGTCTGCTGCGCCGCACGCTTAAGAAGATTCAGGACAAGATCGACCCCGACGGAGTGATGATTCGTTCATGAGTGAGCACCCCCAACAAACCGATCGCGTGCTGCGCGACACCCGCGTTCTGACGCTGCGCATTTGGGCTGTTGTCGGCTGCATTGTTATTGCTGCTGTCATCTTTAACCTTATGGGCATCCTGGCGCCGGTTATCGAGTTTCTCGCCGTTGGTTCCATCATTGCCTTTGTGATGTCCCCGATCACCAACTGGCTCGAGCACCATGGCGTGAATCGCGGCATCGGTTCGCTTATCGCGCTTATTGTTGTTGTTGCCGTGCTCGTCGGTGTCGTTTGCATCTTGTCGCCGATTCTCTTTGGTCAGATCATGGAAGTCCTGAGCCGCCTGCCCGAGCAGCTTCGTGTTGCGGGTGGCGATCTCAATGAGATGATCTCGCATGCCAAGACGCTCAACAACACGCCGCTTAAGGAGTATTTGGACGATAATCTTTCGTCGCTGGTTGCCGTGGCATCGAAGTATGTGTCTCAGATCGCTGCCGAGCTTGGCCGCGGTGTGTTCCCGCTCATCACCAATACGGCTTCGCAGTTGTTCGTTATCTTCCTTGGTCTGGTGCTTGCGTACTGGATGGCCTGCGACTACCCTCGCATGCACCACGAGATTTGCACCATCATCGGTCAGGAGAAGGAGACCTCGTACCGCTTTATGGTCGCCATCCTTTCTCGCTCTGTCGGCGGCTACATGCGCGGTATGGTCGTGACGTCCATCTGCGGTGGTTTCCTCGCCTTTATCGGTTTTATGATCATCGGCCATCCGTATGCGGCGCTCATGGCTATCTTTACCGGCATCATGCATTTGGTTCCGGTCGTCGGTCCTTGGGTGAGCGCAGCAATCGCCACGGTGCTCGGTTTCATGTTCAGCCCCATGTTGGCGTTATGGACGCTCATCGTGACGATGGTCGCGCAAAACGTCACCGACAACGTGATTTCTCCTAAGGTCATGCAGAGCTCGGTGCAGGTGCATCCCATCATGAGCCTCACGGCGCTCGTTATTGGCTCGGCACTCATGGGCCCCATCGGCATGATTATTGCCATCCCGCTGTGCGCGGCCCTCAAGGGTATCTTCGTGTACTACTTCGAGAATGAGACCGGCCGCCAGCTTGTGGCCTATGACGGCGCCGTGTTTAAGGGCACACCGTACCGCGATGCCGATGGCAACCCGGTCGCCGCCTACGACGCGCTCGGCGACGACACCTTCATCTACGAGTCCGAGCTCATCGGCAACGAGACTGCACCCGAGGCCAAGGCCATGCCCAAGCCCGAGCTCGATAATCCCTGGATTAAGCTCTCGGGTCTGCAGCCCGATGCCACGGGCTTCTTCAAGAACCCCTTTGCCAAGGACGATGATTCCAGCTCGGACGACGATACCAAAACCGGCATCGACGGCTCCATGGACGATGACGACAACTAGCGGGGTAATTCGGGTTAACATTCATACGTGCTAACATGCACTTTCGCTGGAGGGTCGCCGTTTGGCGGCCCTCTTTTTTGCACAGGCGCGGTGGGATGGTAATATCGTTACGTTTGAACTGTTTCGATGTGAAACCGAGGAGATTCCCTCTATGAGTGCTGACTACCCGTCAATGACTACGGCCGAGATTCGCTCCAAGTTCCTCAACTTCTTTGAGGAGCGCGGTCTTAAGCTCTATCCTTCTTCGTCCCTCGTCCCCGACGATCCTTCGCTGCTGCTTGCCAACGCCGGCATGAACCAGTTTAAGGAGTACTACCAGGGCAAGAAGACCATGAAGGAGATCGGCGCGATCTCCTGCCAGAAGTGCGTCCGCACCAACGACATCGACTGCATCGGCGAGGACGGCCGTCACCTGTCCTTCTTTGAGATGCTCGGCGACTTCTCCTTTGGCGGCGTCTCCAAGCAGCAGGCCTGCGCTTGGGCCTTTGAGCTCATCACCAAGGAGTTCAAGCTGCCGCTCGACCGCCTGTACTTCACCGTCTTTACCGAGGACGACGAGACCCACGACGTGTGGCGCTCCCTGGGCGTTGCCGAGGATCATATCTCGCGTCTGGGCGAGGACGACAACTTCTGGGCCGCTGGCCCCACCGGCCCCTGCGGTCCGTGCTCCGAGATCTACTTTGACATGGGCGAGGAGGTCGGTTGCGGCAGCCCCGACTGCAAGCCCGGTTGCGACTGCGACCGCTTCCTTGAGTTCTGGAACCTCGTGTTTACCCAGTACGACCGCCAGGAGGACGGCTCCATGCCGGAGCTGCCGCACCGCAACCTCGATACGGGCATGGGTCTGGAGCGCATGGCCGCTATCATGCAGCACAAGACCGCCAACTACGACGGCGATCTGATGCAGCACCTCATCAAGCTCGGTGAGGAGATCAGCGGCAAGACCTATGACGCCGACGATTACTCCGGCGCCAGCCGCTCCCTGCGCATCATTGCCGACCACTCCCGTGCCGTTGACTTTATGATCTCGGACGGCATCCTGCCCGGTAACGAGGGCCGTGAGTACGTCCTTCGCCGCCTGCTCCGCCGTGCCGTGTTCCACGGTCGCCTGCTGGGCATCGAGGGCGCCTTCCTGACCAAGTTCATCGACGAGGTCAACGCTCAGATGGGCGAGGCCTATCCCGAGCTGCTCAAGAACGTCGCGCTCGTCAAGGGCATCGTCGCCTCCGAGGAGGAGCGTTTCTCCACGACGCTCGACAACGGCCGCGTTTACTTAGACGAGGCCCTGGCCGCGCTCGCCGACGGCGCCGTCCTTCCGGGCGACGTTGCCTTTAAGCTGCACGACACCTTTGGTTTCCCCATCGACCTGACCGTCGAGATCGCCGGCGCTGCTGGCCACACCGTCGACATGGACGGCTTCACCGCCTGTATGGAGGACCAGAAGGCCCGCGCCCGCGCCAACGCCAAGGGCGACGCCTGGGGTAGCTTCAACGACGTGTGGGTCGAGCTTTCCGACAAGGTTGCCGCGACCGAGTTCGACGGCTATGACAACGACGTCATCGAGGGCGCCAAGGTTGTCGCCATCGTTCGCAACGGCGAGTCCGTCGAGTCCGCTGCCGCCGGCGAGGACGTTGAGGTCGTGCTCGACCGCACCCCGTTCTATGCCGAGATGGGCGGCCAGCAGGGCGACGCCGGTGAGCTTTCCGCCGAGGGCGTTGCGCTGACCGTTTCCGATACCAAGAACCACAACGGCCTGTATGCCCACGTCGCGCACGTTGCCGAGGGCACGCTGACCGTCGGTGCAACCGTGACCGCCGCGCTCGACGCCGAGCGCCGTGGCTTCCTGCGCCGCAACCACACCGCCACGCACCTGCTCGACGCTGCCCTTAAACAGGTCCTGGGCGAGCATGTCTCCCAGGCCGGCTCGCTGGTGACGCCCGAGCACCTGCGCTTTGACTTCACGCACTTCGAGGCTCTGTCCTCCGACCAGCTCAAGGCTGTCGAGGACCTGGTCAACCAGCAGATCTTCGCTTCCAAGCCGGTCGTGACCCGCGTCATGGGCATCGACGAGGCCAAGGCCGCCGGCGCTGTCGCACTGTTTGGCGAGAAGTACGGCGATGTCGTCCGCGTCGTCTCCGTGGGCGCCGAGGACCAGCCGTTCTCCCGCGAGCTCTGCGGTGGCACCCATGCCGCCAATACCGCCGAGATTGGCCTGTTCAAGATCATTTCCGAGTCCTCCACGGGCTCGAATGTCCGCCGCATCGAGGCTGTGACCTCCAAGGGCGCTCTCGACTACATGGCCGACCGCCTGGCGCTCGTTGACGCCGCCGCCGCTGCGCTCAAGTGCCGCGTCGACGAGGTTCCCGCCCGCGTGGAGAACCTGCAGGCCGAGCTGCGCGAGACTTCCAGCAAGCTCAAGAAGGCTCTCACCGGTGGCTCCTCCGATGCGATCTCCAGCGCCATCGACGGCGCTGTCGAGCTGAATGGCTACAAGCTCGTTGTCGCTGAGCTTCAGGGTCTCGAGGCTGCCGACCTGCGCAACGTTTGGGATACCGTGCACCAGAAGGTCGCCGGCCCCGTCGCCTGCGTTGTTGCCAGCGTGACCGAGAAGGGCACCCCGGCTCTGCTCGCCGCCGGCTCCGATGACGCCGTGAAGGCCGGTTTCCACGCCGGCAACGTGATCAAGCAGATCGCGGGCCTGGTCGATGGTCGCGGTGGCGGTCGTCCCAACATGGCCCAGGCCGGTGGCAAGAACGCCGCCGGTATCGCCGATGCCCTCGCGGCCGCCAAGACCGCGCTCGGCGCCTAAGAACCTAGGTTGTCGCTGTGGTCGCGCTCGCGCTGGACATAGGGGAGGCCAGGATTGGCATTGCCGTCTCGAGCCGTGATGGCAAGATGGCGATGCCTGTCAAGGTGCTTCCTGCTGCCGAGGTCACTGGCATGGCAAAGACGTTCCGCTACCTGGTTGAGGACTATGAGCCCGACATCCTGGTAAGCGGACGTCCCCTGACCATGGCCGGTGAGCCCGGCCCTCAGGCCGAGCGCGTTGCCGCTGTGGCGCAAAAGATTGCCGACGAGCTCGATCTTCCGTTGGAGTTTGAGGACGAGCGTCTGTCCTCGCAAGAGGCCAAGCGTATCCTGCGCGAGCAGGGACTCAACGAAAAGCAGAT
Organism: uncultured Collinsella sp.; assembly: GCA_958429025.1. Classification (GTDB taxonomy): domain Bacteria; phylum Actinomycetota; class Coriobacteriia; order Coriobacteriales; family Coriobacteriaceae; genus Collinsella. Next base: position 19,916 of record CAUAIH010000022.1, on the reverse strand, counting down.
GAGGGGCAAGATCGACATGATTGCCGCCAGCCTGTTTTTGCAGACGTGGCTCGATCGTAAAAACGAGGAGGTTTCGCATGCCTAGTGCTTCCGATCCGCGCCAGCCGAATCGTACACAGCAGCCGGCGTCGCGCCCTGCCCAGCCTGACCAGCGTCCGGCACAGCCGACGCAGCGCGCAGCTCAGCCTGCCGCGCGCCCGGCGCAGTCCTTCTCTCGTTCGGCCCAACCTGTTCAACGGACAGGTCAGCAGCCTTCTGCTCGTTCGGTTCAGCATCCGGCTTCTCACGCGGCTCAGCAGCCCACTGCTCGTACGGCCCGGCCTGCAGGCGGCACCCGCTTTAAGCAGCAGGCACCTACCCAGCGAACGCAGGCCCCCCAATCGAATTCGCATCACGCTCGTGGTTCGCATGGCGTTGCTCCGGCGACCCGCTCGAGCTACAACACGCATGCTCGTCGCGGTGCTCAAAAGAAAAGCTCCCCGGTGCCTATGATTATCGGTGGCGTTGTTGCCGTGCTTGCGCTTGTCGCGATCGTTTTCTTTGTCGTGCCAGCCGTCAAGGGCTTCTTTGGCGGTGAGGGTGCGAAAGTCGTTGCAGGCCAGCAGGTTACTATTACGATTCCCGATGGTGCCTCGGGTGACAGCATCGCTTCGATTCTCTCCGAGAATCATATCGTCGAAAATCCCAAGGATTATTATGCGGCGGTGAAAAAGCTCAACGCCGATATGTCGCTCAAGCCTGGTGATTATTCGTTTACCACACTCATGGATGCGACCAAGGTTGTTCAGCAGCTCATGGAAGGCCCCAACGCGGGCTCCAATGCGCTGACTATCCCTGAGGGCCTAACGGTCGATCAAGTCGCCGACCGTGTGGCCCAGGCCTACGACAGCATCTCTAAGGAAGACTTCCTCAACCAGGTCAAGGCCTCCAACTACGTTGACGACTATAGCTTCCTTAAGGGCGCCGCCAACGATTCGCTCGAGGGTTTCTTGTTCCCCAAGACCTATTCGCTGGGCGATTCGCCGACGGCCGATGACGTGATTCGCGCCATGCTCGATCAGTTTAAGACCGAGTACAAGTCGCTTGACTTTGCGAGCTGCGAAGCCAAGATCAAGGAACGCTACGGCGTGGAGATGTCCGACTACGACATCGTCAACTTGGCCTCTATCGTTGAGCGCGAGGGCCTCAACGCCGATCAACGTGCGCACGTGGCCTCGGTCTTCTACAACCGCCTTGCCGGCAAGCTCGACGGTCTGCGCTATCTCAACAGCGATGCGACCATGATGTATGTCACCGGTGGCGAGGTTACCGCCGACGACCTGCAGAGCGATAGTCCGTATAACACCTATAAACACGAGGGTCTGCCGCCCACGCCCATCTGCTCTCCGTCGCTCGAGGCGCTCAAGGCCACCCTTGAGCCGACCGACTCCGACGACCTGTATTTCTACATTACGCAGGACGAGGAGTACTTCTCGCAAACCTACGAAGAGCATCAACAGTCTTGGAATTAACATGAGGATTTTTAGCCCCAAACGATACGTTGCCTCGGTCGATCGCATCGACCTTGATACCCTATGGGCCGACGGTAAACGCGCCATTCTGCTCGATCGCGATAACACCCTCGTGCCGCGCGACACCGAGCAGGTTCCCACCGCGGTTTCCGCTTGGCTCGACGCCGCCCGCGCCAAGGGTTTTAAGCTGTGCATGGTGTCCAACAACTGGCATCGCGACCAGGTCATGAGCTCTGCACGCGAGCTGGGACTCGAGGCCATCAGCCACGCCATGAAGCCGGCGCCGTTTGCCCTCAAGGCGGGTCTTAAGCGCCTCGGCGCCACGGTCGACGAGGCGGTGCTGATCGGTGATCAGCTCTACACTGACGTGTGGAGCGGTAATTTCGCCGGCGTCGATACCATCCTGGTAAAGCCGCAGGCGACGCAGGACCTGTGGTATACGCAGATCTTCCGTATCTTTGAGCGCCGGGCCCTGCGCGACCTTCCCTGCGAGGAATAGGTCTCGCTATGTCCCAGCACACCAAACACGGCTGCGACCATATCTTCTTTATCGGCTTTTTGGGCGCGGGCAAGTCGACGCTCGCGCGCAACGTCGGCACCATGTTCAAGCGGCGTTTTATCGATACCGACCGCCTGGTCGTGCGCCGTTGCGGCAAGTCGGTAACCGAGATTTTTGAGACCGAGGGTGAGGGTCGTTTTCGCGAGCTCGAGACCTCGGCGCTCCGTTCGCTCCAAAGCGAGCGCAGCCTGTTGGTTTCGTGCGGGGGCGGTATCGTCGAAACGCCGGTGAATATTGAACTGATGCACGAAATGGGTACGTGCGTGTACCTCGAGGGCGACTTCGAGGATTCGATTCGCCAGATTCGTCGGTCCGACACGCGTCCCGATTTCCGCTCGCCTGAGCATGCCGCGCGCCTGTTTGAGCATCGCCGTCCGCTGTATCGTCAGGCTGCCGACCTTACCCTTGATATTCGCAACAAGTCCTTCGAGGACGTTTCCTACCTTTGTGCCGAGATGCTTTTGGAGCGTGGGCTGCTATGATTCGCCGTCAACTGATCAATTTCCAAAACCGCAGCGTCGATGTCCGTGTCGGATTGGGTGCGTTCGATGAACTGTCGCGTATGTTTGCCTCGGCCGTGGGCAAGCCTAAGCGCGCGATGGTCGTTTGGAACACCGCCACATCCGAGCGTTTTGGTGAAGTCGTCGAGCATGCGCTGGTCGACGCCGGTTTTGCCGTGTCGCCGCTAGTCCTCGAGGTTTCGCCTGCTGGTGCCACGCTGGCCGATGCTGATGCTATCTTTGGCGCCCTGTCTGCCAACGGCGTTACCTGCGACGATCTGGTTGTCGCCGTTGGCGATGCCGCAACCTGCTCGGTTGTTAGCTGGTGCGCCAACCAGTGGTGCGGCCGAACCGAGTGCGCGCTGTTGCCGACGACCTTCGACGCCATGCTCACGGTCGCGACGACCATGAAGCCGCTCGTCGCCTCGTCGGCCAATGCGCTTCCCGCTATCGCGTTCCGTCCCGAACCGGGCTTGGTCGTGTGTGACCTCGACCTTGTTCGTGAGGCGGACCCCGAGGACCTCAAGCTCGGCTTTGTGGTACTTGTTGGCACCATGCTTTCGAGCAGTAAGTCCCGCTGGAATCAGTTTACTGAGACCGTCCCCGAGATTCTCGCGGGCGAGGAGGTCGCGCTCGTCAATGCCGTTCAATGGTCTCAGACTGCCCGTAAGGACGTACTGATGGCCACGAACCCGAGCGCTCGCCATGCGCTCGATTTTGGCAAGACGGGGGAGTGTACCCTGCGCGCCTGCTTGGGCGATGCCGCTTCGCAGGTCCCTGCCTATCAGCTGTTATCCGAGGGCATGCGCTTTGAGGCGCGCCTAGCACATGATGCCTGTGACTTTGATATCGATTACGTCTTTGAGGTCGATGACTGCCTGGAGGACTTTGGCATCGAGGAACTTGCCTTCGACCTGGAGCCCACCGCGTTTATCGAGGAGTTCCGCAGGCAGCAGTTCGCCCGCTCGAACCGCAGCATGCTGCCGCTGCCCGCAGCGCTCGGCGCCATTCGTCTAACGAGCGTTGAGGACGAGGTTCTTGAGCGCCACGCTCATGCCTACTTGGCTTCTCGCAAAGAACTTCTCTAAGATTTATTGACATCCATCGTCTTTCGTATCATGTTGAGGGGCGGGTTTTCAATCGGTTGCGGATCGCATACGATTCCGTACGTTGATTGAGACCCGTCCCGTCTTTATAGAGACAACAAGAAAGGAATCTGCATGTCTGAGTTTGCTGCCGGTCCTGCCGGTCGTATCGAGCGTGTCCGTGCCCTGATGGTCGAGCGTGGCTACGACGCCATCGTGGTGCGCGACGAGGCCAACCTTCGTTGGCTTACGGGCGTGAAGGGCGTCTTCGACTACACCTTCGAGTTCCCGCACGCTGCGTTTATTACGGCCGACCAGTGCCTGTTCCACACCGACTCGCGCTACCTCAACAGCTTTGAGGAGAACACGCCCGCCGGCAGCCCCTGGGTCTACGACATGGACGAGGGCACCATCCCCGGTTGGGTCGCCGGCAAGATTGCGGCCAACAAGTGCCGCGTCTGCGCTGTCGAGGACGATATGCAGATTAATTTCTACCAGGGCATTCAGCGCGGCCTGGAGGACCGCTCCGTCGCCTGCATGCTGCCGCTGATGCACGACGACATCCGCAAGATGCGCGCCATCAAGGACGCCGAGGAGATCGAGCTCATGCGCCACGCACAGTCGATCACCGACGCCGCCTTCCAGCACATGCTCGGGTTTATTAAGCCCGGTATGACCGAGAAGCAGGTTCGCAACGAGCTCGAGAACTTTATGTTCGCCAACGGCGCCGACAGCCTGGCCTTCGGCTCCATCGTGGCGAGCGGTCCCAACACCGCCAACCCGCATGCCGTGCCGAGCGATCGCGTGATCGAGAAGGGCGATTTCGTCCTCATGGATTACGGCGCGGGCTACTGTGATTACCGCTCCGACATGACGCGCACCGTCGTGATGGGCGAGCCCACGCAGGAGCAGCTCGACCTGTACGCGCTCGTGCGCCGTACGCACGAGGAGTGCGTCGCCGCCATCCATCCGGGCGTCGAGGGCAACGACATTTTCAAGCTTTCCAAGAAGATCATCGGCGATGCCGGCTATGGCGATTACTACAACCATGGTCTGGGCCACGGCGTCGGTATCGACATCCACGAGCTGCCCAACTTCAACCGCAGTAAGAACACCATCGAGATCGGCTCGGTTGTCACCATGGAGCCCGGCGTCTACCTGCCCGGCGTGGGCGGCGTGCGCCTGGAGGACTACGGCGTGGTCACCGAGAACGGCTACGAGCCCTTCACCAAGACCCCGCACGACCTGCACATTATCGACTGCTAGTCTACTTCGGTAGATAGTTTGGGGCGGGGCGTCCGGATCGATTCGGACGCCCCGCGTTCTCTTTTTATGCGCTCGCCGCAGGCGCCGCCTGCAAGTGTATAATTTCTATCGTATGTAATTTGGACGCTTGTGCGTTCTGCCCATAACAAGAAAGGTCGCTATGCCTACCATTTCTACCGCCGACTTCAAGAACGGCCTCGGTCTCCGCATCAAGGACAAGGTCTACACCATCGTCGAGTTCCAGCATGTCAAGCCGGGCAAGGGCGGCGCGTTTGTGCGCTACAAGACCCGCGACATCAAGAGCGGCCGCGTCGTCGAGAACACCTGCAACGCCGGCACCAAGTTCGAGAGCGTCATGCTCACCACCCGTGAGTTCCAGTACCTCTACAACGATGGCACCGACTACATCTTCATGGACAACGAGTCCTATGAGCAGGTTCCCGTTCCCGAGGACATGGTGGGCGAGAACTCCAAGTGGCTGCGCGAGAACGACATCTGCCAGCTACTCTTCGCCGACGATGAGCTCATGGGCGTGACCCCGCCGATGTTCATCGAGACCACCATTGTCCAAACCGACCCGGGCTTTAAGGGCGACACCGTCCAGGGTTCCACCAAGCCGGCCACGATCGACACCGGCGCTGTCATCCAGGTCCCCATGTACCTCAACGAGGGCGAGGTCATCAAGGTTGACACCCGCGACGGCAAGTTCGTCTCCCGCGTCTAGCAACCAACTTTTCTAGGAGGACTCATGCCCCAGGAAATCAAGATTGACGGCATCGGCATTTCGCCCGATGTTCTGACCGCCATCGTCTCGCGCGCCGTGTCCGATGTCGAGGGCATCGCCTCCGTTGGCGTCAAGGACCTTGCCACCAACCTTGTCTCCATGATGCTCTCGTCCAAGGCCCCGGCTTCTGAGCCGGCGGTCGAGGCCGAGGTCGTCGGCGACAAGCTCGCACTCACCGTGCGCGTCGTGGTGTTCTTTGGCTATCCGTTCAAGAAACTCGCCGAGGCCGTTCGCGCTGCCGTGGTCGCCGCCATCGATGCCCAGGTTGGCGTTGAGGTCGAGCGCGTTGACGTTTGCATCGACGGCCTCGTTTTCCCCAAGGAGTAACCTTTGAGCCTTAAGGTTTATCGCGGGCGTACGCTTGCCCGCAGTCAGGCGCTGCAGCTGCTGTTCCAGGCCGAGGCCACGGACAGCCCGCTCGAGCGCGTCCTCGAGGGTGATTTCCTGATCTCGAAGGGTCCCCTCGATCCCTATGCGCTGGAGCTGTGCCGAGGTGCCTACGAGCATATCGACCGCATCGACTGTGCTCTGCGCTCCGTTGCCAAGAACTGGGATCTTATGCGCATGCCCGGCGCCGACCGCAATCTGCTGCGTATCGCCGTTTACGAGATGCGTTTCCTCACCGACGAGGAGGTCTCGGACGCCATCGTGATCAATGAGGCCGTCGAGCTTGCCAAGGCCTATGGCACCGACCAGTCTGCGTCGTTCGTCAACGGCGTGCTGGGCAAGATCGCTCGTAGCGAGGAGCTGCCGGGTGAGGACCTGTACCAGGAGCTGCTGGCCGAAGATCGCGCTCGCGAGGAGGCCCAAGCCGTCGAGGCTGCCGCCAAGGTTGCGGTTGCTCAGGCTGAGGCTGGCGTGCTGGCCGAGGATGCGGACGCCGCCGAGGCTGTTGTCGACTCCGTCGAGGAGTAGCCATGCCAGAGGGTTCTGTCCGTAACTTTGATGAGATCTCGGACCGTCTGGATCAGATCATCGCTACCGTTCGCTCCAAGGATACCTCCTTGGAGCGTTCGCTCGATCTGTTTGACGAAGCGATTGAGCTGGGCTCCCGCGCGGTCGATATGGTCGACAAGTTTGAGCTTACACCGCGTGAGGCCGACAAGCTCGAGCAGGAATATGATGAGGATGCGGCAAACGAATCCCAGGATAGCTAGGCCGCATCTCCGGATACGAATGGTTGATGGCATTCATGAAACGCGTGCGTCTTGATGACGAACTGATTTCACAGGGCATCTGCGCAGATCGCGCGGATGCCCTTCGCACTCTTATGGCCGGCTTGGTCTCGAGTGGCGGTGAGCGCTTGACTTCGCCGGGCCTTAAGGTGATCCCGGGGCTGCCGCTGCACGTGAAGGGGCGCATTCCCTATGTTGGCCGCGGCGGTCTTAAGCTCGAAGGCGCGCTTGATGCGTTTGACATCAATCCGACGGGCCTTGCCTGTCTGGATGTGGGCTGCTCTACCGGCGGTTTTACCGATTGCCTGCTCAAGCGCGGAGCTGCGACCGTTGTCTCGGTGGACGTGGGTCGCGCCCAGTTCGATTGGTCGTTGCGTCAGGACGATCGCGTGACGCTGCATGAGCGCACAAATGTGACGCAGCTGCCTGAGCTTGGCTATGCCGGCGCCATCGACCTGGCTGTGTGTGATGTCTCGTTTACCAGCATCGCGAACATTATCGATGCGGTACTGGCGTGCCTGGCTCCTACGGGTGCATTCTGCACGCTCGTAAAGCCGCAGTTTGAGGCTCCGGCGGCGCTGGTGGGCGAGGGCGGCATTGTGACCGATCCCGCCGTGCGCCGCGATACACTCGTGAGGGCGGTTGAACTCTTTGCTGCCAAGGGCCTGTTCCCGGTCGATGTGTGCGTGTCACCCATTCATGGTGCCAAGGGCAACGTTGAGTTTTTCCTGTACGGCACGAGGTTTGCCCCCGGTGAACGCACCGACGATGAGCTGCAATCCCAGGTATCGGTTTTGAGCGAGAAAGCTGCAACGCTATGAAGGTCTTTCTGGTTCCCAATTACTACAAGCAAGAGGCGGTCGAGAGCGGCCTGATGCTCGAGCTTTGGCTGACGCGCCAGGGCTATGAGGTCGCATGGGCTGCCGACCAGCGATCCAAGATTCAGAGCACGCCTGATATTGACGGCTCCGATCTGGTCATTACGCTCGGCGGCGACGGTACGTTGCTACGTGCTGCCCGCATCCTCAACCATCGCGAGATTCCTATCCTCGGTCTTTCCTATGGTCACCTGGGCTTTTTAACTGCTGCGAGCCCCGAGGAGCGCGACATTCTGCAGGTTGTGAGTGATGCCCTGTCCGGCGAGCTGCACGTGAGTCGTCGCGCTACCATCGCCGCGGATATCGTGTCCGTGCGCGAAGACGGTACGAAGGATGTCGTGCGCACGTTCGCCCTCAACGACATGGCGCTTACCCGAGGTCCGCTGTCCGATATGGTCGAGTTCGACATCACGGTGTCGGGCCACCATATCGACCGACTGCGTGGCGACGGCGTGGTCGTGTCCACGGCGACCGGTTCTACGGGTTACGCGCTCAGTGCCGGTGGCCCCATCGTGAGCCCCGACTATACGGGCATGGTCTGCGTACCCATTGCGCCGCACACCATTCAGGCCCGCGCCTTCTTGACTTCGCCGAGTGATGTCGTCGAAATCTTTATGTCTGATGACCGTCCGAGCGTTCCGGCAATCGCCATCGACGGACAGTTTATTACTTGTGATGGTACGGTCGAGAGCGTGGCTGTGCGTCGCGGGCCCGGAGATGTGCTGTTGCTCGATTATGGCCCCGAGAGCTTCTATAACTCGGTGAGCCGCGTATTCTACGGAGTCCGTCATGATCGATGAGCTGCAGGTTTCTAACATTGCACTCATTCGCGAGGCGACGCTAGTGCCGAGTGCCGGCCTGACTGTCCTGACCGGTGAGACCGGCGCCGGCAAGACTGCGCTGCTCTCGGCGCTCAAGCTTATTTTGGGCGAGCGCGCGGATTCGTCGACGGTGCGCGAGGGCGAGGCGCTGGCGAGCGTCGAGGCGCGGCTGTTTGACGGGCCGCACGACACGGAGGGCTTTACCGTGCAGCGTAGCCTTTCTGCCGAGGGCCGCAGCCGCGTGAAGATTGACGGCCGCATCGCCAGCGTGCGCGAGCTTTCGGAGCGCGTCGGCGTGATGATGGATCTGTGCGGCCAGCACGAGCACCAGCGCTTGCTCGATCCGGCGCATTACGTTGCGATGGTCGATGCCTGGGCGGGACGCTCTGCGTTTGAGGCGCTCGAGCACTACCGTGCTTGCTTTAAAGCCTCGCGCGCGGCTGCCAAGGAGGTCCGTCGCGTCGAGGAGGCCTCACGTGCGCGGGGGAGTCGCGTCGAGGAGGCGCGCTTTGCGCTCGAGCGCATCGGCGAGGTCGACCCCAAACCGGGCGAGTATGAGGAACTCGAGGAACTGCTGCCGCGCTCCGAACATGCCGAGGTACTGGTTGCCACAGCTAACGATGCCCATGCATCGCTTGCCTCCGAAGGGGGAGCGCTCGACGCCGTGAACAGCGCCGTGGCAGAACTTTCCCGAATGGCTACCGTCGATCGCAAACTGGGCGACATTGCCGATGCGCTTTCGGATGCCTGTATCTCCCTTGAGGATTGCGCGAACGAGCTTCGTACCTATCGCGATGGCGTCGCCTTCGACCCGCGCGAGCTCGCACGCATGCGTGAGCGATATTCCGACCTCAAGGGCCTGTTGCGTCAGTGGGGTCCCACCATGGACGATGTTTTTGCCATGCGCGATCGCTCGCAAGAGCTGCTGTCCCTGGTCGATGATGGCGATGAGCAGATCAAAAAGGCGCGTGAGGCACTCGGGAGCGCCGAGCGCGAGTTGTTTGCCGCTGCCAAGGCACTTAAGCGCGCACGCAATACGGCGGCCCCGCGCTTCTGCCACGAGGTTGGCCGCCAGATGGCGCGCTTGGAGATGGGTAGTGCCGAGCTCGTCTGGGAGTCGCGCGATCTTCCCCGTGCTGAGTGGACGCCCGTTGGTCCTTCGAGCTACGAGCTGCTATACCGCAGCGGTGCCGGCTTGACGCCACGTCCCCTGCGCCGCATTGCGTCGGGCGGCGAGCTCAGCCGCGTCATGCTGGCAAGCAAGGTTGTCCTCGGTAACGCGGACGGTGTCGATACGCTGGTGTTTGACGAGGTCGATGCTGGTGTCGGTGGCTCTACGGCGCGTGCGCTCGCGGGCGTGCTGGCAGATCTCGCCGCTACGCATCAGGTGATTGTCGTAACCCACTTGGCGCAGGTCGCCGTCATGGCTGACAAGCATTATGTCGTCAGCAAGGAACCGGGCGATGTTCCCCAGACGCATTTGGACGAGGTAACCGGTGAAGCGCGTACCGCCGAGATCGCCCGCATGTTGAGCGGCGATCAGTCCGAGGCAAGCTTGGCCCACGCAAAACAGATGCTCGAAGAAGCTCAAGGCTAGGTCGTATCATCGGTGTTGGTGGGACAAAATAGACTGATATTTTTGTCCCACTACGCGTTTTACTCAACGACCTTATCCGGCTGGATGAGCTCCTCGTAGTAGCTGATATGCTCACGCGCGTCTTTAATCTCGGGCAGCAGGAAGTTGTAGATGACTTCGATGATCATCGTGGCGCTGATCTTGGAGAACGCAAAGTCGCCCGTGGTGAGCAGCGCCTCGTGGTTCACGGTGTTAAAGGTGTAGTCTGCCAAACGAGCAAGCGGAGACTTGCTGTCGCTGCTGATGACGACTACGGTTGCGCCGCAGTTGCGAGCCGCTTTTGCCATGCGATTCAGTCGGCGCGATTTGCCGGAGTTTGAGATGAGCACGATGACGTCACCCGGGCGCAACGTGAGCGCAAAGCCGATTGATGTCTCGCTAATGGTGCTCGCCATGCAGCGCAGGCCCAGCTGCGAAAACTTAAACGTCGCATCGAGCGCGACCGCGTTCGTATTGCCCACAGCTGCAAACTCAATAACCCCTGCATGTTTAAGGGCATGCACAACAGCCGCCAGCGTATCGTGGTCGATTCCGTCGATGGTTGCATTAAGCTCGCTCACCTTGGCAGCCAGGATGTTCTTGAGGCTCTGCTCCATATTGTCGAGCGAGACCTCGTCAGTCAGGCCCTCGTTGCGCTGGCTTTCCAAATCCCTCGCCAACGAAAACTGAAAGCTGCGGAAGCTGCCAAAGCCAAGCTTTCGGCAGAAGCGCGAAACGGTCGCCTCGGACGTGGCGGCGGCGCGTGAGAGCTGAGCGGCCGTGAGGCGCGGCGCCTCGGACTGGTGCTCCAATATATAGTCGACAATGCGCTGCTCGGACTCGCTGTATCCCTGATGGGTGCTTATGAGGGAAAGTGCGCTCTTGCTACTATCGGTCATGGATGGCTCCTGGTTGGCATGAAAATCCAATTTGATTTGCAATGCCATAGTATACGGGCATTTCCAATTACAAGATACACCTTGCCGTTTCAAGTGTTGATGGTAAACTTTCACCTACCGTTTACGGTTATGAAAGAACCTTTCACCGGAGAATTGCACCTTGCCTCTTCTCACGCGGACGGTAGGTTGGTATCTTTCAGTTGTGGAAAAACGCGCATCGAAGCGCGTGTAGGGGAGCGCCCGCGGGCGCTGTACTCAAGAAGGAGGGACACATGGCTAAGTTTGACATCATCGCCGCGACCGGTTGCCCGACCGGCATTGCGCACACCTTCATGGCGAAGGAAGCGCTGGAGAAGGCAGCTGCCGAGCGCGGTCTGACCATTAAGGTCGAGACTCATGGCCAGGTCGGTGTCGAGAACGAGCTCACCAAGAGCGAGATCGCTGGCGCCAAGGCCGTTGTCGTCGCAGCCGATAAGGATGTCCAGGCTGAGCGTTTCGCCGGCAAGCCCATGGTTTCCGTTGGTGTTTCCAAGGCCCTGTCCGTTGAGGCCGCCGGTAAGCTGATTGACCGCGCGCTCGCCGCTAAGGGCGACAGCACGGTTGCAGCCGCTGCCGATGTCGAGGACGAAGTCGAGGAGAAGGAGTCCATCGGCCACGTCATCTATAAGCACCTCATGAACGGCGTCAGCCATATGCTGGTCTTCGTCGTTGCCGGTGGTGTCCTGACCGCCGTTTCGTTCCTGTGGGGCATTACGTCCTTCGATTCGACGGCGTCTGACTACAACAGCTTTGCTGCGATGCTCAAGATCATCGGCGGCATCGCCATGAACCTTATGGTTCCGGTGCTTTCCGCCTACATCGCCGAATCCATCGGCAAGCGCCCGGCGCTCGTCCCCGGCTTTGTTGCCGGTATGATCGCCATCCAGGGCCTGCCTGTTAACGCCGAGACCGGCATGATCGACGCCGGTGGCGCCGGCGTGGGCTTCGGCTTCCTGGGCGGCATCGTTGGCGGCTTCCTCGCCGGCTATGTCATCCTGCTGCTCGAGAAGGTCTTTGCCGGCCTGCCCAAGAACCTGGACGGCCTCAAGGCTATCTTCCTGTACCCGCTGTTCTCGACGGCTATTGTCGGCCTGGTCATGCTCGGCATTTCCGGCCCCATGGCTGCCATCAACACCGCCATGATGGACTTCCTCAAGGGCCTGTCCGCCTCTGGCGCCGTTGTCCTGGGTCTTGCCATTGGCTGCATGTGCGCCTTTGACATGGGTGGCCCGGTCAACAAGGCTGCTTATGTCACCGGTACCGCTATGCTCACCGAGGCTCTGGCCGCCGGTGTTGGCACCGATACCTACAACTTCGGCACCAACTTCATGGCTGCCGTCTCCGCCGCCTGCATCGTTCCGCCGCTGATCACCACCTTTGCCGTCGTTGTCGGCAAGAAGTACTTCAGCCAGGAGGATCACGACGCCGGTGTCGTCAACCTCATCCTTGGTTGCACCCACATCACCGAGGGCGCCATTCCGTTCATGACCAAGAACATCTGGCCCGTTATGCCCATCATGATGCTCGGTTCCTCTATCGCCTCGATTCTGACCATTATGTTCAACGTTCACGATCCGGCGCCTCACGGTGGCTTCCTGGTCCTGCCCGTTGTCGAGAACGGTCCGCTGTGGGTCCTCGCGATCCTCATCGGCGCTGTGGTCGGTGGCATCCTGTTCGTGGCCTTCAAGAAGTACGACTTCGAGAAGAACCAGAAGGCCGCTCCTGCAGCCAAGCCCGTTGAGGCCCCCAAGGCCGCTGCCGTCGAGGCCCCCAAGGCCGAGGCTGCCGACTTCGTGAAGGTCGAGAATGTCTTTGTCGCCGAGGACTTCGCTTCTCGTGACGAGGCTCTGAGCTTCGTTTCCAACCAGGCCGTCAAGGCCGGTATCGCCAGCGACGCCGACGCCGTGATGAACGCCTTCCTGGCCCGCGAGGCCGAGGGCACCACGGGCATGATGGAGGGCTTCGCCATCCCGCATGCCAAGTCCGACGCCATTACCGAGGCTGCCGTCATCGTCGTCAAGGACGAGTCCGGCGTGACCGGTTGGGACACCATGGACGGCGCTCCCGTCAACGTGGCTATCGCCCTGCTCATCCCCGGTGCCCAGGCCGGTACCACGCACCTCAAGATCCTGTCCAAGGTCGCCGAGGCGCTCATGGACGAGGACTTCCGTGCCACCGTCAAGGGTTCCACCGACGCCGCCGAGATCGCCAAGACGATCAACGCTCGCCTGGTCTAATCCAGCACTTAGCGAATAATATCGCCCCTGTAACAAAGGCGGAGACCCTCTCCAGGGCCTCCGCCTTTTTTCTATCCCTCCCATAAGTTGCGGTGAAATAGGGACTGTTTAAACGGTTCAAGCGCGATAACAGTCCCTATTTCACCGCAACTTATAAAAGGGCATAGAGGGGGCCGCCTATCGAGTCCTTGTCGCGAACAGATCATCAGCCAGAATTCCTTTCAGCCGACATTACTTTGGACCGACTGGGTTTCCGCAGCTTGCTCGCCCACAGGGGCCCGCGCGCGGCCTGTGAGATTTATCGCGAGTTCCGCACGAGCCGAAGAGCACTTAATGTGCTCTTCGTGCGAGCAGGACTGTAGAGCAGGAAATCTCACAGGCCGCGCGCGGGCCCCTGTGGGCGAGCAAGCGGACGACAAACACATCTGTCCAATAATTCGTCTGAAACATAATGAAAAACCGTTTGATGTGAGTTAATATAAACAACGTCGTGAATCTGACTCCTGCCACATGCATGACAGGGGTTAAACACAAAAAGGAGTCAATTATGGTTTCTGAGAAGGCTACCCTCGTTAATCCTCAGGGTCTGCACATGCGTCCGGCTGGTCTGTTCGCCTCCACCATGGGCAAGTACGCCTGTGACGTGACGGTCGTTACCCCCGAGAAGGAGGTCAACGGCAAGTCCCCGATGGCACTTATGGCTGCTGGTATCCCCTGCGGCACCGAGGTCGAGGTCAAGTGCGACGGCGCTGACGAGGCCGAGGCTCTGGCTGCTGCCATCGAGCTCATCAAGAGCGGTCTTGGCGAGTAGAACTCAAACGGGTCGCATGTTGAACAACTAAGTTCATATTTGGGGGCGCAGTGACCTGTTGTAAGGTAGCTGCGCTCTTTTGTCATGGATATGGCAAAACGCTTTATCACATGACACGGAGAGAGGAATGGGAATGTATCAGGGAGTCAACGCTTCCGAGGGCATCGGTATCGGCACCGTCATGGTCGCCGTCGATCCCGACTTGACGTTTGAGCCGCACGAGGTTGCTGATTCGGCAGCAGAGAAGGAGCGCTATCAGTCCGCTCTTTCGGTCTTCTGTGAGAAGACCCAGGCTCAGGCCGACCACATGAAGGAGACGGTGGGCGAGGCCGAGGCCGAGATCATGAGCGGACACATTGTCTTGGCTCAGGACCCGGGCATGACTGACGCCATCAACGCCGCCATTGACGGCGGTACCTGCGCCGAGCAGGCGCTCATGGACACCTCGACCATGTTCGAGAACATGTTCCTGTCCATGGACGACGAGATGTTCCGTCTGCGCGCGGCCGACATCGCCGACATCCGCACCGGTATTCTGGCCGAGCTGCTGGGCAAGGAGGTCGTCGACCTCTCCGTCCTGCCTGAGAACACCGTCGTTGTCGTGCACGACCTCACGCCGTCCATGACCGCCACGATCGATAAGGCCCACGTTGCCGGTATCGTCACCGAGACCGGCGGCCGCACGTCGCACTCCGCGATTATTGCGCGCGCCCTCGAGATCCCGGCTGTCCTTTCGGTTTCCAATAGCTGCACCGCGCTGCGCAACGGTATGACCGTTGTCGTCGACGGTGGCAAGGGCATCGTCGAGGCCGATCCCGACGAGGAGACGCTCGCCGCCTACACCGCCAAGGCCGAGGCCTTCGCTGCCGAGAAGGCAGCCCTCGAGGCCTTCCGTGGCAAGCCGTCCGTGACTGCCGATGGCATCAAGAAGATCATCGCCTGCAACATCGGTAACCCCGATGACGTGCCTAACGCGCTCGATCACGACGCCGAGGCCATCGGTCTGTTCCGCTCCGAGTTCCTGTTCATGGACTCTGCTGAGCTTCCTTCCGAGGAGGAGCAGTTCAACGCCTACCGTAAGGTCGCCAGCGCGCTCAAGGGTGCTCCGGTCATCATCCGCACGCTCGATGTGGGTGGCGACAAGGAGATTCCGTATCTGCATATGGTCAAGGAAGAC
Source organism: uncultured Collinsella sp. (assembly GCA_958429025.1). Classification (GTDB taxonomy): domain Bacteria; phylum Actinomycetota; class Coriobacteriia; order Coriobacteriales; family Coriobacteriaceae; genus Collinsella. Next base: position 4,559 of record CAUAIH010000022.1, on the reverse strand, counting down.
AACCCCTTCATGGGCTTCCGCGCCGTGCGTTACTGCCTGGCCAATCCCGACCAGTACAAGGTCCAGCTCCGCGCTCTGCTGCGCGCTAGCGCCTTCGGTGACGTCAAGATCATGATCCCGCTCGTCACCTGCGTCGAGGAGGTCTTGGCTGTCAAGGAGCTCGTCGAGCAGTGCAAGGCCGAGCTGACCGAAGAGGGTCGCAAGTTCAACGAGAACATCGAGGTCGGCATCATGGTCGAGACGCCCGCCGCTTCGCTGCTCGCAGACCGTCTGGCCGAGGTCGCCGACTTCTTCTCCATCGGCACCAACGACCTGATCGGCTACACCATGTGCGCCGACCGTGGCAACGACACCATCTCCAACCTGTACCAGGTGTACTATCCCGCCGTGCTCCGCTCGCTCAAGAACATCATCGAGAGCGGCGTGAAGGCCGGCATCATGGTCGGTATGTGCGGCGAGGCCGCTGCCGATCCGCTGCTCGAGCCGCTGCTGATCAGCTGGGGCCTGGAGGAGTTCTCGATGAGCGCTCCGTCGATCCTGCGCGCCCGCAAGACCATCAGCCAGTGGACCAAGGCCGAGTGCGACGAGCTCGCCGAGAAGGCGCTCGCCTGCAACACCGCCGCCGAGGTCAAGGCACTGCTCGAGTCCGCAGCTCGCTAATTTGGTATCAGAGGTAACCGCGTGGTTGGAATGGGCCGGCCACGCGGCCCTCATATATACAGGGGGTACTGTAAATGTTCTACACGCTAACCGCTAACCCGGCTGTCGACATGACGGTTTCGAGCTCTCCGCTCGAGCCCGACGAGAACGTCCGCACCGGCTCGGCCAGCTACACGGCTAACGGCAAGGGCCTCGACGTGTCCTTCGCCTTTAAGAAGATGGGCGTCGACACCGTCGCGCTCGGCTTCTTCGCTGGCTTCACGGGCAAGTTCATCGTCGAGGAGGTCATGAACCTGGGTTGCCTTTGCCGCCCGGTCTGGACCGACGGTATCACGCGCATTAACACCTACGTCAACGATGGCCAGCATGAGTACGGCATCCTGAACCCGGGTGCTCCGATCACGCCGCAGCACCAGGAGGAGCTCTACAACATCCTGGACACCGCGGGCGATCTCGAGTGCCTGATCGTTTCCGGCTCCGTGCCTCCCAAAGCTACGCCTGACTTCCTGGCTCAGGTCATGGAGCACGCTCAGGCTCGTGGCGCCGACGTCGTCCTGGACCTGTCCTCCGACAAGCTCAAGGAGCTCGCTCACAAGAAGCCTCTGCTCATCAAGCCGAACCATCACGAGATGAAGGCCATCTTCGGCGTGCCGGTCGACACCGACGACGAGGTCCGCGTTGCCATGAAGATGGCTCACGACGCTGGCGTTCAGAACGTGCTGCTCACCCGTGGTAGCCGCGGCGACGCTTACTTCTCCAACGGCGAGGACATCTGGTACGCCAAGCGTGAGTTCAACATCAAGCTGGTCTCTTCCGTCTGCGCCGGCGACTGCACCCTCGCTGCGTTCCTGCACAAGTGGTACAGGGATCGCGACAACGTCGAGGAGGCCATGAAGCTCGCTATGGCCACCGGCGCCAACGTTGCCGAGTCCGTCGGCATCGGCGACTTCGGTCACGTCGATGAGTACAGCAAGCGCGTTGCTGTCCGCAAGCTCGATCGTCAGTAATCGAAACGCGACATATTCGTGCGCATGCGGCGCCCCGGTTTCGGCTGGGGCGCCTTTTTGTTCCGCCACGGGGGAGAGGTGTCCCGCCGTACTTCATCGCTTCCACACCGTTCACCGAGTTGTCCTAGCCTTTTACCGATGCGTGGAATATACTTTCATTAACACGTTGCTTCGTGAAAGGAACATTCATGATTTACACGCTCACTGCAAATCCCGCCATTGACTACAACATCGCCTGCGACGGCCTTGCTGCCAACACCGTCACGCGTACTCGCAACGCCGTCTATACGCCCAACGGCAAGGGCCTCAACGTCTCGTTTACCCTCGATCACTACGGTGTCGACACCACGATCTTGGGTTTCTTCGCCGGCTTCTCGGGTGACTTTATCGTTAAGGGCGCCGAGGCCCTGGGCGTGCCCGTCAAGCCCGTGTGGACCGACGGCATCACGCGCGTCAACGTCTTCCTCAATGCCGGCCCCGACACCGAGTACAACATGGTCAACGCCGGTGCCGCCATCAACGAGGCCAATGAGCAGGAGATGTTTGAGCTCATCGATTCGCTCGATGACATGACCTGCCTGGTAATCAGTGGCTCGCTGCCTCCCAACACTTCCGAGGGCTTCCTGGCCGAGGTTCTGCGCCGCGTCAAGGCCAAGGGCGCCGAGTTCGTTCTCGACATCTCGAGCCATCAGCTGGCAGATCTCATTGCCATGGAGCCGCTGCTGATCAAGCCCAATGACGACGAGTTGCTCGATATCTTTGGCATTAAGGTGAGCGGTGGCGACGATGAGTCCGTCAAGGGCGCTATGGCTGAGCTTCATGCCAAGGGCGCCAAGAACGTGCTGCTGACCCTCGGCGGCGCCGGTGCGTACTTCTCCAACGGCAAGCACATCTGGTTTGCTAACCGCACCTTCGACGTCAAGCTGCTGTCGACGGTGTGTGCCGGCGATTCCTCGCTCGCTGCCTTCCTGTCCGTGTGGCATGACGCCCCCGAGCGCGTCGAGGATGCCCTGCGCCTGTCGATGGCCACCGGCGCCAACGTGGTCGAGTGCCCCGGTTTGGGCGATTTTGCCAAGGTGGACGAATATAAGAAGCACATCGAGGTTCGCCAGGTCTGCTAGCCGCATCGATACATCGTTGCCGAACACCCGCTTTGGATTACCAAGGCGGGTGTTTTTTGCGCGCTGAACATATGTGGTGTCTGCTGTCTCGTTTTATCTAATCAACGACGCGATTGCGTGTGCGCGCTTTCTCGTTTCTTGTTAGACTTCTTGAGAACCATCGATTAACGCTCACAAGTGCAGGAGGCCATAGGCATGTGCAATGTTTCGCTCAACGGTACGCAACCGTCCGATGCGTCCCTACGCGTCCTGCGCGCGCTTGAGGCGGCTGGTCTTGAGGCTTGGTACGTGGGCGGTTGGGTGCGCGACGCCCTGATGGGGTGCCCCAGCCACGATGTTGATATGTGCTGTAGCGGCCTGTGGCAGGAGTCCAAGGCGGCGCTTGAGGCCGCCGGCATCGTGGTTGTGGAGTCGGGCATTAAATTTGGCGGAATCACGGCTATTTCCGATGGCGAGCGTATCGAGGTCACCACGTACCGTCTGGATGGCTTCTATACCGATGGGCGCCATCCTCAGAGCGTCGAGCGCGCCGCCTCGCTCGAGGACGATCTGGCGCGCCGCGACTTTACCGTCAACGCCATGGCCTGGCATCCCGAGCGCGGGCTTGTCGACCGCTACGACGGCCAGGGTGACTTGGAGCGCAAGCTGATTCGCGCTGTCGGCGATCCCAAGCGTCGCTTTAACGAGGACGCCCTGCGCATGCTGCGTGCGGTGCGCTTCGCCTGCCGTCTGGACTTTATGATTGAGCCCGAGACCAAGCGTGCGCTTGCCGAGTGCGCGCCGCTGCTCGATGCCGTGGCGCGTGAGCGTGTGGGTATTGAGCTCGAGGGCATTCTTTCGACCGGTCATGGGGGAGACGCGATGCTCCGCTATCCCGAGCTCATCTGCGCCGCCGTGCCCGAGTTGGCTGCGGGTCGCGGGTTTGATCAGCGCAGTGTCTATCATGCGTTTAACGTCTACGTGCATATCGCCCGTGTGCTGACGGTGGCGGGGGAGCTCGCGCTGTGTGACGGCGTCGCGCCCTCGTCGAGCCTTATGTGGGCGGCGTTTTTGCACGATGTGTCCAAGCCCGAGTGCTTCACGGTCGACCATGCCGGTAGCGGACACTTCTACGGTCATCCCGAGCTCGGCGCCAAGAAGGCGCGCGTCATTATGGATCGCCTGGCGCTCTCGCACGACTTGGTGCGCGACGTGTGCCTGCTCATCAAATACCATGACAAGCCGCTGCGCCCCGAGCGCTCCTGTCTGCTCAATATGATGCGCGCGCTTTCGGGTGAGGGCGTCGACACGGCCCGCCTGATTGACGAGCTCATGGACCTTAAGCGTGCCGACACACTTGGCAAGGCCCCGTCGTGCTTCTATTACGTTGAGACGATTGAGGAGATGCGCGCGATGGCGCACGAGCTGCTGAGGGCGGGGGAGCCCTATACGCTCAAGATGCTCGCCATCAACGGCGGCGACCTGATCCGTGCTGGAGTCAAGCCCGGGCCGGAACTGGGGCAGCTTCTCAACTCCGCCCTCGACGCCGTGATCGAAGACAACATCCCCAACGATCGCGAAGCTTTTTTGGTCCATCTCAACTTGAATTAGCTACCTAGTTTACCTGCGTGTTCCATAACCTGCCGACAATTTTTCGGCAATTTGGAATTTCTTCTTGCGCTGACGTTTTTTGTCCCGTAATATATTACCTCGCAGCACGGCAGTGCAGATGTCATGTGGCCCGTTCGTCTAGCGGTTTAGGACGCCGCCCTCTCAAGGCGGAGATCACCAG
>CAUAIH010000021.1:0-33130 GCA_958429025.1 uncultured Collinsella sp. | reverse complement strand
CTGCTCGCACGAAGAGCACATTAAGTGCTCTTCGGCTCGTGCGGAACTTGCAGCGAGCAAAGGTAAGAACGCCCCGCCACATCGTTAACTCGCATGATGATAGCAAATACAACAAGCGAGATGCCTGCGACTTGCAGGCATCTCGCTTTATCTAAATAACGTGGTTGTGGATCAACCGCTAATTGTTACCCGCCCAAGTATGGTCGGGTTTTCCAAGTGCCGCAGATTGCCGTGAAAGAGGAGCGACGCGTACTTTGGTACGCGAGCGACGGTTTGAACGGCAAGGTGCGGTGCTTGGGAAAGCCGCTTAGCGGTAGCTGACGCTCTGTTGGGAATCCTTGACGACTACGTCGTGGGCGCCGCCTTCGACGATGGAGGTGGAGCTTACCAGGGTCAAGCGCGCCTTTTCCTGGAGCTCGGGGATCGAGAGGGCACCGCAGTTGCACATCGTGGACTTGACCTTATAGAGCGTGCCGCCCACGCCGTCCTTGAGGGAGCCGGCGTAGGGAACGTAGGAGTCGACGCCCTCGACGAAGCTGAGCTTCGCGGCACCGCCCAGGTCGTAGCGCTGCCAGTTGCGGGCACGCGCAGAACCCTCGCCCCAGTACTCCTTCATGTACTGACCGTTAACGTTGACGCGCTCGGTCGGGCTCTCGTCGAAGCGCGCGAAGTAGCGACCCAGCATCATAAAGTCGGCACCCATGGCAAGGGCGAGCGTCATGTGGTAGTCGTAGACGATACCGCCGTCGGAGCACACGGGCACGTAGACGCCGGTCTCCTCGTAGTACTCGTCACGGGCGCGGCAGACGTCGATCAGCGCAGTGGCCTGGCCACGGCCGATGCCCTTGGTCTCGCGGGTGATGCAGATGGAACCGCCGCCGATACCGACCTTGATGAAGTCGGCACCGCAGTCGGCCAGGAAGCGGAAGCCTTCGGCGTCGACGACGTTACCGGCACCGACCTTGACGTCCTCGCCGTAGTTGGCGCGGATCCACTCGATGGTGCGCTTCTGCCACTCGCTGAAGCCCTCGGAAGAGTCGATGCACAGGACATCGGCACCGGCCTCGATGAGCAGCGGCACGCGCTCGGCATAGTCGCGGGTGTTGATACCGGCACCAACCATGTAGCGCTTGTCGCCGTCGAGCAGCTCGTTGGGGTTGGTCTTGTGGCTGTCGTAGTCCTTGCGGAAGACGATGCCCATGAGGTGATCGTAGTCGTCGACGATGGGCAGGGCGTTGAGCTTATTGTCCCAGATGACGTCGTTAGCAACCTTGAGGCTGATGTTCTTGTCGCCCACGATGAGCTGCTCACGCGGGGTCATGAACTCGGAGACCTTCGTCTGGTGGTCATCGCGGCTGGGACGATAGTCACGGCTGGTGACGATGCCCAGGAGCTTGCCCTTGGGAGTGCCGTCGTCGGTAACCGGCATGGTGGAGTGACCGGTCTTCTCCTTGAGCTCGATGACCTGTTCCATGGTCATATCGGGGGTCAGCGTGGAATCGGACTGAACGAAGCCGGCCTTGTGATCCTTGACGGCCTTGACCATAGCGGCCTCGGACTCGGCGCTCTGGGAACCGTAAATGAAGGACAGGCCGCCCTCGGTAGCGAGCGCGACACCCATGTCGACGCCCGAGACGGACTGCATAATGGCGGAAACCATGGGGATGTTCAGGGTGATTGCCGGCTTCTCACCGCGCTTAAAGCGGGTTAGCGGCGTCTTAAGAGAGACGTTGTTGGGGATGCACTGCGAGGACGAGTAACCAGGGACCAGCAGATACTCCGAAAACGTGTGGGACTCACCGGGAAAGAACGTAGCCATGTTTCTCCTTTTTCCATGCGACCGGTCGGCTGCAGGCCTCGTAGGACCCAGCCCAACCTTGGGCGCCCAATACTGGGGAAGTATCTTAACGCACTTTGACTGCTACAATGCATGATTTAAGAAGAGCACACGAGGGTTTGACGCAGGCTTTGCGTTTGCCCAGCAAACACTTTAGCGGGGAGACGTGGAGCACATGGAGTACAAGACGACGGCAAAGTTGGTCATTCAAGCGTGCGACAAGGATCTGCCGGGCGTGTTCGGCCACGGCTGCGTCTTACTGCTGCAAGGTATTTCCCGCGAGCACTCGCTCAACCGCGCCGCCAAGGGCATGGGCATGGCGTATTCCAAGGCCTGGCGCATCGTGAACGAAGCCGAAGGCCAGCTGGGCTGCAAGCTCATCGAGCGCGACGGCGCCCGCGGATCCACCCTCACCCCCGCCGGAGAGCGAGCCATAGCGGTCTACGAGGAGCTGCAGGCCGACATCAACAACGTCATCGCCACCAAAGCCAACGATCTCATCGCCAGCATCAAAGAGTAGCCCATTTGGGACGGGGCCTTATAGCCACACAACCCCTTCTCATAAGTTGCGGTGAAATAGGGACTGTTTATGCGGTTAAAGCCGTAAATCAATCCATATTTCACCGCAACTTATGGAGTCGAGGATGATTTAGCTATTTGCGGAGGGCGTTGTCTAGGGTGGCGGCCACGATCAAGGGGTCGTCGGTACCGGCGAAGAGGCAGACGGTGCTCCCCTGCTTGCCGCGTGGGGCCGAAAGGCGCGTCGTTGCGCCGCCGGCGGGCGATGTACGAAACTCCCCCGGCAAAGCATCGAACAGCTCTCCCGCGCTACGCTCGATAAGGTCAAATTCAACTGCCGGGCCAAAGCCGTGCTCGAGGATTCCCGTTGCAACCGCATGGTCGGGATGCGAGCTCAGCCCGGGATAGCGCACGTTGCGCACCAGCTCGTTGGCGGCCAGATACTCGGCCAGCGCACGGGCGCGGTCGAAATGCGCCTGCATACGGACGTCGAGCGAGTCCAGTCCCCGCTCCAGCACACCGGCCTCGTCAGCAGTCAATTCAAACTTGGCCAAGCCACAGCCCTCAAGCAGGGCATGCGCGCACTCGGCCGCGGCATCCACACGATGGCGCTTGAGCTGCGAGCGCGCGACCGATACGGCAACCAACTTGCGCGGAGCATCACCGGCGCATACGCGATCGAGCGCCTCGAGCGACAGCGCAGAACCCAGCCGCAGCGAATCGCAGCCAAAAGCTGACGCCACGGTGTTGTCCACAACCAGCAGCGCATGGGCCTCACGCGCCCCCCGACCCAGCGCACGAAGATCAGGCACACGCAGACCAAACCCGCCGATGGAGTTGACGAACCACCACAGGTGCGGACCCTCAGCGTCAAACGAGCCGGCAAAGCCACCGGACGCCGCAGCAAACGCCTCGACAGACGGCTCCCCCACCATCACAACATCGCAGCCGTCAAATCCGCTCGCAAACGCATCGGCAAAGTCGTCCGCAAAGACCACCAGGCGGTCACCGGGACGCACAATCCCCAGCTGCGACAGCGCTGCTGGCACATGCGAGGCCACAAGCAACCGCGCCTCACGCGCGCCGTTCCTCAAAGCCCAGGCCTCTTCTAGCTGCTGCACGCCCATACGGCAACCTCCCTTCATTAACAAAAACCCACGATGCGGATGTTTCCCGCATCGTGGGCAACGGCTGCAGTATAGCGCCGATATGCGACGAATCGCCTAGATGTTGAGCGTGTGATAGGTCACGCTCGCGCCCGGAGCGTCAACGGTCACGCCATAGGCCTCGGGATAGATGCGCGTCGAGAACACGAGCGCGCCATCATTCACAAACACCTCGACCGACGAGACATCGCCAACAATGCGCACGTTGCGCACCTCGTCGACGGGCTCCCAGCGCACGGTACGACCGCAGCCGGCAGAATCGCGACCCTCATCGGTAAATCGCATCTCAAAACGCGAGGGCAGTTCGCCCTCGGCGGGCACAAACGCCAGCTTCAGCTCGCCATCAACGGTCGCGGTAAACGCGCCGTCGACACCGTCGACAACAACGTCAAAGCAGGTATCGTCGGCAACCTCCAACGAGCCCGCCCCCACACGCACCGAGGCATAATGGTGCTCGATCTCGCGCACCGGCTGCTGCAGTACCACGCCGCCGGCACCGGCTGTAAGCTCACGCGGCACCGTCATGCAGTGCTGCCAGCCGCACACCACGGTGGGTGCGTTGCCATAGGTCGGCTCATCGGGCATGCCCATCCAGCCGATTAGAATGTGGCGACCATCCTCGGACGTAAACTCCTGCGGAGCATAGAAGTCAAAACCGGCGTCCCACAGACGGAACTCCCCCAGCTCATAGGCACCGTCACCACCAGTGATGTCGCCCGTTACAGGCATGTAGCCAGCGGCATACACATTGCCGCGGTTCCAACGACCGCCCTCAAGGCCCTGAGGCGAGAATGACAAAAATGCAGCGGTATCGCCATTCGCACCGAGCTCGATATAGCCGGGGCATTCCCACATAAACCCAAAGCGCTCGGGCGCACACACGCGGGTCTCGAGCTCCCAACTAAGCATGTCAGCCGAGCCATACACCAAGATCTCGCCAACATCGCGACCGGCGCCCTCGCCATGCATGGCGCAAAAACGGCTCTCGACGTGCGGCCCGTCAACTCGACGACGCGCACCCAGCACCATGTGATAACGCCCGTCCGCGTCACGCCACACCTTGGGATCGCGCACGTGGCACGTCAGATCCTCGGGATAGTCCTCCGACGCCAGCACCACGCGCTTTTGGCTGAACGCCCGACCGGCAAGGCCATCAACGCTCTCGACATAAACAGTATCGGCGCGGCGGCCGGTATTGACGTAGTCGTACGTGCCGTCCGCATCGGAGAGCTTAACGTTTCCCGTGTACAGCACGCGAATGCGACCGTCCTCGGCAAGCGCGGAGCCCGAATACACGCCATGGCAATCGAACGGCTCGTCGGGCAGCAATGGGGCGCCAACATATTCCCAGTTCATAAGGTCGCGGCTTGTGACATGGCCCCACATCTTGACGCCGCCGTTCACATCAAACGGAGCATACTGGAAGTACGCGTGAAATACGCCATCTGCCTGGCAAAGACCGTTGGGGTCGTTGAGCCAACCCGCCGGCGGCATAATATGGAAGTGCTGGCCATACGCGCCATGACCGCACTCAGAGGCGGCAGCGTCAACAGCAGCAACCAGCTTTGAAAGGTCGCGACCAAGTGCATTAGACATATCAAAGTCCTAACGGATCGAAAGTAACAAGGCGCCAGAGATCGGCACCAGATACGGGAAACGCCCGCAAGCATACAACCCGCGGGCACCCCTCAATCAAAAGCTCTTAGGCCTGCTCGGAAGCCTTGGGCTCGTCCTTGTACAGGACAAACGAGACGCCAAAGGAAACCAGCGCGGCGACCGCAAACATGATCGCGTACTGCACGGGCTGGGCCAGGCACAGCAGGATACCGAAGATACCGGTAACGCCGGTGCCGGAAGCAGCAAGCGAGGTGAGCGCGCAGACCAGGGCACCGCAGCCGCCGCCGATGCAGCCGGCGATGAAGGGCTTAAAGAAGCGCAGGTTCACACCAAAGATGGCAGGCTCGGTAATGCCCATGAAGGCGGACAGGGCCGAAGGGAGCGCCAGGCCCTTGATCTTGGCATCGCGGGTCTTAAAGGCAACGGCGAGCGCGGCGCCACCCTGGGCGATATTGGCAGCGCTGGCGATGGGCAGCCAATAGGTCACGCCGTACTGGGCGAGCTGGCCCAGGTCGATGGCGGTGTACATCTGGTGGATACCGGTAACGACCGTGGGGGCATAGAACAGGCCGACGATAAAGGAACCGATGCCGAAGGGCAGGGTCAGCAGGGCCTGGATCAGACCGAGGATGGCGTTCTCGGCCCAGACAAAGATGGGGCCGACGGCAACGAGCGTCACGAGCACGGTCACGAACACCGAGACGAGCGGGGTCACAAAGAGGTCGAACATCTCGGGAACGATCTTGTGCAGGCGCTTCTCGAGGAAGGCCAGAATGGCGCAGGCGATAACGATGGGGATAACGTGGCCCTGATAACCGACCCACTCAAAGCTGTAGACGCCGGGAATGACGGTGACCATGGTCTGCACGCCCTCGGAGGCAACCGTGTAGGCGCTCTGCAGCGAGGAGTTGATGAACGCACCGCCTACGACGGCACCAAGATACGGGTTGGCGCCAAAGGCCTTAGCGGCGGAGTAACCGATCAGGATCTGCAGAATGCCAAAAGACGTTCCCGAGACCAGGTCGGCGATCTTGTAGATAAAGTTATTGGTGTCGAGCGCGATAAAGCCGTTGGAGGCCATAAAGTTGAGGGCGCTCATGATGCCCAGCAGCAGGCCCGAAGCCACGATGGCGGGGATGATGGGGACAAAGACGTCGCCGAGCACCTTAATGGCACGCATAAAGATGTTCTGCTGCTGCGCCGCGGCCTCCTTGACCTCGGCCTTGGTGGCAGCCTCGACGCCGCTGAGCGCAATGAACTCGTCGTAGACCTTGTTGACGGTGCCGGTGCCAAAAATAATCTGCAGCTGGCCCTGGGCCTCAAAGACGCCCTTGGCGCCGTCGATATTCTCGAGGGCTTCCTTGTCGACCTTGGCGTTATCGGCAATCACCAGGCGCAGACGCGTGGCGCAGTGTGCGGCCGAAACAACGTTGCCGGCGCCACCGATGTTGTCGAGCACCTCTTGGGCTGATTTGCGGTAGTCCATGACTTCCCTTTCCTCCAACGGGCGCATCTGCACCCGGCCATCTTTGACACTTACACTGTAATCGTTTTCAGTTTCATATGTCTGTAATCGTTTTCACAGTAGGGTGAACGGTAGAAAAAAGCCGGCGAATGGTAGTTTTGAGACAAAAACTGGGGACTCAAAGGCAGGCAGAAGCGTCCAAGGACTAGACATTCATGAGCTGATGCCCAAGTTTGAGCGTCCGCAGGCCGCTCTCCCCCTCCTCGCCATCGAGCGCATCGAGCAGCATATTGGTCGCCTCGACGCCACTGGTCAGGTAGCCATAATGCACGGTGGGAATGCCGCCCGTCAGCGCGCGCAAAAACGCGTTGTCGCCAAAACCGCTCACGCGACGCACGCCCTCGCCCACGCCGCGCAGCTCGTCAAAAGCGCGCAGGGCGCCGGCCGCCATAGTGTCGGTCGCGCACGCGATAAACGAAACATCGGGATCGACGGAGAGCAGTTCGCGCGCAGCGCGATAGCCCGAGTCGAGCGTAAACGAGCCCAGGCGAATCAAGGCGGCATCGAGCGGGTTACCCGCGGCGCGCAAGCCGGCCTCAAAACCGCGACGACGGTCGAAACCGGCCGCGCGGTCCTCTTCGGAAACTCCAATGTAGGCGATCTTGCCGTCCACGCGACCCGCAAGCGCACGGCCCAGCTCAAAGGCAGCCTCGTAATCGTCGTGATAGACACACGCCGCGCCCTCGACATGCTGACCGATCAGCACAATGGGCACGCGGCACGAGTCAATCGCCCGACGGTGCTCGTCGGTGATCATGGTTGCCACCAGCACAATGCCATCGACCGGATGGTTTTGGAATAAATCGAGGTATTCGAGCTCGCGATCAGGGGCGTTGTCGGTATTGGCAAGCAGCATCTGGTAGCCACGGCGACCAAGCACCTGGCCAATGCCGGCGGTAATGCGGCTCACGGACTCCGAGTTGATCTTGGGCACGATGACGCCGATGAGCTTGGTGGAGCCGGTGCGCAGTGCACGAGCCTGGCTGGACCGCACGTATCCGGTCAGCTCAATCGCCTGCTTAATGCGCTCGGCCTTATCCGCCGAGATATACCCACCGTTGAGGTAGCGCGAGACGGCGGCGCTCGAAACGCCGGCCAGCTCGGCCACATCCTTCATCTTTACCACGAGCACCCCTGTCGTTGAAATCGCTTTCACCATAATACCCGCGAACGCGCTCAATGAATCAACTCGCCCATCCAGGTCGAGCAAACGTCAGCGAGCGGGCAGCTGCCGTGGCGAGGTGCCGCGAAAGAGGAGCGAAGCGTACTTTATGTACGCAAGCGACGGTTTGAGCGGCAGATCGCCCGGCAGATGCCCGCGCAGCGTCGAGCGGTCCGGCGTTTATTAAAACGCCGGAACAAAGTTAGCCGTGGTACTCGCCGTTGTACTGGATGAGCGTCAGGTCCTCCACGCCATCGAGCGCGCGAATGGCGTCGGCATAGGGCATGTCCACGCCATCTGAGAACACCTCGACGGCCATCTCCACCTTGTCGCCGCGCATAGTCTTGGACTTGACGGTAAACTTGGTGCGGCCAAATGCACGCACGATATCGTCGCCGGTGGTCTGGCCCGTGTAGTGAATGACCATCATGTACACGCGCGCCTTGTCCTGATGGTTCGCAAAGCTGGCAATCATCACCACGATCACCACAGCCGTGAGCCCCACGAGCGCGTACATGCCGGCGCCGGCCGTAATGCCCGTGGTAATGGCCCAAAACAAATACAGCAGGTCGAGCGGGTCCTTGACCGCCGTACGGTAGCGGACGATGGACAGAGCACCGACCATACCGAGCGAGATGACCACGTTCGTCGAGATCGCGAGCGTGACCATGCAGGTGAGCACGCACATGCCCACAAGCGTCACGGCAAAGCTGCGCGAATACACCACGCCGGTAAAAAAGCGCTTGTACACGTAATAGATCAGGATGCCCATGGCGAGCGCCACGAGCAGCGAAAGGCCAATCTTGGCAGGGTCGACCTGGCCAAACGCCTCCAAGACGGAGTTCTTAAAAAAGTCCCTGGTGCTCATGGTCTAAATATCCCCTCGGTTCTCAAAATCCGATTCCCAGTAATTAAATCCGCGCAGGTAGGCGGTCTTTTCGTAACACAGGCAGTACTTGGAGACCGCCGTAAGCTCGGCCGCTCCCGGCGGCACCATATCGCGCACCAGCTGCGGGCAAAACTCCGTAAACTTGACCTCCATTACCAGCTTGCCGGGCTCCAGGACCGGCAGCGCGGGCAGCGTCGCGTCAAAGATATCGAAGCTTCCCACCGCGGCACGCACGTTCATGTCAAACGTAATGCGCACAGTGCCCTCATCCATCACCCACGGCTCGCGCTCGTAGTCCACAATAGTCCGCGGGCGCATCATGTTGCAGATGCACTCGATGTAGAACTCTCGGCAGAGCGGATAGGGGCTCCTCAGCAAAAAGTCGTAGTCGCCAGCCAGGATCTGCTCAAACTCGCCGCGCGTAAGCGGCGCGTCCTCCTTATAGATCCAGCTGCCGAACTTCTTTTTGCGCTCGAGCTTAATCACCTTGTCGCTGCCGTTATAGATGCGCACGCGATACTTTTTGCGCATGAGAATACCGGCGTCTTTTTCCTCGTAGGCCGAGTTGCAGTAGTCGTCAAAATACAGGCTGCGAATGGTGTAACCACCCGCCCGCGCATGCTTGTCCAGTTTAAACACCGGCGCCATGCGACAGGCAAGCGCGGAGTGCTCGCCCTCGTTAATGAGATATTTGAGCTCGTGGCGGTAACGCTCCTGCGTGGTACGCACAGGCGGAGCCGCCAAGCGCTCAAGCAGCGCGCTAGCCCTCCTCATACGTGTCCTCCACGACCTTACCGCCGCCTTGCACGTAAAAACACTTCATGCCGTAGTGCTTGCCGTCGTCGGTCACATAGTAGTCAAACGCATCTTGCGTAAAGCCGTCGGAGTTGGTGGCACGCACGCGCACAAAATACTGGCCGGCATCGGGCGCATCGCAGGTCACCTCGGGAAGCAGCACGTCCTCGGCCTTAAAGACCACGTCGCTTATTGCATAGTCACGCGCAAGCTCCACGGTGTAGCGAATGTCGCGCGCCTCAAAGTCGTAGGACGCATCCCAGTTAATACGCAGCTTACCGTTATCGATCTGCGGCACGCCGATGTAGAACGGCATGGGCTTTTTAAAACTCTCGCGAAAGCTCTTGTAGTTCTCCTCGATCTCGGAGGGAATCGCCACGGCAATCTGCTCGTATTGGTCCTTGGAGACAGGCAGATGGTCGATATCGGGCGAAGCAAAGACCAGGGATTCAGTCACCTCGCGGTAGCGCTTGATCATCTTGGTCAGGCGATTCTCGGTCAAATACGAGCGCAAGTCCTTGACGGCACGGTCGAGTTCGCTGCGGAACGACTTGCTGCGCAACGCGCGGTTAAACAGCACGTTGCCCCAGTAGTTACTCGCGCCGCGCTCCCAGCTCGCGTAGTCCGAAAACCCGGTAAGAGAAAGCTCCAACTTACGCAGCATGCCGTCGTTATCCCAATCTAAAAAGTACCAAGTATTTGAGTTGAGAGGGCTGTACAGATAGCAGTTACGGTTCTGCGTATCGCAGTTGCCCGTCAGGATCTGAAACGCCAGCCAATAGACCAGATTCTCGGTATCAAAGTAGGTATCGAGCACATCATCGATCTTTTGTGATTCGTCGTTGAGCTCATCGAGCATCTCGATGAGCTTGGTGTGGTCCGAATCGCCCTTAATCTCGAGCATGCCCTCAAATTTAGCCTGGTTGTAGTCGGGATCGTCGGCGAGCTTAATGGTGTCCTCGTAGCGATGGAAATCGAAGCTGTTCACCTTATACAGATGCCCGTTCTTATCCAAGCCGTGCGCCTTAAGCGCCGTCTTGTTGAGCTGCTCCACCTGCGTAAACAGGCCGTAGTCCTCAAAGGTGTCGTTGGACTTTTCGGTCTGGTCGCACACCCACAGATGCACAAACTGTGTGCGCAGGCCCATCATCTGGGGAATCCCACGGATAAGGTCGTAGGCCATCTTGTTGCGAAAACGCATACCCTCGCCCATGTGCTTGTTGAGCGCAATCGCGCGCTGTTGGCGCCAGGTACCCTTGCCCTTTTTGAGCTCCACCTTGTAATTCTTTTGCGAGTTCATGCTCGATGTCTGACCTCGCACCTGCACGGTGGCATTGGGCGCTTCCTCGCCATAGCCAACCTCGCCGGCCACCGGGCCGTCTTCGTCGCCCGGCTGCAGCAGACCCATAACCTGATAGCGCGTCACGCCCATGTCGGCATAGTCATACACCGAGTACGTGTTGATCTCGGCCCAGCTGTGGTCGGTGTTCTCGGAGCTGTTGCCGCGTGAGACCGTCAGGTACATGGTCACAATACCCGAGTCATCGTAGACCTCGTAGAGCTCGTCCTTGTCGCGCAGGTGCTTGGACTGGTCGGAGGCCTCGGTCTTTTTAATCTTGTCCTGCTTTTTGACCTTTTTGGTCGAGGAGTCTTCCTGCACCGAGCAGCCCGAAAGCAACAGCGCACCGGCAGCCGCCTCAAACAGGCGACGGCGAGACATCATCCTATCGGTCATCAGCACCTCCCCAATGCTTGCGATACACGTGAACTACTGCGCGCTCAAACGCGCCATATGGCTCACCCTTATGGCGACCTTCCTCATAGCGCTGCTCGGCACGGTCGAGCAAGCGGCCCAGCTGTGTAAAGCGACCCGTTTTGTCGGTCGCCACAATGGGCTGCTGGCTCAGGATACGATACGGCAAGTTGGCGGTATAGGTATCGAGCCGCAGAAGCGCCACGATAAAAAACACCGCTGCACCCAACAAAAAGCCAAAGCCGTAAAACTGCTGCGGCAAAAGCAACGACACGGCAGTCGCCAGCCCGGCCACACCGGCAAACAGCCCCGATGCCATCACGGCCCCCTTGTAGTCGGTAAAGTACAGCAAGATGAGCATCACCGTATTGCCCACGGCATACAGGCCATAGCCCACGCACAGCGTGCGAAAATACCCGTGCATAAGGTTGTTAAAGCCCAACGGTAAGGCCGACAGCACCGTGGTCTCGAGCGAGATGACCGCCGCGGTCACAAACAACTGTTTGAGCGCGCAAAAGCGCAGTTCGCTGTTGAGCGTGGAGAGCATCCCCTCCTCTGCCACCACGATGTCGCCCACCACGCCGCCGTCGTTGAACAGACTGTAGTAGTCGCGGTAGCGTGGATAGAAGTTGACCTCGACCGAGACCACAAAGTTGACGGTCGTGACCAGGATCGTCAAAAACGCGATCAGCGCCGGCACATCGTAGTAGGGCGCACCATAAAACAAGCCCTTGACCTGAACGCCAATGGGACCAGCCCAAATAATCACCAGGTGCGCAAAGAGTCCCAGATTGGTTAACAGGCCCGTGAGCGCCAGCGGCATAAACTGATCGAGCCACTGCAAAAAGGGCCAGGGACTGCGGTCACTCTGCGGAAAATACCGGTACAGCAGTACCACGTCCCAGACGAGCATGACGCCGTAGCCCAGGGCAATTGACGCCAACAGCCCCTCGACCGGCGGCAGTCCCAGCGCCAGCGCGGCCAGGGCGCACAGGCACGTCACGCCAATGGCGGCCGCAAAGCTGCACAGGATGCCGCGGTAATCCTTGATGGCCGTGAGGTAACTCATGCCGTTCCAGTTGACGATCATAATGTTGAACAGCCACAGGCACAGCAGCCCCTGCAGCAGCGTAGCGCCCGAGAACAGCAAAAAGACGCCGTAGAGCACCGTGCCCGCAACGAGCATGATGGCGTTGGAGCCCCAAAACGAAGGCAGGATCTCATCCTCGCGCTCGGCAAACAACATATCAGCCAAAAAGCGCGTGACCGGCATGGAGAAAAAACTCGTGAGCAAAAGCGAGGCCAGCAGTGTGTAGGTCACCATGCACACCAGCAGATCCTGGTTGGCACGGCCCACACCCCACAGACCGCACAGCACCAAGATACCCACCTGGAGTAGCACACCCAACAGCATGGGGCCCGTGCACACAATGCCGGCGTAGCCGTAAGCGCGCATCGTGGCAAACAGGCCCTTGCGCCTAAACAGGCGCTTGAGCTCAAAACCGATTCCGGCCACCGGCTACTCCCCCTCTCTGGGCAGGTCAAACGCTTGCGCCGTCTCGTCGTACAGCGCGCGATAGTTGGCGAGCATCTGCTCGTGCAAAAAGTACGTGGCAACGCGGCGCTGGCCGCGCTCCCCCATCTCAATGCGACGGGCGCGGCTCACGCACATGCGCTCCATGGCATCGGCCAAGCCCTTGCGATACATGGGCGGCGTCACAAATCCCGCCACGCCAAAGTCATCGCCTGGAGCGCCTTCGAGCAGCTCACGGCAGCAGCCCACCTCGGTCGTCACGCAAGGACGGCGCGCGGCAAGCGACTCTAGCACGCTGAGCGGCTGGCCCTCGGAGATACTCGTTAAAATGGTAAAGTCGAGCTTTTCCATGTACTCGACCACGTTGACGCGACCGGTAAAGATCAGGTCGCGCACGCCCAGGGTATCGACCAGCGCGTGGCACTCGGCGCCGTACTCTTCGTCGTCCACGCCGCCCATGATGTGCAGGCGCACCTTGGGCAGGCGATCGTGCAGCTCAAAAAAGGCATAGATCATAGTCTTGACGTCCTTGATGGGCGCCAGGCGCACCACCGCGCCAATGTCCACCCAGCCGTCATCGGGCTTTATGGGAATATCCTTAAAGCGGTCGAACTGAATGCCGTTGGGGATAACCAGACATTTGTCCGCATCGCAGCCCATATCAATCTGCGTCTTGCGGGCGTTATGGAACAAACTCGTCACGCGGAAGGCGCGGCGGTAGATCTCCTCCGAAAGCAGGTAGAAAAAGCGAATCCAGCGGTCCTTAAATGACGGCACCACCCAATCGGCGCGAATGATCTCTTCCTCGCGTTCGCGGGTGTAGATGCCATGCTCGGTCAACAGCACCGGCGCATGGTGAACGCTTGAGCCCAGGCAGGCGAGCAGACCACCGTAGCCGGTCGAGATGGCATGGTACACATCGGCCACCGGCACCTCGCTGCCCAACAGGTAGAGCACGGGCAGCAACATGGAGCGCATGGTGTGGAATGCATCGGCAAAGGGCGTGTAGGGATACTCGGCCAGGCACACGTCGCGAAAGATATCCATAAACGTGCGGCTCTGCAAAAACGAGAGCGGATGCACGCGACGGCGGTAGAAGATATCGAATAACACGTCCCAGTCCGGATTGGAGAGCGACACCAGACGGCGTAACGCCTCGCGCTCACGGTCGTTAAAACTGGCTTCATGTTGCTCACCCGAAAGCCGCAGGGCATCGTCCAGGAACACCTCGTGCACCTCGACCACGTTGCCGGGCAGCTCGTAGACAAACTTGCCACGGTCGGCAGCATGCGCGCCGATCACCCACAGCACAAACTCGTGCTCGGGCATGGCCGTAATGTAGCCATGCATCCAGGTAGATACGCCGCCGTGCACATAGGGGTAGCAACCCTCGAGTACCAAGCAGATTCTCATTTATCGCCACCCTCCTTGCGCTCGATCGTCACGGTCTTATCATTTGCCTTGAGCAGATACAGATTGCCCGTAAGGTGCGTCAGTTCGCCACCCGTCACCGCACCCGGCTCGCCATTATTGGCGCGGAACATGAGCCACGCCTCGTCGTGGAAATTGCCCAGGCTGAGCGTCCAGGCATCCGCGCTGGTATCCACGCTCACCGTCACGGACGAAAAGCGCTGGATGGCACCGGAGCACTCCGACGCCGTCTGGTGCCGCAGGTCGGGCGCGGATTTGGTAAGCCACTCCAGGTAGTCGACCAGGCCGCCCTTGTAGACCTCCCAGCCCTCCTTGGCACCACGATCGGGATCGAGCAAGTCGTCCGGGTGCATAAAATGCGTGCTCACGTAGTGCATGTTGAGCTCGGACACGGCTGCCAGGCGCATATAGGAATCGTCGACCATGCCGCCCGAGACAATACGTGGCTGCTCCACAATGCCGTCGCTCGCCACGCCAAACTCCTGCACGTAGGGCAGGTCGGTGCCATCCTCAAAATACGTGCTGGCGATGGTCTTAATGCGCGGAACGTCGGTGCCGATGAGCTTGCGCGCTCGGGCCGAAAGGATATTCGACGGCGGTACGTAAACCGAGCCATGAGCGTTGGGCAGAACCTCGTCCTGAAACGCGATAAGTTCGTTGAGCGAAGCGACGAGCGTCTCTTTGTTCTTCCAGGTCTTGTAGACGTACAGCGTGCCGTAGTCGGTGTCCCAGAGCGCGAGCGGCTGATGGTTGTAGCCGTGAAAGCCCAGCTCGCCGCCCATCTGCAGCAGCATGCCGCCAAAATATCGAAACTGCGTGGTATCGGGTTGGCGCGCGGGCTCGGTCTGGTTGACCGCGTCCTCGTAGTTTTCGATCATCACGCCGGTATAGCGAATGCCATATTTTTGCGCGAGCTTTTGCAGATCGGGCCACCAGACCTTGGTGTAAAAATCCGCAATGGAAAGGCCGTAGTCACGCTTGATATAAGTACCATCGCCCGAGGGCACGGGGCTAGGAAAGTCGTCCAAATAGAACACGGCGCTGTTGATGACCGGATAGGCCGTAGCATCGCCCAGCAGACTGATCGCCGCGGCGAAAAAGCCGCGCATGACCTTGTCGTAGATACCGATATTGCACACCACGGTGCGCCCGCTACCGCAGTCATTAGACCAAATGAGCGGGGCGCCCGCATCGCCAGTCTTAGCCCACTCACGCGCCGTCTCGCGCAGCGATACTGAAAGCGACGAATCAAAGGGGTCCGAGAGCTCGTAGCGCTCTCCCCCGCCCAGCATAAAGTCCTCACTCGGCACAATGCTTTCGGCTTTTACATAGTCATATCCGGCCGATTCAATGCCAAGCTTGGAGGCAATCACTTGCAGATAGCTCGAGTTATCCGGCGGCATGGCGAGCATAAGCGAACCGCCGGCACTCACCCAACTCATAATGTCGCTCAGGTGCGTACCGAGCCCATCGAGCGACGGCATGAGCAAAATCACGCGATCGAAGGAGGTCAGCGAGGGAATGGCATCCGCACCATCCAGGGCAAGATCCACGTCGCGATGGGCGATCTTCATGTCCAGCAAAATCTGGTCGAACTGGTCTTTGACGTCGTCGACGCCATCTTGGTCCGAGTCTGTAATGACCAGGCACGTGGGCTTTTGGCCAAAGATTGCCGAGGAGGCCGGCACCGCGTCGTTGGCGGCAAGCATCCCCAGCCTATGCTGGCCCGCACTGTACTGCACGCCGGCACGCTCCACCAGCAGCACGGCGGCCATGGCAATAAAGACCGCCCACACCACGAGGAGTCCCATCCAACGAAAGCGGCCCACACGGTCTCGGATATGTTGCGCCACGCTCATCGGGCCTCCTCCCCATCGCGCCAAAACGCCAACTTTTCGCGGTTGTCGGCGCTCAAATACACATGTTGCTTGTCAATCGCATCGATCACACAGTGGACCTCGTCACCGTCGCGGCGCATCACGGCCAGGCGCAGGCAAAGCATCCAAACCTCCTGCTCCTCGGGCACGTCGAGTACCAGCTGGTCGGTCACGGCCTGCGCCTCGTCGATCTGTCCGACATCGGCCAGCGCCGTCGCGTATCGAATGCGCAGCTCAAGGGTATCCTCGCGCTCGCAGCGACGCGCAAGCAGGCGCGCGTACTGTTGGCGCTGAATCTGAGCAACGCGCCCCTCAGCCAAGCCCGAGCCCAAGTATTCACCAAGAAAATCACAGTATTCGTTGAGGTTTTGCGCGCTCGGGTCCGTCTTAAAGGCACGCTCCAGCTGCTGCAGTTTAAGGTCGGACTCCTTGGAGATCTGCGCCACCGCCGTCGCGGCATAGTGCGCCACCTCAACGTCGTCGTTAAGCTTAGCCGCCTGCAGCTGCGCCAGGTACGCGTCGGGCTCCTCGGTGAGCATGGAGAGCATTAGGCGGCGCCGGTATGCCGGGTCGTTGACGATAAGCGCCTCCTCGAGCGGCACTACGCCTGCATCGTCCTCACCGCTCGGTACCGACATACTACGATGCAGGTCGTCGTTGAAGCGCAGCGACTCCAGCGCAGACTCTTTCAGCCACTCGCCAAGCACCGCGCTGCGCACCGATAGCAAAACCACCAGCAACGGGCCCCACAGCGGCACCAGCACTATTACAGCCAGCATGTGCCCGCGCACCGGCAGCAGGCCCAGCTTCATGAGCGTCCACAGCATCAGGCAAACCAGCGAATGAATCAGCAGCAAGACGGCAGCAACGACAAGCGAGATCAAGCGGCACCCCCCTCACCGTCACCGGTGTAAGCGATGCGCTGCAGCAGCGCCACGATGCCCTCGCCGTCGACGGGCTCCACCGCAATATGCTTTGCGCTCAGGCGCTTACGGATAATGGGAAGATCGCACGCCTTTGCCTGGCGCATAAGCAGGTAGAGCACGTTGCCGTCGACCAAGCCCGCCGCGTCGCTCTCGCGGATTGCCGACCCAATTGCGCCCACCAGCTCGCCGACAGGCTCCATGCCCGGTACCACGCGCAGGAGCAAAAAACTCCCCATCTTGCTATCTGCCAGCGCCTGCTCCGCCGCAAGCTCTTGGCCAAAGGCAGCCTGCTTGAGCACGCAAGTGCCGTCAACGCAGCGTTTATCCTGCGCCACCGCCTCATAGTCAAAGGCACGGCCCAGCGCGCTTTCGACCAACCCGCACAAGATACGGAACAGGTTTTGATAATAGAGGGTCATTTGGTTTTCGGCCGCACAACGCACAAAGATCAACACGGCGGGTGCCCCGTCGCGTTCGATCGTGTATCCAAACATGGGAAGCCCCGGCGTCAGTTCGCGGTTCACCCACAGGTTCGAACGACCCCCGTCGCCCAAAAGAGGTGCAAGCTGCTCAAGCGTGAGCGAGCGTGCGGCATCTTCGGCAATCGCGGGACTTGCTGCCACCAAACGTGCAAATGCCCCGCCCGAAACATGGTAGATCGCCACCGAATCGTTCTCGAGGATCTCGCCCAGAAGCTCGCAGCACTTGCGATAGATGTCGCGTGGGTTGAGCACGTCGAGCTCCTGCGTCACGGCAAAGATCTTGCCAAAGCTGTCGTGGCGACCCACGATCTAGCGCCTGTACGCGCGCTTGTCCTCGATCGCGTCGTGGTAGAGCTGTGTGAGGAACGTATTGCGGTTGCGCACGAGCTCGTTTTGATCGCGCTCCGCCCTAATGGCCTCGCTGTTGCGCAGCTGCACATAGCCGCACACGGCACCCACCACAAAGTACGCAATAAACGGCAGCCAGTTGGACGGCTCGTAGAACAGGCCCTGGAAGGTATAGCCGTACTGAGTAAAGTAGCTCGCGGCCAAACCCACCGACGCCAGCAGCGCCGCAACCAGGCCAAAATCGAGCCCATACAGCGTGCCGATCAGTACCACGTACAGCAGGCGGTAGTCGAGCACGTTAAGCTGAGCAGACTGCGAAAACACCAGCTCCAGGCCCTCAAAGAGCACCCAGGCCAGCGCGGTCTCCAGGCATTTGATGGGCAGTGTCCGCCCGCGCATGCGGTCGATGGCGGCACGCAGCGGATGGCGCTTGCCCGCGAGGGTCTGCTCCCAGCGGGCGTGTATGGTCGAAAGATCGCGCAGCACGTCATAGCGCTGGAACCACCCGTAGCGCGTGCGGACGGTATCGCTCGGAGCAATGGAGACGACGGCGTCCCCGTCGTAGGTAATGTCGAGCCCCGGGAACAAGCCCTTGAGCGCCTCGCCCAGGTCTCCCACGGTGTGGGCAAAGCTATCCGGAACCTCGAGTTCCTCGAATGTGGCATCCCAGCTGTCGAAGATGCGACGCACCAGAACGGCCAGCTCCTCGGCGCAGAGGGCACCGAGCGGTGAGTCCGCCCCAGCCCTCATGACAGCAGAGCCTTGCGAGCACGCCTCGAACAGCGGGGTCAAAATCGGGTCTTCCAGCGTGGGCGAGGCGGTGTACAGATACGGCACGCGCAAGATCTTGGCCTGAATGCCGTCGCGGACCGCATAGTAGCGGCACAGGTCGTTGGCCGCACGGGCAATGATGCCCTTGCCGTTTTGCCCCGCAACGTCCACCGCACCGTCCGCTCCCATGGGACCAGTCACAAACAGCAGCTGAATCTGGCGACCCATGCAAGCTCGAAAGACGGAGCGCAGCAGCTCGATGTCGCCAACGGCCTCGGTATGCGGCGTGAGATAGGTAGAGAGGTAGACCACACGGTCGAATTCGTAAGCCTGGTCCAGGTGCTGCAGCAGCTCTTTCCAAGACGCATGGAGCGACGACCCGTCGCGGCGCGCCTCGTTGGCCGCCACGACCTGAACATGGTCACCGGGAAACGCCTTGGCACAAAAGTCGTCATCGACATACGCGGTATTGCCAACAACCAGCACTTCCACCGTGCGCTCCCCCTCCCCAAATTTAGCTTTTGCCATGGTAAACATGCGTATTGTACGCTGTCAATGTAGGCCAAAGGCAACTTTAAAGCTGTTTTAAGAACTTTTTCAGACGGGAAGCGACTCGCGCCTGAGCCAGAGAGCCCTACACGTGCCGCTGCACGGCGGAGAAAGGCGAATCCACTACCCCTCAGGCATAATTCCTGAGCAAAATCAAGCAGAGCACACGGCTTTTTGCGCCACTTTAAGACGTAATCGGGATGTGGCGAGAGGCCAAATTCGGAAGTGCGGGGAAAACCAAAGGAATGCTGACCAGACCCCCGTTTTAGGCTTCCGCGACCTGCGGTTTTGATACAAAAAAACCGCGTTGTGCTCGAAGGTTTTCGATTTTTCCCCGCACTTCTGTAATTACATCTCTGGATCGAGGGCGCAGGCAATGGTGACGACATCCACGATAGCGCCCCCCTATGCCTGATACCAAAATCGTTCCATAGGGACCCGTTTCCCAATGGGATGATTCTTCACAAAGGGCATTAAGGCGCATGAGAACATGGTAGAGGCAAGCAAGCGCGCTTCCACGTTTTCGCCCATGGTGACCACGGTATAATCCAACGAGACAAGCAACGAACGGGAAAGGCAGCGCGGATGAACCTGGGCAGCGAGAGCGAGACCGTCGAGTTCAAGAAGTCCACTGGCGAGCATAAAGAAGCACTGCAAGCCATCAGCGCCATGCTGAACAAGCACGGCCGCGGCGAGCTCTACTTCGGCGTGAAGGACAACGGCGATGTCATCGGCCAGGATGTCAGCGACGCAACGCTGCGCCAGGTGACGTCGTGGGTGTCCGACAAGATCGAGCCCGCGGTGTTCCCGACGGTCGAGTGCCTCGACGCCGATGATGGGCTGCGATACATCAAAATTGCCTTCTCAGGTGCCGACGCCCCCTACTCCGCCGACGGACGCTACTTCACCCGCGTGGGGACTTCGAACAAAGCGCTGTCGGCCTCGGAGCTGAGCGCCATGGTCGTCAAGCGTGAGCGCGCCCGTAGCCCGTGGGACTCGCTGCCGTCCGGCAGACCCGTCTCCGACGCCGACGAGCAGGCGGTGCGTGACTTCGTCGCGCGCGGCGGCAGGGCCGGACGCGTGGGCGGCGGGTTCGCCGGCGTGGAGGACACCTTGGCAAGGCTCGACCTCGTCGCGCCCGACGGCAGCCTAAGAAACGCCGCGGTGGAGCTGTTCTGCGAGGGATCCGACACCTACCCCAGGATGAAGCTGGGGCTTCTGGGCGGCAACACCAAGGCCAAGATCCTCGACCTGCGCCGCGAGTGCGGCACCATGCTCAAGCTGCTCGACTTCGCCGAGTACTTCGTGACGTCGAACATCAGGCGCGAGTTCGTCATCGGCGAGACGGGCATGTACCGCAAGGAGATCCCCGAGATCCCGGCCGAGGCCATCCGCGAGGCGGTTGCCAACGCGCTGTGCCACCGCGACTACACCACCGGCACCGCCGTCGAGGTCAACGTGTTCATGGACACCGTCCAGATCGTGAGCCCGGGCCTGTTCCCCGAGGGCGACTCGCCGCAAGAGCACCTAGACGGTACCGCGAGCGAGTTCGGCCTCCGAAACCCCGCGATCGCGCGCACCCTGTTCCGCGCCGGCGTCATCGAGCAGTACGGCACGGGCATACCGCGCATCAAGGAGGCCTGCGAGGCAGCCGGCGTGAGGTTCCGCTTCGAGCAGACCGTCAACAGCACCGTCGTCGTCTTCGAGCGTCCTGGGTTACAGAAAGCGGCCTTCAGGAGAACCGCGGCCGACAACCGACCGCTCCTCAGCGAGCGCGAACGAGCAGCGATGGCAATTGCCGCCGCTCAGGGGAAAATCACGACCTCCGACCTCGCGCGGGAGTCCAATGTCGGCAGGAAAACGGCCTCGAAGACTCTGAAAGACCTTGCCGGGCGAGGCCTGTTGGAATGGGTAGGGAAAAGCCCGAAAGACCCGCACCAGTTCTACAGGATGCCAAGCGAAGTTTGAGGCTGCAGGTCCTAGCCGGGAAACAGGCCCATTGCGTTTGCTGCCCTCCCCCTGCTGGGCACTACTGAGTAATCTACTGCGCACTGCTGAGTAATCTACTGAGTAGTGCCCAAGCGCGAGTTGGCAAGTCCGCCGAAGCCCAGAGAAACGGCTCCGAAGAATATACTGACCGCTACTGACCGCTACTGATCGCGGCATTCGGCAGGCCCGCCGAATGCCGCGGTCTCCCGAGACTAGCAGAGCCGCCCTTATTGTTAGCGCTGCCGAAGCAAGCCCTACTTCAGCAGCAACTTGAATTTTCGTGCGATGAGCCTCCCCGGAGCCAAGAGCCTTTTGCCCTAATCACAACACCGCAATTCAAGCACCGCAGAAAACTCCATTAGCGATGAACCAGCCACTTGAAGACGTGATCAAGGTGCGGCAAGGGGTCAAATTCGGAAGTGCGGGGAAAATCGAAGAAATGCTAACCAGGCCCCAGTTTTCGCTTCCGCGAACTGCGGTTTTGGTGCTAAAAATCGCGTTGTGCTCGAAGGTTCTCGATTTTCCCCGCACTTCCGTAATTACATCCTTGGATCGAGAGTGCAGGCAACAATGACGTCATCCGCGATAGCACCCAACAGTCACGGACGTACAAAAGGCCGTTGCCGGAAGCCTCCATACAACGACTCTTCTTTGCGCGCGCCACGCTCGCAATGCTCCATTAAATGTAACTAATTGATTTGCTATATACCATTCATAATGGCACATAGCAAATCAATTAGTTACATGTGGAGGCAGAACATGAGGGAGTACGTCGAGAAGCAGCTGCACACTAGAGTCGATTGCGAGCCCAACGACGCCTCGGAAATAACGACGCAAAACTCTTTCCGAAAGTGTAGGTGAGCGAAATGGCGACTCATGCATACGATGACCTTTATTCTTATCTAGCCGCATTCAAGAACAGCTCTCTTGCCGAAATAATTGCGTACCTAGAAGAACTGGGGCAAAGGAGGTTCGACGCCTTTATTAGGGGCCTTGCACCCCTTATCCCAATCGAAAAAATCGAAAATCAATCCCTGTTCAATTTTTCTGTTGACTCCACCCTTGAAGGAGTCAAATTCCCCTGCACTGACTATGCCTGTCGAGAGCAAAACATTTACCATTTGGCAAAGTTCTCAGCATTGTATGCAGATAAAACACTGATTCATTGCCCTATAGAATCGGCATTCGAAATGGGGCACGATGATTATGTCTCAGTCGATGAACTTGCATTCGGGATCTATTTGACCATGCGAGTCGAAGACATAGTCAAAGCTGGAATACTCGGATTTTCGAGCAATTACATTCCTCTTTGCAAAGATTGCCTAGCGCGACAAATCGAAAGAGAATCAAAAGCAAAAGGATTGATATCGAGTTATTGGGATGAACTCGTACGACAATTCTGTTCCTCTACCTCGTGCACTTTAAAACAAGCACCAGATGGGAATCTGTATGTAGCGATTGAGGGAATGGATGCATATGGGTCCCATGATGAGATGGATGTCGATTTCCTGGTAATCCCGTCTGAATACGAATCGCTCTATGCAAGCCAAGGCGAAACGCGATTGGATAGAGACATGCTGGAGAAAGGCGGCATCTTGACTATCCTACTGCCATTGTTGGACGATTGCTTTCAAGCCCTCGTCAATCCCTATTTTTCGAATAGCTCGTATTTAACCACTCGTCCAGCTCAGATTGAGTTCCTCGAGTCCGCAACTTCCACCCTTTATCCTCGAAAAGATCAGACCATATCCATTCGCCGGTTATCTTGCCCCCTCCCCATTGCTGAAAATGCAACGTTGCGTAGCATCCTTGATTGCCGCATTAGAAACGAAGAGTCGTTTCTTGTGTTTAGGGATACCTTGTCCAAAGGCCTGAGCGAAAGGCCCATCGACACCTCGACATTAGCTGACCTGAAGAACGACCTAATTGAGCCCGAGCTTCACAAGATATCTTTAGTGATGAAAAACGAGCGATCCCGATTAGTCACCTCCGCAGGCATTGAAGCCGCTATCGGAATTGCGAGCTTTACATTGGGGCAATACGGAATCGCATCACCTTCTGATGCCATGGCCTTCCTCGGGGCTGCCGGCATAGGGGCCGTTGCATCTCAATCCGCAGATTTCTTGCGAGAAGCCAAGGCAAAAGAGAACCCCATGTATTTCCTCTGGAAGCTCAATAGAAACAACCGTCTGTAACCTAAGGGGCAGAACACCGCAGTCGCCGAGCATATCTCGATCATTAAATAAAGGCAGCACTAGAAAGGATGCGAATCGTGAAGAACCGATTCCCTTTACGAATGCCTAATGCAGTAAAAATCACTGGTAGATCCGAGCAGTTTAACCAAGACGACAAGAGCGCGCTCAGATTGCTGTCTGCAGTAGCTAGCCAAGTATAGATACCATCCTGTTTCCAAATTCGGTCCTACGATAAACCCTTTCTTCTTTCTCAATTTCGTCGGGATCGTCGAAGATGAGCGTCGTATCTACTACGTCCCACTGCTGCCGATGGATATCCTCAATCAGCAATCCCAGTCCGGTTAATCGAAGAAGAACTTCTGCATCTCTGCCTCTGAGCGTCTGAAAAGTTTCCTTTTCTCGAAGCATTTCGTAGTCTCCAGGTAGAAATCTGTCCAAAGTCTCTGCAAACAAACGAAGATCGTCCCAGCTAATTTCTTTATCTAGGTAGGCCTCATAAATCTTTGCTAGTCGCCGCGCTTTGTCCTCCTCAATGTATCTTTCGAGCAGGATAAGCAGGTACTCAATATCGCGCTTCCTATTTGACTCTTCAAAGAATTGCTTGTACTTGTTCCATGAGCCATTTTCAAAAGAGTCGCGGTTGAACTCATCGAGGAAACACGCATACTTCTTCAGCAGATGCGCATTGTGGATATTGTTTCCGATTTTGTAGATGCTCACTAGGCTTGAGATGACGGGGATGTCCTTCAAGAACTCGTTTTGGAGAATTTCGTCCAGGCCAACCTCTGCGATATTCGAAATAAGTTCGAGAGAGTCGCTGCAAATAGTCGGCCTTGCGTCGTCTTGCAAGCGCGATAGACCGGCCTTAGTTGATTCCTCTGCGTTTGCCATAAGATTACCTTTCATAATAATTTGCCAGTTTTGGCATGCGTTTGCAGCGCCGCTTTTCTGAAAGTGGCTCCGATTTAAATGCCATCCCCCGAATAAGCGCTCAGGTTCGATTCAACAAGTGCATTGGTTGAAAAGAGCTTTAGACCCCCTTCGAGGTAAAAGTCGCTTGTGCAGAGCAACCAAATCATCTTGTCGAGCTTGTAGGCAGTGGCCTCGGGGTCCACGCCGCCCTTCCGCGCCGCGCGCGCGGCTTCGAAATAGCAACGAGCCACTTCGACCTCGCTGTCAGTGGTAGCGTAAAACTGAACAGTATTCAGTAGGCCGTTGACACAAACATCGACGAGCGGCTGCTGAACAAGCCCGAGGACCTGTTCAGGGCGATGCAGCTCGAGCTCATGGAACTGCACCACGGTTCGCCCTCGACCGTCTTCTGCACGCAGTGCAGGTCGAAGGGCTAGGCAGGAGCCCCGAGGCTTTTCCTAATTCTAGGTGTTAAAGTCGATTACTGCCTGCCGTGGAATAGCCTCCACTTTTCGTCTTCGATGTCTCTTTCAATTGATGACTTCACTTTTGACAGCCATTCTCTGTGTTTTAAATATGCAACACCTGCGGGCAGCTGAGCAGCAATCGAGTCAATCGCCTCAATCTCCTTGAGCTTTGCTGGAATAAAGCCTTTTTCAGGGGACCCGCTCATTGAAGATCGACGGAGATCCAAATGGTTGATCGATATCCCGTCTTTATCGAGCGTCAGAATGAGGGTGATAGCCCTAATCCTCGTCTCGTCATTGCAATCGGACAAGGCCCAGCTAATTCTATCGAGGCTATTTGCGTCGGCGATCCTTTCGCGGATGGTATATTCCAAGCGCTCCCAAAAAATATCGCTTGAGAGCGCATTTGCGTCATGAACGGGAAACAAAACGGCTATTTCAAGCCTGCCGAGTGGTTCGCTCAGCGCTTCATCGATCATTGCTTTCAGCAGATTCCAGGCATGATCATCCTGGACGGTCCAAAACGAGCTGATTCTTCGCAGGAGATCGTGCCTTTGTCGGTAGTCGAGGTTGGCAACGTACTCCAAAAAACGGTCAATCATTGAGCTGTCAAGGCGTAAAAGGCAGCGTAGGAAAGCGAGGTTATAGTCGAAAGTAGGATATCCTTCAAGTGCGAGAAAATACAGGTTGACGGCCGGTGAGGGATTGGATTCGAAGTACGAATCTAGAGCGGAGACGCGCTTTTCGTCTCCGCAGTTGCCGAAAAACCGCCAAACCCCATCATTGTGTATATGTTCGGAAAGCCAAGAAGCATATTTGAGGATATAGCCAGGATGCTTTGGCTCGACTATCTCCAAATCTTCCAAGCAGAGATGCGTTCTGCCGTCATCGAGTCTTGCGAGAATTTCGTCGAGCTCCTCCTTGTCGGGCCCGTTCTTTATTGCTAGCAAATCAAGATAGTCAAACAGGGCCGGATGGTCACTCACGTCGATCACCGCGCCCAGCTCGTTTCTAAGGACCTTCCTGCCGATGGTTTCAGCAAGATGATCAAGTGCTTCGTACGGGACAGGGATCGTCGAGGGCGACGAAGCGATATTGCGTGCGATTATGCTTGAGGCAGTATCTGGGGTCCTTTTGGCGATTTCCAGAAGGACTTTTCCGATAGCCCTGCCCGACTCCCACTCTTTATCGGAAATCTCATAATCTTCGGCTAGCTTTCCCAGGGCTTCGGTCAGTCGTTCTAGCGGTAACTCTTCCGCGGATATCCTCGGTTCTTTCTCTACGAGAGACTCGGAGTTCTCCAGACCAAGTGCGTCGAATGCGCTCTGGCGGAACCCATCGAGGCTCAGAGGGGGATTCTGCGCGCATGTTTCGTAAATCTGGTTGATGCTTAAGCTGCATAAGAGATCGATTGTCGAGTCTTCGGTTATATATTTGGGGAATAGCTCTTCAATCCTCGAGAGTACCGAATACATGTTTTCTGCGTACTCCGCTTCAGGTTCTTTGCCATAGAACGAGAAGTGCTGCCGAAAAGTGGATTTAACTTGCCTGCTGAATTCGGTTTCGACCAGAACGGAGAGCGCCCGGAAGCAATGGGCGTGGAGCTCGGCCAGCTCTGATGTGAAATTGAAGGTCAAAGTGTTGTATGTGTACGTTATGCCGTTTTGACAAACGCGCTGGGCCCTTGAAGAGAGGTATGAACTCGTCAAGACGATCAGACATGCTGCAACATTGCGGGAATGCGATTGTTGATATTTTTGAGCGAGGGCATCGAGTTTGCTGTTTTCCAAATCGAATCCCGTACGATCGAGATCGTAAGCGAAAGCGCCGTCCGGCCCGCATGCCCAGTTGTACTCGGCCGCTCGCTCGGTGCCTCTTTCTACACACTTCACGAACAACTCGGAGGCTGTTTGCGAATACTCGCTTGAGTTCATCAGGGATACAGAAATTTGCAGGGGCATAGATCCGTCGGATGTCGAATTCATGCCGAGAATTTCTTCCGATACGTCAGCGCAATCAGCGTTTTCGATGCGGTTTGAGGCAAAGGCGAGCGCCTGTATGGGGAGGAATTGATTGAATGTGACTATGAACTGATCGGCAATTCGCGCATCCCGATTCTTTATTTCATCCCAAGCTTTCTCGCATTCCCTTCGAAGGTAGTCGTACACGCTCGCACTTCCGCACACTTCAGCCATTGACTTGGCGGCTTTGAGATACGGCGCGTTCGGCATTTCTGCGGTATGCAGAATGAAATCCGCAAAACTGCCGTTCCCTTCTTTTGCGAAGTGGCGGCATATCAAGAAGTCGCGAAGATTCTGCTCTTCCATTCTTATGGCTAGCACGCCATCGGCGGAGGTAAGGATCGTGACAATTTCCTGGTCGTTCAATCTGGATGCAAAATCCCGAATCTCGGCGTCGTCGTACCCCAGCCCCAAGAGTTCCTCGTAACAAGGGTCTCCTTCAATAAGATCGCAGCAGTCGTAGATTGCAAGGTTCTCTGCGAGACGCTGCTCCCTGCTGGAGTACCCAGCTAAAGCAGAATTCATATAGATGTTCAAAAGATCGTATGGCTCTTGGATGGCTTCGAAATTGCCGTCTGCTATGGGGCTTGCTGCCATGATAGCCAAGCGCAGGTTTCCGTTTGCGATTGCCGATACTCTCTCCCTCAGTGCTATGTTTTTTATGTTGTATTCGGTCTCGAGTATCGCTTCTATATTTTCCGCGGTTAGAGGCTCCAGCTCTATTTCTCTGAAATTTAGATAACTGCCGATTTTTGCGGTCAACTCGCTTCGGTGCATCTTCCTGCAGGTGAGGACAATCTTTAGCTTTTTGTTTTCCAAACAGATTCCCAGCAAGTGCTCAAGTGACAGGTTGCCGTTTGCATCATCGACTAGAAGGATAATGTTTTCCGACTCCGACAAAATCAGCTCGATATCATCGTCGAGATGCGATGAATACCTAGAGTCCAAGATAAGAAGATCCCAGTGATGCCGTTTGCTGAATGAGAGGCATGCGTCGAGGGCGATCTTGGTTTTCCCCGATCCAGACTGCCCCTGAATCACCACTGCCTTGTTTTGCTCTATCGATTCGACGATGACTGAAAACTCGGAATCCCTGTGCATGAGGAGCTTCGACAGGTCGGTTGAGAAACGGTCGTTCAGGCTTCGCTCGATGAAGCGGTCTGGGGCGATGAATGATCCCTTTCCGAGTGGAACGCCCAATACCGTATGCGCTAGCGCAGGGTATTTTCCATCAAGGTCGCTCGCAATTGTCTCTGGCCCGATTATTTCTATCCGTGGATCGATGGCACGGACCTCCTCGAGTACCAGAGGTGAAAGGCGAAAGTATGTGTGGCACAGGATGATTCGATCTATGAGTTGCGGATTGATTCCGGTTTTGCTCCTGTCGAGGCAGTCTTTAGCATCATTTAGCAGCTTATTGCGGATGTCGGATTTAGAGGTTGTGTATGCCGCGAAGAGGTAGTGTCCATTCTCTCCTACGGAGTACATGTCTGGCACTCCGGTCGTGGTTTTATCCGTGCCGCATTGGGATCCTAATTCAATGATGTTGTTAAGCGAATATCTCCTATATAGATACTGATTTGCTAGTGTTTGAAAACGCCCGCCTTCGATCTGCCTTAGCTCTTCTTGGATCTGATTTATTTGGGACATTTTGCTCCTCGCGATATATTCGCCTTTTGATTTCTCTTTTCTTACTCTAGTCCGCCTACCTCAGCAAGCCTTACAAGCTCGAGGGACGAGTCGACGACGTCCTCGAAGTCAAGCCCCGCCGCATAGGCCCTCGGATAAGGCGAGCGGAGGGCGCGTGACCCCGTCGGAAATGGCCGCCGCTAGGTGCGTGTTCGAGAGCTGCGCGGCGGAGCTGGATGGAGCCTGGGCAAGGCATTAGGGCATCCTCGTCCTTGTCGTAAGACTGCCATTAGAAGATCTTCTGCAAATCCTAAGCCACGTTTCAACTTGGCAACAGCTGCGGATCCTAGATATCGGCAAGACATTCGAGACTCTTGGATATGGCGTCGAAATAGATCCTTTGGTAATACTCCATGGTCTCGACCTTGCCGATCTCCGATCCGAGCCTCTTGGCCCAAGCTACGAGGGCCTTCCTGTCCTCGCCCTCGAGCGAGGCCGTGCACGACCTCATGTGGTCGCCCGGAAAAAGGACACTGTGCACAAGCCGAATATCTTCGGGAGGCATCTTCTCCATCGCCCTCGCGAGGAGGGAAGTGTCGAGGGAAATGAGCGACAGGATGGGTTCCGACCAGTCATCTGATTTCGAGAAAGCCAGATAGAGCTTCGTCGCGAATTGGTCGGGGGCGTTTATCAGGACGTTGCCAAGAGACTCCGACTCCCGTTCGCGTAGCGTCGTCAAGGCGAGCTCCCTCAGCCTGTCGACCTCCTCCAAAGCCGGAATCTCATGCGCTTCGCTCGAGTCGAAAGGGATCTCCTGCCATTCGACTCGATTCTTTCCGATTGACCTCACTGCAGACTCGGGATCCCGTCCAATGGAGGATTCCATCGCCTTGACGAGCGGCGCGACCCCTTCGGGAAAGGCGTCAGCAAATTCCCCCGCAATGCCTTTGACGGCACGCAGGACGTCGGGATAGACGTCGAACGACAAGCCGCGGCTCCCGTCCCCGGGGACAATCCCGGCGACTAAAGTCTCCACCATGCCAAGGACATCGGCATCGCGGAAAGTGGCGTGTCTGATGCCTTCGATACATTCAATAGCTTTCCGCGCGGCCGGCCCGTCGGGATGAAAGGTCGCAAGGTAATCTTCCAGGCAGGAACGAACATGCTTGGAATCGACCCCCTCACACCTCTCGAAAAAGCGGGGGATGAAGTCCAGGGCGGCGTATTTGAGCCGGCGCGACTCGAAAATGCCACCCCTAAGGATGGAATCCTCCCGGCTTGACGGAGGCCCGATGCGCATCCCCTTCGCCGCCCCCGCTGCAAAGCCGAAAGCCTCTTTGAAAACTGCCCTGGCAGACTCCGGGTCGGTGGGTTCAGCGAAGAACCCGGATTCCTTCATCCCGACCAGCACGGGGCGCATCTTGCTGAGGGATCGCAAGTTCGGCGATTCGCTTCCTTCAATCGCCGAAACGGCGTCCTCGAGCGCGCCTGGGTAGATGCCGCCCAGCACGCCTCCCAGAACGCGTTCCACAACCGAGCCGACCGAGGGCCTGAACCGGCACTTCCGCCAGACGGTCTTCTCGATGAGGCTCTCGTACTCCCTGGTCGTCCCCTTCTCCCCCTTCGGTCCTAGCCCTTTCCTCCACTCATCCTCGTTGCAGACGAGGATGACCTTCTTCCTGCAGCCAACGACGAGGTGGTCGACCGCCCCGAGCAGCTCGCGAATGCCCATGTCGCACCTCTCCACGTCGTCTATGACGAGGAGGGTCTCGGGGCCGATGATGAGGTTCACGGCATTCAGCGGCGCCATCTTGAGATCGACGCCCGCCTTCTTCTCCAGCTCCCTGATCTTTTTCCCGAGGAACGATATTCCCGTGTCCTTGGCGAACCCGACGAGTGAATCCCACCTGCCCCTCTCCCCGCCGGCCGCGCACCCTATGGCGTATTTCGAGATGAAACCAGACTCAATCGCCCCGCAGAGCTCCGCTAAGTCCTTGGCGCCGTAGGCGGACGCCACCACGACGGGATGCCGGCTCTCATCCTCCTCCAGCTTCTCGGTCAGTGCATGCTCGACAAAGTAGGTTTTCCCGCATCCCCATTCCCCGGTAAGCATGAGGGCGTACGAGTTCTCCTTGTCCTCGATGTACTCCCTCACGACGCCGATGATGTCATCCTCGTTCACCTTGGTCGCTCCTTGTCCGCCATCGGTTTCCACCCTTACCTTTCCTATGGCCAGGCGAGAGCCTACTCCAGCGCTTTCGGATCCCATTCGAACCCTTCGGCCTGCCGCCTTATCGCCGGGTCGATGCACTTCTTGACGAGCTCAAGCGCCGCGGCCGCGCGGTGCAAGCTAGTGGATGACCATTTCAAACAAATCTTTCGCGATAAAATCAACGCGCTTCTTAACGTCAAAACAACCATTCGCATAGCGTTTAGCAAAAGCTCTTGTAGTGGCATAACGCGATTCAGCGTATATGGGCAGCTTTTCCTTAAGCGATTTGTCTTTACATTTCGCGTTAAGTCGCTCTTCTAGCATGAGCAAGTTCCCAATAATCGAGTTTTCCTGAGCCTGCGAATCCGGAAGAATGTGCTCTATTGTGAATGCCTCAGAAACCCTAACACCAGACTTAAGCTCCTCGAGCAAGGCAAGGACCAACTTGCAGCGATCCTTCAACTTTGTTTCGCTATACAACGGCCACGAATGAGACCATCCAAGCGAAAGGAGATTAATTCGAAATGTTTCTTCTGAAGGCAGTTTTTCGTTAAAACTATTTTTCCACTCATCTAACACTTGCTGGGTGCAGTTCAACTCGATTGCGTATGAGTGTTTCACGAGCGAATCCGATAGGTGGTTCGACTCCATTCCCCCGATTATCTTATAGCAAATATAGAACCGATAAATAAATCCAATCGCATCATCATACTGCTCGCTCGTTAGCTGCTCTATTTCGCGAGCGTGCATTAAACTCATAAGAAGCGGCCTGAAGACGCGGACATTGTGTGTTCTTAAGAAACTCAAGATTTCCGCATTTCTGTCATCGCTGGTTGGCTCGACAATCTCTGCATAATATCCGGCTTTTAGCCTTAAATCATAGAGAAGATCAGCAGCCTTCTTTGGATCCGTAAAATCCCTTATTTTCTTATATGCTCCATCCTTGTCGCCTTGACCTAGGCGATATTTTTGAATTGCGTAGTGACGCAAAAAAGCTTTCATGTTCGAGCCGACTGTTGCTTCAATTTCCGACCATACCTGTTTTGCATCATCGCGCTTTTCTATAGGATGGATATAGCGCATAATATAGTTCTTCAGAAGCTCATGGTCCTCAAGCTCGATACCTCGCGCATTCAATATTTCGAATATTGTGTACGAATCTTCCTCAGACGATGATTTGATGTTTACATATGCGACAGAAATGACCGCATCCCTGAAGGCCAGCAACTCCTCATCCTTCATCTTGGCGAAACTTGCACTGAAATATTGGAAGGCTTTAACGATCAGTTCGTCTTTTGATCCGGACGCGCGTTTGCTCTTCGAGAAAGCCACAGCAGACATGGCAGCCGCATCTTCAGGAGAGATAGCAATTACTCCTTCGACGATCCTCGTTAATGATAAATGATTCTCCGGAGCGACGATCGCGTGCTCAACATCCTTAGTATCTATCGCCACTAGATATTTTTTTGTGCCATTAGCGTGGTTAATCATATTCCTTTTCTTGAAAGCGAACATGAGGCTAGACAGCAAGAGCGTTAGGGTAATAACTCTTTGTTGACCATCAATTATTGTAAAAACCCCGAGGCTGTCTTCTTCTTCTTCCTCCATCAGCACTATCGAACCGATGAAATGCGACGTAGCAACTTCCTCTGTCACAAGCTTGATGTCTTCGAATAGATCTTTCCAGTTATGCTCATCCCACACGTAAGCGCGCTGATTGCGAGGGATTCTATAGATTGAGTCATTAAGCAGCTTTCCAACCGTACTCTGACGTGCTTCAAATGCCATGTTGATCCCTTGCCTTCGCAATAGTTTTGTCGGCCTTGCCGCCTCTCGGCGTCACCAACGCCTTCGCTACAATAAAAGTCGGCACATCGCCGAGCAGGGCCGCCTTTTCGCTCGCGAACATGCCGACTGCCCCAATCAATCTCCGTCGCTGCCATCATCGTCGATTAACCAACATGTCAGCAGCAGGCAATCGTCACGTCCACAGTCCATTCTATATGCCGGCTGAGCATGGGGCGCATCTTAATCGCCAAGATATCCAGGAAGCCCGAGCTTCCAGGGAAATGCCTTCAGACGCCTTACGTTGGGTAGGCCCCCTACAGAGATCTATTGGCCGTGCACCGCAAACAACGCGTTAGGCCGTTGCACGCAATCGGCCAGCCACCCAGCATCCCCAATCCGCGTCACAACTCCCTACCCCGCTCCAGCCATCGTCATCTCCATACAGTGTCCAAACCCACACCAATAAAACCAACCCACGCAACAAGCAGCCCTCGCTTAGCAACCCAAACACCACCACAAGCCAGCAAGCAATCACCAGTCTGCGTTCGCAACATCGCTTGGAACGGCAAATGCTTACCGCGCCCTTGAAACACGCCAAACTCGTCTACAACCTGCGGTTTTTCGTTTATACTGCAATCGTTGAAATGCCGGTACGCTTGCAGAATCGTACCTGTTCCGATTACAGACGATATGAGCAGGACATAAAAACATTGAGAGCCCCTGCTGCATGAAAGAC
>CAUAIH010000020.1:0-38745 GCA_958429025.1 uncultured Collinsella sp. | reverse complement strand
TGCAGCAGGGGCTCTCAATGTTTTTATGTCCTGCTCATATCGTCTGTGCCGGCACCCCGGGACACTCCTTGGCAGCAACCGCACCTAGTCGTTGGGAACGTTCTTAAATGACTAGTCGCTGGGGACAGTCTTCGTAGATAGCGCGTAAAAAGGGGATGGGCTTTCCCCGACGGCTGTCGAGAAAAGCCCATCCCATAATTTACGACCGTTAGAACGTTCCGCCGCCGCCTCCGCCGACGCCGCCGCCTCCGCCGCCAGAGAAGCCGCCGCCTCCGCCGCCGCCCGAGCTGTCGGAGCTCGACGCCAGCTCACGGATGCTCTCGTGATACACGTCATCGAACGAATCGAGCGGAGACTCGATACCGTAATGATGGTAGTACCACCAGTAGCAGGGATAATTGTCATAGAAGCCGTCGGCCTCGCGCACCTCGGGCGGCACGGCCTCAGCAAGCTGACGCAGCACTTCCTTGGAAACACCCAGCGCCACGCCCATCACCAGCAGCTTGTTCCACAGCACCAGATCGCCCGGGACGGCTTCCTTTAGACGAGTGAAGTCCTCGAGCCAATGCTTAAGTGCCTTGCAGCGAGCCGCCACCTCGGCGCCCTCCGGCGTAAAGCGGCGAAACGTAAGGCCCACGCCGATACCCACCAGCACAATCGGCACCGAGATAACCGCGGCGGTGATGTTCGCCTGTGCGCCATCGGTAAAGAAAATGGATCCCACGGGAACAAAGGCAATCAGGATACCAAGAACCAGGCAAAACACCATTGCAACAATGCCGTCCGAGGCAACGTACTCGCTATCGGCCAGCTTGCCCTTAACGGTGTTCTGATAGTCCTCGAGCTTATCACCCACGGGTGTAGCGTGCTGCTTGACGTAGTGCTGCAGCTCGTCGAACGTGCGCGAACGGTCACCGTTCTCGTCAGGCTTAGCACCGGCAAAGAAGACCTTGAGCACCATGTGGTCAATGCCCTTGGCCGACTTCCAGCCCGCATCACTCACCGTCACGCGATACGTCTGCTCTTCTTTTTCACGCCCCAACAGACCCTTCTTGGCCTTGGTCACGGTCGCCTGCTCCAGCTTGATCACACGGTCGTCAGTGAGCTTCATGAGCGTGGCGATATATGCCTGATCGGGCACCTCGTTCCAGCTCATGAGGGCCGAAAGCACGGCGGGATGGTCGGCCGAAGGCACATCGCGGAAATATTCGTCCTGGAAAAGCGGCTTGGGCTTGCGCTTGCGCAGCTTGAGCATAACGATTGTGCCGGTAAAGGCCACCGCCGCAACAACACTTAGCACGGCAAGTGAATTGGCAATCATGCGAGCGTGAGCGCGGCGGGCGTTAGCCTCGTCGGCCCATTCCTTCTCTTCGCTCAGGATCGTTGACATGCGCTCTTCGCCCGAAGCGGCAAGCTGCGGCACCCAGTCGCTAGGGAAGGCGATGCGTGCCTCGGCGAATTCGCCCTGATGCACGCAGGGAATGGTATAGGTGACCATGGGTTCGTCCGCATCGAGCGATACATCGCCCGTCAGCGGGCCGTGGCCCCATGCGCGGAAGTTATCGCCCTTGACGGCCGCCGTCCCGGCAGCGGCATTTGCGAAGTACACTTCCATCTCAACGTCATCGGAGTCCGCGGACCAGCCGTCGCCCACAATCTTCCAGTAGAGCTCGGCGGTATCGGCCCAGTTCATGACCGCACCGGTCATGGTGTAGCTCACGTAATAGATCGCGCTGTCGCCGCTCTCGTGGGGGCTGAACACCTTAATCCTTACGCCGTCACCGGTCTGCTCGACCGTGTAGACGCCAGAATCGCCCTTGTTCGCGCTATCGACTTTGTTAAACGCGGTGTCCTCTTCCTCGACACTCAGCACGTCAACGCCCGCCGTGCCGCCCTGCTGGTTGGTGCCCGTATTGATCTCCCAAAACACGCCGTTGATGTCGTCGTCGAAATCAAACTGGCGTCCCTCGACAACGGTCAGCGATCCATCGGCCTCGACCGTGGCGCTGATGTAGGTTTGGGTCATAGAATACCCGTCGGCACGTGCAACGGCGGGCAACAGCAGCAGCGCAAGCGCGACGAGCACGCAGACGGAAGCGAATCGCGCAAACAGGCGGCGCTGCCGACAGGTTTTGGCAACGGAGTCGTTCATGGGCACATCCTTTGTCTGTGATACCAGTAACGCCATTGTCCCACGTTTACGGGCGCACATGACGAACATCTAGGCCAGCGGAGTATCAAACGGGACGAAAGTCACGCCCGCGACCGGCACCTAGGGACGTTCCTTATCTGCCGGCAATCTAGGACACTCCTTGGCATGGCCTGCGCCAGCAATAGATACCACTTCATAGCTCCGTCACAGGTGTAGCGGCTTTGTGTGGGCGCGGCATGCGCTGATTGAGCCGCCAGCTGAGGGGCATAAAGCAGTTGAGCGAAAACGGTTTGCCCCTTTGCCGTTCGCTCGAGGATCATGTCCCCCTTTTCCGCGGAAACCCCGGCAGTTGCGAAGAGCTGCCGGGGTTTCTGTCGTTTGTGAGGCTAAGTCGGTACGCAGCGATCGAGACCTTGAG
The DNA here is from genome assembly GCA_958429025.1 of uncultured Collinsella sp. Taxonomy (GTDB): domain Bacteria; phylum Actinomycetota; class Coriobacteriia; order Coriobacteriales; family Coriobacteriaceae; genus Collinsella. The sequence continues at coordinate 36,175 of CAUAIH010000020.1, read as the reverse complement.
CCGCAAACCCACCGTGCGCAATGCGCACCGCCGCCAACTTGTGAGCGCGGCAACGCCTTCCCTGCCAAGCCCCGCGCTATACTCGTCCGCATGGATATCAACGCACGCAACATAGCAACACACGCCGCGGACGCACCAGCAACGGCAGTGCCCACCCCCGTCGTGGGCCGCTTTGCCCCGTCGCCCTCGGGCCGCATGCACTTGGGCAACGTGTTCAGCTGCCTGTGCGCATGGCTTTCGGCCCGCAGCCAGGGCGGCAGCATCGTGTTGCGTATCGAGGACCTGGACGATCGCTGCAAGCGCCCCGAGCTTGCCGCTCAACTGATTGACGACCTGGCCTGGCTGGGGCTCGAATGGGATGAAGGCCCCTACTACCAGCATGATCGCCTAGACCTGTACGAAAGCGCCCTGCGCCAGCTACAAGACGCCGGCCTCACCTATCCCTGCTTTTGCACGCGCGCCGAGCTCCACGCTGCGAGCGCGCCGCACGCCAGCGACGGCACGCCCATCTACCGTGGCGCCTGCCGAGGCCTTTCTGCCGAGGAGGTTACCCGTCGCAGCATCCTGCGCGCTCCGGCCACGCGCCTGCGCGTGCCTGCCGTCGACGACCTCGCAGACGATGTGATCGAATTCGTGGACCGCACGTATGGTGCCCAATGCGAGGCGCTCGCCACCGAGTGCGGCGACTTTTTGGTGCGCCGCAGCGATGGTGTTTTTGCCTATCAGCTGGCCGTGGTGGTCGACGACGCTGCCATGGGCGTCACCGAGGTCGTGCGCGGATGCGATCTGCTGGGCTCCACGCCCCGCCAAATCTACCTGCAGCATCTGCTGAGACTTCCCACGCCGCGCTACGCGCACATTCCACTGCTCATGTCGCCGGACGGCCGCCGCCTTTCCAAGCGAGACCGCGATCTGGACCTGGGCGAACTACGCGCACGATTTGGCACGCCCGAGGCGCTGTTGGGATGGCTCGCCGGGCAAACGAGCATCGCATCGGACACCACGCCGCGCTCTGCCGAGCAGCTGGTCGAGCACTTTAGCTGGGATGTTATCCGTGCGCATCGGGAGAACATCACTGTAACGGTCGAGTAGCCAGCCACCCCGCCCCTACGCAACATCCCAGGGCTGAAGTTCGTCGCCCAAGCGAACTATGCAGTCGAAGAGCACGGTATAGCGCTCGGCCGGGTTGGCGTCACGGTGAAAGTGCCCGTAGTACCAGTGCTTGTAGTCCAGGCGGTCCTCCAGCTCGTCGAAAAACGTGGTGAGTCGATCGACATCGGGATAATTCCAGCCGGGTGCCGGATAAAGCGTGGGCGAAAGCATGCGCGTGGAGCAGGTGTGGGTGATCACGTAGTCGACCTTCCAGTCCACGCTGTCGAGCTTTGCCCGCGCCTCCTCAAAGTTGCGCTCGTCCGGCAGCTCCTGTGGCCACCAGCTGGAATAGGGAATGCGGTATTCCTTATCCACGCTCGTGGCGCCGCCCATGGTAAAGATCGTTGAGCCGTCGAGTTCAAAAACCTCGCCACGCGTCAGACGCCGTATGGGCGAGGTATCCGACAGGCGCTGCGTCAGCCCACCGTGCCACAGCTCCATGGGACGCTCCGCCCAATGGTCGAAGCGCTCGTGGTTGCCGTCGACGAACAGCACGGTATAGGGGCGCGACTCCAGCCAGGCGATATCGGCGCACTCCTCGGCAGAGAAATCCCACGGAAAGCCAAAGTCGCCCGCGACAATCAGGTAGTCGTCGCCCGTCAGACTATCCCCAAGATCCCAGTCGCGAAGCTTTTGCATGTCGAGGCCGCCGTGAATATCGCCCGTCACATAGACCGTCATCGGATCACCACTTCCCTGTAAGTCGCTAGCCCACATTCTGCACGATCACTAAGTCAACCGTTCCAGCCCTTCCATCCTTTGGGACCTACCCCTCGCTCTTCCATCCAAACGGGTCAAACACCCAAAAGATCAGATCGAGCACGCCGCCGGTCATCATGGCGCCGGCAAGAGCCATGCAAACGCGCAGAGAACTGGCACTTCGGAGCACATCAAACGGCCCCAGAACAGCCAGCAGCGCGACCGCTGCGCCGGCAAGGCACAGCGCGAGGCACGGCCCCGCGTCCTTGACGCACTTCTTTGCGAGATGCTTTGCGTTGTCACTCATCGGTATCGAACTCCTTAGAGGGTCGTTGTTCAGACGCATGCCGCCGCGGCAGAGTAGGGCGGCAGGGTAAGTGTCACATGCCGTGCGGACACAAATGCCGATTGCCGTCACTTACCTACCGTTCACAATAAGCAGTCCGATTTATTTCCACGAAGATCTTGATCTCTTCCTCGGTCAGTGAGATCCTTCGATCAAGCTTCCTGGATAGGGGCTGGAAGATGAGACGGATGTCTCTAGGCACAACACCATAACGCCCGATCACCGTTATGGCTTTCGTCTAGAGCTGGGAGACCAGCTTTTTTGTTAGCGATGCTCCCTTTCAATCTCCGGCACTCCAAGAGCGCAGGCCTGTTGTTTTGACTACTTTAGACGAAAGGGTTTCGCTATGAGCACCGACATTATTGTTCGCTTTACCGACAGCTACGAGCAAAAAGTTGGAGACATTAAAAAGATCGTCGGGCTGATGTCCCCCAAATCCATTATCAAAATTATCGACACTCTCGATCTCGATGCCAACCCCCGCAATTCCCGTTTGGGCTCAGTGACCGATGCTATTCAGGCATCCATTCGCGCTGATGAGCTTTCTCCCACGCAAAAGCTCTTCCCTTTTAAATCAAAGGGAATTCTGCTCGCGTCCTCGAGCTACGAGTCCCTTGATCGCGGGCGTTATCGTCTAAGCTTTGCTTCTCACGACGAAGTTGAGGGAATTCTTGACGGCGGCCACAACACACTCGCAATCGGCAGCTACATTCTCAGCGAAGCCGAACATGCGCTTGGCAATCGACCTCCCAAAAAGAACGAAGTCACAATCTGGGATTCATTCAAGCAAACATGGATGAACCGTCGAACCGATATTGAAGAGTACCTGTCACTTCTCCGTGAAGAAAAAGCAGCCCTCAAAGAGAAAGGCATAAGCACTCTAGACTTCTCGATTCCTGTCGAATTGCTCGTTCCAACCGACCCAAACGATGCGCTCTGCGTTGAGAACTTCCGCACCTCACTTTTGGAAATCTGCGACGCTCGCAACAATAACGCTCAACTCACACAAGGCACCAAGGGCAATCAGGAAGGTCTTTTCGATTCCTTTAAGGCTCTTTATGCCGAAAAATATCCTGAATTTGCAGCCAAAATCAGCTGGAAAACCAACGACGGCAACCCCATTGAATCCAGAAAGCTTGTCGCACTCTCTTGGATCCCGTTATCGCTCATCTCGAGTAACGTCACCTCTGGCGACATCGAAGCGCCACAACTTCCCCTAGTCTATAGCGGCAAGGAGAAGTGCCAGGAAAAGTTCTTGCAGCTTATGAGGGATGACCGAGTAAGCAAAGCTGCTGGTTCAGCGCGCCGCGAACTCAAGAATCCGCAAGTTCTCAGCGCACTCAAAGTGGCTACGGACCTTCCCGGTCTATACGATGAAATCTATTCGCGTTTCCCCAAGCACTACAACAAAACAGGAAGCTACGGAAAAATCGGCGCCGTTAAGAGCCTTAAGAATAGTCGCAATGAATACAAAACTCCCTTCTTTGAAAAGGCAACGGACAATCCTGTTCCTGATGGCTTTATCTACCCCCTAGTCTGTGGCCTCCGCGCATTGATGGAAGCAGATGATCAGGGGAAGGTGTATTGGAAAACTGATCCTCACAAGTTCCTCGATAGCCCGGCATTTGAAAATGTCGTCGCTCAATACAGCGGTGTCATTCAGCAATCTGACTACGATCCGCAAAAGGTCGGCAAGGGCGCTATGAGCTACACCGCCGTTGAAAACTCGATGAAGCTCGCAGTTCTTATGGGCTAGCGGATACTTAGGCAAAGCATCGGCGCGCAAGGACGTCATTTATGCCCGACGCACTTGCGCGCTTATTATTAAGCTGGCTATGTAAAACTCCGGTATAGAAATGAACTATTGTCGTTCTTTATCGACCAGTAGTTGGCAAAACTCCCCTACGTCCATCAGCCAGCTTTGCTGTTCAGCCGTATATGAACCAAATACAGGACGAGGCACAACCAGTTGGAGACTATGTCTGCGCATCGAGTCCGTGTACTCAGTGCTCACCGCCACATCAAGTGTAATCAAATGCTTATTTTCAATTCTATCCGCTTCTTCCAACACTTGGCGCCAGCGCTCTTTAACGGTCGTTTTTGCGCCAAGCATGGTCAGCTTCTCGGCAGGATACAAAGGATTTCTATAAGCCTCAATCGACGGCATAATGAAATCTGGCTTTGATTTGCCCTCAGTATACGGCTGAGCGGAATAACTTATGCCCCATCCCTTAAACAGGTACTCAAGTTGATGCTCGAAAGCAGTTCCCGCGCGCGATTTCCTCCGCTGGAAAGCTGACATCGTGGTCCGTAACACTCCATCAACATCGAGATCGCCTCTTAGATAGGGAGCCAAATCGCGCTCAAGCAGATGCCTCTCGAATACCTTAAAGAGAATCTCTTCTCGCTCATAGCAGTCAAGAAGGCACTTGTCGGGGTTGCTCCTCCAATCAAGCACTCCCAAAGTCGAGATGGAATACCTCGTGAATTCAATCCCTTTGGGAAAAGAATCACCGAACTTTTCGACCATTTCATCCAAATACGTAACAGCCGACGTGGGAAGCGAAACTTCGATGCCAATCGCTTCAAGAATGGATGCGGCGATTGAGTCTATTCGCCTGTCATCTGCAGTTGACCGCGAAAAACCACTGTCGTCAACTTCGTTCAAACCGAAAAGCCATCTTAATTGGCACTCGGCATTTGATCCTTGTCTAGCAAATACAATCAGAAGACCATGCTCGTCTGAAGGTGCAATGACCATCAGGTCACCGATTCTCGAGGCTCGTATCGCTTCGCTATCGTTGTAATAGAGCCTGTATTCCGTCCTAGTCGGATGCTTCCTGCGCGCGTCGTACCAAGTCGTAAACCCGTGATCAAACAAAGGGTCTGCATCGTCGCAAAGAAATACGAAGGTCGTCGGTATATTTCTTATATCATCGTCGCCAAACAGGGAACGGAGCTCCGCAGTTCCGTTGAATTCATGCTGGTTGCTGCGTTTTCTATCAATATCAACAGCAACGAGTTTCTTCGCAACCGCGCCGTCAAAATAGCTACTCAGAACTCCGTAGTCCATCGAAATACGCTCCCATCATCAGCTTGGCCACTGCTCGCACAGCCGGTACGGTGACAGAATTACCAAATTGATGATATGCCTGCGTATCCGAAACCGGAATAATGAATTGATCGGGGAACCCTTGAAGTCGGGCACATTCACGCGGAGTCAGCTTGCGAGGGTTCTTCCCCTCGCCACGTGAAACAAGAATCTCACTTCCGTCCTTGTGATAGCGTGCTGAAAGCGTCCTTGTCGTGTCATTGGGGCCAACCGTGCTATAGCCAAAGCCATTGCCTGCCGCCTGATGCTTTTCCTTATATGCACGCAAATAAGCCCACAGTTTGTCGGAAAGAACGTATCGATCATCAGGAGCATCTTCAAGAATCTCCCCGACGGTGTGCCCACCGCCCCCAAGCTCTAGTTGGTCCCAATCAAAATTAGTTTTTTTCTTAAAGCCAACAATGTAAATGCGCTCACGATGCTGGCAAGTCCAATTCTTGCTATCAAGAACCTTGTAGTGCACATCGTAACCAAGCTCGTCCTTAAGGGTCTGCATAATAATCCTGAAGGTCTTGCCGCGATCGTGACTTGTTAGGTTTTTAACGTTTTCCAGCAGGAAAGCATCAGGTTTTTTGTCGCGAATAATACGAGCTACTTCGAAAAATAATGTCCCCTGCGTCTTGTCTTCAAAGCCAGTAGCACGTCCCATCGATTTTTTCTTTGAAACGCCCGCGAGCGAGAATGGCTGGCACGGAAATCCCGCCAATAAAACGTTAAATTTTGGAATGTCGTCCGAACGAACGTCATGAATGTCCCCAGCTGGCTGATCACCGTAATTCATGCGGTACGTCTTCTGTGCATATTTATCCCACTCACAAGAAAAAACGCACTTGCCACCAAGTTCTTGGAACGGCAAGCGAATGCCACCGATGCCAGCAAATAGGTCAATGTAAGTGAAAGGAGCGTCCTCCCGATCACCCTGCGCAAAGGGCGCCTGATAACCTAGGGAGCGTATAAACGTGAGCTCCGTAGCAGATGGACTGGTCTCGCCAGTCTCCCAACGCCGGACGGTTCTATCACCATTAGGTCCCATGCCAAGAGCGGCGGCGAACTCCTTCTGAGTCAGCGCGAGCTCCTTGCGTTTGGCAGTTATCTCTTCCCTAACGTCTTTCATGCTATCCAATCGGAACAAACTACGGACGAACTGTCCGCTAATTGACACAGCGTTATCAAGATTAAACGCGATTCATAGCAGTTGCAACACTTTGTTGCAACGCCTTTCAACGGTAACTTAGATTAACGTGTCGCACGGACAAACAATTGCCCCAACTTGCAACTAGCCAACATCAGGCCTGCGTATTCAGTCACAACCTAGAGCTATCAGCAAAGGCGCCATCAACTCGCGTCGTTTGGCGGTTTTAGAGTTCTCCTTTACGAGCTCTTTCAGCCGCTGCGTATCGAGCCCACGTCCAAGCGCGTCGTGATAGGCATCGATAATTAATGAGGGGTCCTCGCAATCGAGGCAAAGATCGACAAGCGTGCGCTCAGGTTTGGTTACCGGCAGGCCGTCGAGCCAAACGATATCCTGCTCGGCAATCTCGCGCTTTGCAAAAGAAAGGGATTCGTTTCTTGTATTGATGCGCACGGGCGCGGTCATTCTGTAGGGGGACAGATAGAAATCGCCCATTTGCTGTAGGTTCGCCGCAGTCGTACCGCTCACGGCGATGCCATCCCACTGGCGCTTTCTCTCCCACGCGCAAAGGGAAGGATTGGTGAGCTTCCAAAAAGCGTTGAGCTCGTCGGTGTCTCGGCGCTGTGTTCCAGCCATCCGGTAGGCGCCGTGGCATATCCGTTCAAGACGCCCCACGCGGCATGAGTGTGCCAGCGCATCTCGAGAGATGTCCATGCGAGCCGCCTGGGCTGTGGTGAACACGCCCTCGCTCTCGGAAAGCTCACTTATCGCCGTTATGTTGCTAAAGTACTTCATGTCGCAATTGTAGGATATTTTCATACTTTTGCAACAGGCTTTTGATTCCATATGATCAGTGCACCTTACTTATCTCATTTTTAGCGCCGGTTTGATACTGGCTCAACATCACCCGCTATCTAGGTCTAATACTTTTCCCGAGAAGTGAACGCCTGTTTTTAGACCCCCGAAGCAGCCGCATTTTTCGGCGGCAAAATCGCAGGATTTCAGCATCGAAACCGCAGGAAACGGCGCCATCAAAGTGTCGATGCTTCGGGGGTCCGATTTGGCTCGTTCACTTCTCGGGAAAAGTATTAGACCTTGATTCCTGGCTGTTCCGAGGGTGCGCCGCTTCCTTCTCTGGAACCCTCACTAGCACTGGCGCCCCTAGCCGCTACGACCGCAGGTATGCCTATAATGAGACTTGCTTCCTGATGAGAAAGGAATCCAGATATGGACGAAACCCAGCTTGCCGATTTGAACGAAATCCAGGACTTTTTCAACCGTATCGACAGCTCTTCTGTCCGGCCGATAGGCGTCAAGAACTTCATTGGATGGTGTAACGAGCCTTGCGACTATTATCCCAAAAGCAGCAAGTCTGACTCAGCCTATAGGCTGGGTCAGACCATATGCGCCTTGGAAAATCTTAGCAACGACAAACCCAAGGCAACCGAACGCATACTCGAAAATCTGGCTAGACCTACAATTAGCGACACCAAAATGCCCCCTAGAGACAGGACGATGAAGTTGTTAGGTACCGAGGGTACAGAGCTTCTCTCCAGACTAGGGTGCAAGCCGGATAAGGTAGCACAAATAGAGAAAGAGCTGCCAGAGAACGTTGCCTTCTATTTCGCACTCAAGCTCAGACTCAAGGACTGTCCCAATGAGCAAGGATATTACCACTACCAGTTTGATGATAGCGACAATACGATTGCACGAATCGATCCCCTCAAGCCCTTTACCGACAGCGCGCACGACAATTTAAACCAGCAATGGCATGTGCTCATCTCTGTGCTCGCATACCTTGATGTCGCCCACGCTTTAAGCAATGATCAGCACGAATATCATTGCCTCTATCCGTACCTCAGTTCATACGATAAAGGGGACTTGAACAAGATGCGGCTGAAGCTGAAGAGCAGCCTGTCGTTAGAGGTTACGTCAGAGATTGGCAAAGTTACCAACTACCCCTCTGAATCCATGATGACCTGGATAAAGGATGCGCTGGTCAAGCAAGAAGCCAAGTAAACGAGACTGACCACACATCAGCCACGCAAAACCTACTCCAGTCCTTGCCCGCTGTACTTCCCCGTCTCCGAGTCGTAGCTCAGTAGCACGACCTCGCCGTTCTTCATGACGTTCCCGTCGATGTAGAAATGGCTGGCTCCGTCATGCCAGATGCCACGATGCCCGAGAACAAAGTCACGACCACTGACGTCGATTCGCTAGTCGAGAGGAAGATCGAGCCTGTTGAGCACACGAAGCTGCGCTCAATGCTCGATGAGTATGAAAGGCTGTCGTCGTGTCCCGCTTCGAAGATCGGGGTGTACTGCGGTTATATTCACAAATATGCTGATTGGCAGTTTGCCGCAAACGCACAACTGAGATTGCGTCGCAGCGCGTGAAATCCTCCCCGCGCTGCGACGCAATCATATCGTTCAACTCCTATTCCTCGCACACGCGGGACCGGTAACGCACTCGCGCTCGTTGGCCCGTGCGTAGCCGCACCTTCCGAGGAAGGCGTTCTTTGGCAATGCCGTATTGTGAATCGCAGTGCCGATATAGCTAGTAATCAAACGAACCGGTTAATAAATTCTTTCCGGCACCCAACCATTTGCAAGATACTGTTTCACGGATTTGGCATAATAAATGAAACTATCTACAGTTTTGAAATCTTTACGATTTGAAATAAATTGTTCATCTTCATCGTCGAAATAATCGTCATTTGGAGAATCATCAGGAACGAAATACTTTCCAGTCCTGTCATCGATTGCAATATTAATCCTCTTCATACAATACGTCCCTCTTGTACAACGGTTTTACGTCAACATTATTTTCAAAGAAATTGATATAATCAAATACGTGAGTAACCCAAATTGTAACCTCGATAGTACGCTCAGCAGAGATGTTCCTCTCCTTTGCAGGTCCAATAGCATAAGCTCCAGTAGGAGTATACCTTGTCATCAAACCGCCATCATCACTAGGAAATGTACCAGACATATCAAAAGTTGTAATAATTTGATCGTCATCGGTACTATCAATTAAAATAACCAATAAGTACTTATTACCGTGATTTTTATGAAACTCTTCAAAACCAGATTTTGAGAATTCTGTATTCAATACATCCTCATCAAAACCGCCAGCATACATATCAATAATATGAGAGCCAAATTCCTTAATCTTCATTTGATTTGCACCTTCAATTTATGATCAACGCCTTTGACATTGTGCGGGAAAACAGTTTCATCGTTCTTGCCCCAAGCTGGCACCAGCTTTATCCCTGGCCTACGCATAAAAGCAATTTTCTATTGAACGGTGAAGAAGGCAGACATGTTCTCTATTAATTCGTTAAGTCCAGGAGACTCCTCATATGATTTTAGAATGTCTCCTAGCTCATCATCATCATTCACTAGACCGATAATTTGCTCGATTATCTGGTCCTCGGTCTTGCCGTTAATGATTAAAATACGCTTGTCATCCATCTTATAGTCACCTTTTTCAGATGCCTCTCACAGTTCCATAATTATAAGTTAGCGTAGTTCTTTTTTTAATTTCATCTAAACTAAAACCTTTCTTCAGTTTGCAGCTTGCAACCTTCAGCTTGCAAAGCAGCCTCTCACTAAACGTCATTAAGGGCAGAGACTACACCTCCGATGCCTCGATGACCTGGATAAAGGACGCGATGGTCGAGTCGACCAAAAAGCTAGCCAAATAAAAGCCTTATGTCACTGGGTAAAAGAAGCCCCGACGATCGTTTCCGCGGAAGCACCCCTCTCGGTGCTTCCGCATCCCGTTAACGTCAAAGGCGCAGTCCTAGCCCCGAATCGAGCCCGCGCAGACAATCCGCGAGCCAATCGCCCGCCAGCCTACTCCAACCCGGGGCCACCATACTTCCCCGTTTCCGAATCGTAGCTCAGAACGGCGACCTCGCCGTTCTTCATGACGTTCCCGTCGATGTAGTAATGGCTGGCTCCGTCATGCCATATACCGCGGTAGCCCGTGATGCCCGAGACCGCCTCGGTGTTGATGTGCCCGGCGATAACATCTAGGTAGAACTTACGCCCCACGTAATCGGGCGGCATCATGGTGAACGACTCGTCAGACGTGCCAAGCTTCCAGTACTCCCCGGCACCCTCGTCAATGCCGGCGTGCACAAAGACCTGGCCGAAGGGACTTTCGTAAAAGTAGGGGAGCTTGCGAACCCACGCGATTATGTCCGCGTGCTCGGCCTTTATGCGCTCAACCGTAAAGGCGTAGGCCTCCTCGAACTCCCTGAGCCTCAAAAGGTGCTTAACGTGCTTGAATGCCTCGGCGTCTAAGAAGCTCTTGGCCGTTGCCAAATTACTGTCGGCAAGTATCCATGCCTGCGTGAAATTGCGATCGTTCGCCTCGTCGATGTATTCGAGCAGCATCTCCTCGTGGTTGCCACGCAGCGCCACGACGCGGTCGCCATAACGCTTTTGTAGGTCCATGACGAGCTCAAAGACGCCGAGCGAATCGGGACCTCGGTCGCAGTAGTCGCCAAGCAAAACCAGCTTGGAATCCTCGGCATCGAGGTCGACGGTGGAAAGCGATGCCTTAAAAGCATCAAGGCACCCGTGAATGTCACTCATAGCGTAGATATGCACTTATGACCCCCCTTTTGCGTCAGGGTCCCGCTCGTTTGAGCCATGCGGCGCGGCGGCCCCTCTGATTTCGCGGGCGCCGGGCAACCTTGTCCTGTCACGCCCCTCAACATGGTTAAAAGTATATCTCGCCGTGCGGACACAAATTTACCCTTGGGCTCTAGCCGCTCGGCCTGTGCTTGCCTCAAAGGCTGCCTGTGCCCACCGCCACCCAAAAACTCATCCAACATTAATCTTGGCGCAAGAATCGCTTAATCTATAACCTGCACTATAGAGTTCGACCAAGGGCGGGGCGGCGCCACGCAGGCCGCCGAACGCAACGCTCGCACCCGGGCAGATCGTCCGGCGTCGCGCCCATCGAACGAAAGGACAGGTCATGGACGACCTCGAAAAAGTTGAAACTATCCGCACCAAGTGCAACGTGAGCTACACCGATGCCAAGGCGGCGCTCGACGCTGCCGACGGCAACGTTTTGGATGCCATCATTTGGCTCGAGTCGCAGGGCAAGACCCAGACCACGTCGGCGCACGCCGCCACCGAGTCCGAGCCGGTCGATGAGCCCTCGACCGAGATGGTCGCCGCGCAGGCCGCCTACGAAAAGTCGAGCGAAAAGACCGACTTCTCCAAGAAGATGGACAGCGTGTGGGAGTACCTCAAAAAGCTCTTCCGCCTGAGCCTGGACACCAAGTTTATCGCCACGCGCCGCGATGCGATCATCCTCAACATTCCCATCCTGATTCCCATCGTTGCACTGTTTGCCTGGGGCGCCACGATATGGCTGATGCTGATTGGCCTGTTCTTTGGCATGCGCTACCGCATCGACAGCGACGGCGACGTGCCCGGCAGCATCAACAACCTTATGAATCACGCTGCCGATGCCGCGGACGACATCAAACAAAATCTCAACGACGACAAGTAATCGCAGACGGGGGGCACGCATGGCACGGATCCTAATCGTAGAGGACGAGGAGAAAATCGCCCGCTTTGTGACGCTCGAGCTGGAGCACGAGGGCTACCAGGTGGAGCACGCCGCCGACGGCCGCACCGCCGTGGACCTGGCGCTGGAGCGCGACTACGATTTGATTCTGCTCGATGTACTGCTGCCGCAGCTCAACGGCATGGAGGTCCTGCGGCGCGTACGCAAGCACAAGGATGTGCCGGTGATCATGGTCACCGCGCGCGATGCCGTGATGGACAAGGTGGCCGGGCTCGATGCCGGCGCCGACGATTACCTGACCAAGCCGTTTGCGATTGAAGAGCTGTTCGCACGGATCCGCGTGGCGCTGAAGCGCTCGGAAGCCGTGCGGGCGGCTTCGGGCGTTGGCGGCGCCGGTGCCGGGGTGGGTATGGCGGGCGGCGCGGCCGGGAACGCCGCTGCGATGTCCCCGGTCGGCGACTCGGCCAAGACCTCTGCCGTGCCCTCCCCCGCCACGCTCGCCGTGGGCTCGGTCGCACTCGATCCCGACCGCCGCGAAGTCACGGTCGGCGGCTCGCCCATCGCGCTCACGGCCCGCGAGTTCGATGTCCTCGCCCTGCTTATGGCGCATGCCGGCAGCGTGCTCACGCGCGAACGCATCGCGCACGAGGCGCTGGGCTACGAATATGTAGGCGACACCAACAACGTCGACGTGCACATCGCGCACCTGCGCGCCAAGATCGAGGACGCCGGCGGCGCCCGCATCATCCAGACCGTGCGCGGGGTGGGCTATGTCTGCCGCGCGTAACGCCGAGGCCAAGCGCGTCACCTCCATCGCCCGCGCCATCAACTGGGGCTATATGTGGCGCCGCCTGATAAGCTACGTCTGGCTCGATCTGCTGCTGATGGTGATTGCGACGGCGATCCTCGTCTATGGATACAACCAGACGCTGCCCGACGGCGCGTTTACCGCAGGATGGATCCCCAGCGCCACCGTTCACGGCATGTCGCTGACGCCCGCGCGCGGCTGGGACCTGGCAACGCTCACCTATACCGTCGAGCTTGCGCGCACCACCAAGACTTTCCCCCTCGCGCAGGACCTCGTCGCGCTATGGCCTCTCTACCTTGTCGTTGTGGGTTGGCAGGTCATCAGCGTGCTCAACATGCTCGGCGGCGCCCGCCGCGTGCGCCGCACCATGGCGCCGCTCAACGATCTGGCCCTGCGCGTGGACGAACTCGGCCGCATGCAACTCGCCGGCGGCAAAATGGAAACACTGGAGCAGGCCATCGAGCGCGCAAGCGTCGACTCGCCGAGCGTCACTACCGGCGACGCCGACCTGGCAAGCATCGAGGTCGCACTCAACCGCCTGCTGCGCCAGATGCAAGAGGCCAAGCTGCAGCAGATGCGCTTTGTCAACGACGCGAGCCACGAGCTGCGCACGCCCATCGCGGTGATTCAGGGCTACGTGAACATGCTCGACCGCTGGGGTAAGGACGACCCGGACGTGCTGGCGGAATCCATCGCGTCCCTTAAAGCCGAAAGCGAGCGCATGCAAGAGCTTGTGGAGCAGCTGCTGTTTTTGGCACGCGGCGATGCCGGACGCACCGTACTGCGGCGCGCGAATACCAACCTGGCCGCGCTGGTCGGCGAGGTTTGCGAGGAATCGCAGATGATCGATGCCGCGCACACGTATCGGCTGGCGTTTGACGCCGCGCTCGCCAGCGACCCGCGCTGCGACGCGCCTGTCGACGTGGCACTCGTAAAGCAGGCCCTGCGCGTGATCGTGCAGAACGCCGCCAAGTATTCGGACGCGGGCACATCCATCTCGTTTGACATGACGCCGGATGCGGGCGCGGGCACGATCGACATAAGCGTTGAGGACGAGGGCATCGGCATGAATCAGGAATCCGCAGCTCACGCGTTCGAGCGGTTCTACCGCGCCGACAACGCGCGCGATGCCGGAGCGCAGGGCTCGGGCCTGGGGCTCGCCATCGCCAAGTGGATCGTCGATAGCCACGGCGGCGTCATCGGCGTGACCTCGGTCGAGGGCGTCGGCAGCCGCTTTACGATTCGCCTGCCGCGGTAGGAAGCCCCTCGGCATAAAAAAGGGATAAGGCCATGCGGCCCTATCCCTTTTTGCCAGCTATGGCAGCTTGTGCGCTACTCGCGGCACAGATGCACGGCAAAGCCGGCGAACTCGCGCTTAAAGTACACGAGCTTGGTGCCGCCGTCGGGCAGCAGCACGCGCGACTCCTCGTTGACCTCGAGCCCGCGCTCGGCAAACCACTTCTCAGCTGCATCGACGTCGTTAACGGCAAAGCCGATGTGGCCTTTGGTGCCACGACCGTTCTGCTTCATGATCTCGACCAGCGAATCGTTGAAGTACGAAACCGGGGTCTCGATGACGGGCAGGCCCATCATCGTCGAGAACAGCTCCGCGATCTCCAGGGCGTCTGCCGGGTCGGTGGCGTTAATGCCCACATGGGCAACGCGCATGCCAAAGAGCTCGACCGGATTGGCGTTCTGCTCATTCATACAGTCAGCGCCTACTGAGCCATGACGTCGAGAACGGCCTTCTCGGCAGCGACGCGGTTCATACCAGTCATGAAGGGCACGCCGCTCACGTACGGGCAGGTGAGGCCCTCGGGGGCAACGGTGGTGGCGATCAGCAGGTCGGCGCCCTCGTCGCAGTAATCCTTGGCCTCGGAGATGGCGCACTGCACGATCTCGTACTTGTCGGCATAACCGTTGGCGTCGAGCAGAGTAGCGACCTTCTGGGCAACGAGCGTGGAAGTAGCAGCGCCAGCACCGCAAGCCAAAACGATCTTCTTCATAGGTAATGTCTCCCTTCATGGTTTACTTTAGGTAAGTGTACCGCAGCGAGCGATGGCACTCGGCCTCGATGAGCTTTTATGCCAGTTTGCTTGCGCGCTGCGTATAATACATCTAGTACGTGTTGTCATACCGCTCGCTTTATGAGCGACTAAGGACCCTAATATGCCCGATTCCCGCACCCTCTGGACCGCCGTCGTTATCATCTGCATCGCCGTGTCGGTGTTCTTTAGCGTCAAAAAACGCACCACGTTTAAGCGCCTGCAGCAGCTTATGGCTGCCAAGCAGTGGGACGAGTTCGATCGTTTGCTCGACGGCAAACTCACCAGCATGCTATACCCGCGCTACAACCGCGACTACCTGCGTCTGAACTCCTATCTGCTGCGCGAGGACCACGAGCGCGC
Organism: uncultured Collinsella sp.; assembly: GCA_958429025.1. Classification (GTDB taxonomy): domain Bacteria; phylum Actinomycetota; class Coriobacteriia; order Coriobacteriales; family Coriobacteriaceae; genus Collinsella. The sequence continues at coordinate 20,965 of CAUAIH010000020.1, read as the reverse complement.
CAGCGAGATGTTCGACCTACTGCTGGGACTCAACCTCCCCAAGATGCAGCGCGTCGACTTGGTGATTAAGGCCTTTAACTACTATGTTGGCCAGGAGGACCGCAAAAAGTCCAAAGAGCTGTTGCACGAGATCAAGGGCTTTGAGGGCGGTCAGGCCGAGGCAGTTGCGCACGAGTGTCAGCTGATGTACGACACGATGATCCTCAAGCGCCACAACGACATTCCCGAGCTGGAGCGCATGCTCGAGGATGTCGGCGACGACCCGGTCAAGCGCTGCCGCTTGGAGTACCTGCTAGCCCTGCAGTACCAGAACAAGGGCGACGAAGCCAAGTTCCAGGAGTTCCTGGAGAAGTCGGGCCAACACTCGATGGCCGTCAACGCGTAACGGACGGCTTGTGCTAGACTTCTAGTCTCACGGGGGCGTGGCGGAATTGGCATACGCAGGAGACTTAAAATCTCTCGCCGCAAGGATTGTGGGTTCGAGTCCCACCGCCCCTACCATATGGAGCTTTCGAGCCCGTGTCCCCAAGGGATGCGGGCTCGTTTCTTTTACACGCCGGTGGGGCTCTAAGTTGCGGTGGAATAGTTCCTGTTTTGGCAGTTTACCAGCCCATTTAGGAACTATTCCACCGCAACTTAGGTTGGTGTTCCCACATTTTCCAATGGAAAAACGTGGCTGTCTCCCACATTTTCCGATGGAAAAACGTGGTTGTCTCCCACATTTTCCGATGGAAACTCCCAAATGGCCTTATACTAGCCGAGAGGGTTGGGAGGCAATATGCAGCGACAGCTTATGAGTGAACTTATCGCTTGGAAATCAAGGGCGAATCGCAAACCTCTCTTGCTTAAGGGAGCCCGCCAGACAGGAAAGACTTGGCTTCTTAACGAATTCGCAAGCCAGCAGTATCGAAACGTCATTCGTTTTGACTTTATGCTCGAGCCGAGCACACGCTCGCTGTTCGATGGGAACCTCGACCCCAAGCGCATCATCTCCCAGATAGAACTCCTACGTGGCCAAACCGTAACGCCGGAAGACACGCTCATCATCTTCGACGAGATCCAAGAAGCGCCACGCGGGATCACCTCGCTCAAGTACTTCAACGAGCTTGCGCCCGAATACCACATCGTAGCAGCCGGTTCCTATATGGGCCTCGCGCTCCGACGCGAAAACGAGTCATTTCCCGTCGGCAAAATCGACCAGCTCACCATGCGTCCCATGGGGTTTGCTGAGTTCGTTCGTGCCGTCGACGGCAACCCGCTCGCCGACGCCATCCTTGCCGCAGACATGAACCTTCTAGCAAACGTTACCGAAAAGCTCGAGCACTTGCTCAAGGAATACCTTGTTGTCGGCGGTATGCCCGAAGTTGTCTCCACTTTCGCCGAGACACGCGACTTCATCGAAGCCCGAAGGCTTCAACAGCAAATCATCGAGGCTTACGAATCCGATTTTGGCAAACATGCACCCGCCCGCATCGTCGAGCGCATGAGGTTGGTTTGGAAATCCCTTCCCGGCCAGCTTGCAAAGGAGAACAAGAAGTTTGTCTATGGCGCCCTTCGTCCCGGAGCGCGCGCACGCGATTTCGAGGAAAGCCTCCAGTGGCTCACGGACTACGGAATCGTTCATAAGGTGCCACGTGCTTCCGCTCTAAAGGCGCCGCTCTCGAGCTACGAAGACCTCTCGGGCTTCAAACTGTTCTGCATCGACACCGGCATCCTCGGAGCGCTCTCCGGTCTCTCTCCGGCCATCGTTCTTAACGGATCCGCTGTTTTTACCGAGTTCAAAGGTTCGCTGACCGAACAATACGTCGCGCAGGAGCTTTTGCTCCAGGACAAAACTCCCGCGTATTGGTCCTCTACCTCCGGCAATGCCGAAACCGACTTTGCCATCGACCATGCGGGAACCGTGCTTCCGCTTGAGGTCAAGGCGGCAGAGAACCTTAAAGCGAAGAGTCTGAAAGTAGCCTGCGAAAAATTCAAACTCGAGCGTTGCGTGAGGAGCTCCCTGGCGGCATATAGAGACGAGGGCATGCTCATCAATATTCCGCTTTGGGAGATTGGGCAGATCGACAAGCTGGCATAGGCGCTGTGGGGACGCCCCGCAAGGACTGTCCCCAGGTGCCGGCTGTTGAGTTGCGGTGGAATAGGGACTGTTTGGTGCCCGAAAGGGCGATTTTAGTCCGTATTTCACCGCAACTTATTATTTAGAGGGCGCTGAGGCTGGGGGTCCAGGCGATGGTGGGGGCGGCGCCGTCGAGGGTCTCGTTGATGGTGGCGGCCATGCCGGCGAGTAGGCTGTTCTCGCTTACGGTGAGCGTCTTGTAGCCGCCGGCACGCATGAGCTCGCGGACCACAACGGCACCCGCCAAGATCACGCCCGCACGTTTGGGCTGTACACCCGGCAGCGCGGCGATGCCTTCCGCGTCCAATACAGACATGCACTCGATAGCGGCCGAGACCTGCTTCAGAGACAGCTCGTGTAGGTGCACAAAGCTCGAATCATACGGCTCCAGCTCGTGGACCAGAGCCACCAGCGTAGTCACCGTACCGCCCACTGCGACCAAGCGTTCGGCGCGCTCAAAGTCGCTGGGCAGGCCTTCAAAATAGGCGGCGAACTGTTCGCCTGCCCACGCGGCAGCGGCAGCAAGCTCGCCGTCCGCAGGCGGCAACACCGAGAAAAATCGCTCGGTCACGCGGCGACAACCGATGTCCAGTGAGCGCGTTCCCTCCAGTGCAAAGACGCCGCGCTCCGGTGCATAGACGCCCGTCGCGAGTTCCGTGGACCCGCCGCCCGAATCCGCGACAATAATGCGCTCGCCGGCAAAGTCGTGTGCCACGCCAAAAAACGTCAGGCGCGCCTCGACCTCGCCCGGAATCACCTGCGGCTCAAGCCCCAGATCGCGCAGGCCGTCCAGCAGCAGTGCGGCATTGGATGCATCGCGCGCGGCGCTCGTGCAGGTGGTGCAGACGCACGCGGCCCCAAAGGTGCGCGCCTCATCCACAAACATGCGACACGCAGCGAGCACACGCTTGACAGCCGCCTCGCAAAAGCGACCCGTCGCGTCCACGCCCTCGCCCAGGTCGGTAATCTCGGTATGCTTGGACGATTCCACAATCGCCCCGCCCTCGACCTGGGCCAACACCAGTCGCGACGACACCGTTCCCAGGTCGATCGCGGCTACCTTATAGCGTTTGCAATCTGCCATTGCGGGCTCCCCTCCGGGCGCTATTTGCCGTTGGACACGACCGTCTGGCCCTCGACGCCGTTAAACCCAAACAGCATGTCGAGCGCCTGGATGTACCACGGCGCGTCCTTACCGACTTCTTCGATTTCCTTGGCAACTTCGCTGGCCTTCTTGGCGTTTGAGGATTTTTTGCTCGACGAGGCATCCGAATCGTCGTCCAGGCCCTGCACTTCAATCCTCTTCTCGCCGGGCATCACCAAGCCCAGGTCCTCGGATGCCGCGTCCTTGATACCCTCCTCCGAGAGCAGCTTGTCGACGCTTTTTTGCAGCTCGTCATTGTATTGCTGGCGAATCTCGACCTGCTTGGCCAAGATATCGCTCGAACGCTTTGCCACGTACAGATCGCGCACGGGGAAATACAGGCTCACAAGCGCCAGCGCCACAACGATGCCGATGAATAGCCCTCGCTGAGGACCGTGGGTAAAGTCGTAAATTGCCTTGACCACCACGTTGTCGTTGGCGTAATGCATAAAGTCCGAGCCCGAAAAACGGCTTGAGGGACGGCGCGGCTCGCCGGACGCCTGGGTCGAAGGGCGCGACGCACGCCTGGAACGCGATGGGCGCACCGGACCATCCGAGGAACTATTTGGCTGAGCATTGGGATGCGAAGTCGCCGGCGAGCTATACCTGGAGCGATCAGCGCCAGCATAACCAGACCCGCCAAGCTGCACCGAATGCGCACGGCGAGGTGACGGCTCACGCGAACCGGCGGAATAGTACCTGTTGTCGTAAATCTGATCCATGTGCGCCTTGTGCGGTTGAGGTTTGTTTGCGCTAAGTCTTTTAGTTATAGCACGAGTGCGCGCACCGCCTTCGGCGGCCCCTGCTCGACATAAAAAAGGCGCTGAGCCATATGGCCCAGCGCCCAATGGTGCTCAACAGTGCCCGGCGGGAGCGAGGCGAATCCGAGTCAGCCCCGCCCCCGCACACGCCGCTTGCCTAGCGAATGTTGTAGAACGCGGCCTTGCCGGCGTAGCGCGCGCTGCCCTCGAGCTCGTCCTCGATGCGGATGAGCTGGTTGTACTTGGCGATGCGGTCGCTACGGCACGGGGCGCCCGACTTGATCTGGCCGGCATTGACGCCCACGACCAGGTCGGCGATGGTGGAGTCCTCGGTCTCGCCGGAGCGGTGACTCACGATGCAGGCGTAGCCGGCCTCCTTGGCGGTTTCGATGGCCTCGAGTGACTCGGTGAGCGTGCCGATCTGGTTGACCTTGACCAGAATCGCGTTGGCGGCGCCCAGCTCGATGCCCTTCTTGAGGCGCTCGGTGTTGGTGACGAACAGGTCGTCACCCACCAGCTGCACCTTGTTGCCAATGCGCTGGGTAAGCTCGACCCAACCGTCCCAGTCCTCCTCGGCCATGCCGTCCTCGATGGAGATGATGGGATAGGTGTCGACGAGCTTCTCCCAGTAATCAACCATCTGGGCGCTCGTGTACTCCACGCCCTCGCCCTTGAGCTCGTACATGCCGGTCTCGGCGTTGTAGAACTCGGTCGAGGCCGGGTCCATGGCGTACATGAAGTCGACGCCGGGCTTAAAGCCAGCCTTCTCGACGGCCTTGGTGATGTACTCGAACGGCTCGGCATTGGTCTTAAGGTTGGGGGCAAAGCCGCCCTCGTCGCCCACGCCGCCGCCCAGGCCGGCCTCGTGCAGCACGCCCTTGAGGGTGTGGTATACCTCGGCGCACCAACGCAGGCCCTCGGCAAAACTCGGGGCGCCCACCGGCATGATCATGAACTCCTGGAAGTCGACGTTATTGTCGGCATGCACGCCGCCGTTGAGGATGTTCATCATAGGTGTGGGCAGCAGATGAGCGTTGACGCCGCCCAGGTACTGGTACAGCGACAGGCCCGCCGACTCGGCGGCGGCGCGGGCAACGGCCAGCGACACGCCCAGGATGGCGTTGGCACCGAGTTTGGTCTTGTTGGGGGTACCGTCCGCGGCAATCAGCGCGGCATCGACGGCGCGCTGGTCGAAGGCGTCGAGGCCCACGACGGCGTTAGCGCACTCGTTGTTGACGTGCTCGACGGCCTGCGAAACGCCCTTGCCCAGGTAGCGGCCCTTGTCGCCATCGCGTAGCTCGCAGGCCTCAAAGGCGCCGGTCGAAGCACCCGAAGGCACCATTGCGCGGCCAAAGCTGCCGTCCTCGAGCACGACCTCGACCTCGACGGTGGGATTGCCGCGGCTGTCGAGCACCTCGCGACCGTAGACGTCCAAAATATCGCTCATGTTGTCTCCCTCTCACTTGGAAACGTAGTGGATGCAAGCGACCGGCTGACCGTGCACCATCGGTGCGTCTCCGTAAGTTAGCCATGTCGCACTTTTTGCATTATGCCCTAAGTTAGCCGAGGGATACACTTGATTTTCGAAAAATTTAGCGGGAACGATGAGGCGTGTCAGCCCGTCGTTCCCGCAGTCTTACTCCTCCGCCTTTGCGGCATCCCACAGGTCGTTGAGGCCGTGGGTCGAAAGCTCGGCAAGATCCACGTGGGCATCGGACGCCATCTGCTCCATCGCGGCCCAGCGAAGGCGGAACTTTGCCGTGCTGGCGCGCAGGGCACTCTCGGCGTCGATCCCCTCTTTGCGCGCGACGTTGACCAAGGCAAAGAGCAGGTCGCCAAACTCCATTTCGCGCTCGGGCGAGCCAGGGGCCTCGGCCTCAAACTCGGTACGTTCCTCGGCGACCTCGTCCCACACGTCCTGGACCGTCTCCCACTCAAAGCCCACGGCAGCCGCCTTGCGCGACACCTTCTGAGCCTGCATCAGCGCCGGCAGATGCGTGGGCACGCCGTCGAGCAGGCCCTCGGGCGCGGCCTCGCCCGCCGCCACGGCCTTGTCCTTGGCGGCTTTCTCGGCAAGCTTGACCTCGTCCCAAATCTTGAGTACCTCGTCGGAGCTGTCGGCATCTACATCGCCAAACACGTGCGGGTGGCGACGGATGAGCTTGGCATTGATATCGCGCGCCACGTCGGCCAGCGTAAACTCGCCGGCGTCCGCCGCGATCTGCGCATGCAACACTACCTGCATGAGCACGTCGCCCAGCTCCTCGCGCAGGTGCGCCGCGTCGTCGGCCTCGATGCAGTCGAGCGCCTCGTAGGCCTCCTCGATCATGTTCTTGCCAATGCTGCGGTGCGTCTGCTCGCGGTCCCACGGGCAGCCGTCGGGCTGACGCAGACGCCAGATGGTCTGCACCAGATGCTGCAGCTCGGCCGATGCATCTACCAGCGTGGACAGGTCACGCGAACCCTCGGCATTTTGCTGAGCCATATGCTCGGCCATGGCTAGTCCTCCTCCATGATCACGTGGCGGAACGCGCCGCCCTCGTAGATGCCGTAGCTGTGCGTACCGTCCTTGGGGATGCTCACGCTGCCGGGGTTGAAGAGCCACAGACCAGGATGCTCCTCGCTCGCTTCGTTGACCTTGATGTGCGTGTGACCGTAGACGAGCGCGGAGCCCTCGGGCAGCGCGGGCGCGTGGTCGACGCTGTTGTGCATACCGGCGCCAAAAACGTGGCCGTGCGTCAGGAACAGCTCGCGGCCGTTCTCGTCGAATAACGTGGCATAGTCGGCCATGATGGGAAAGTCGAGCACCATCTGGTCGACCTCGGCGTCGCAGTTGCCGCGCACCGCGATGATGCGGTCGGCCAGGGCGTTGAGCAGCGGAATCACGCGCTTGGGAGCGTAGTCGCGCGGCAGGTCGTTACGCGGGCCGTGGTAGAGCAGGTCGCCCAGCAGCACAATGCGATCGGGCTGCTCGGACTCGATGGCGGCGCAAAGGCGTTCGGTCCAATATGCCGAGCCGTGGATGTCGGAGGCGATGAGGTATTTCATGGGGAGATCCTTTCGAATGGGGTTGATATGGCTGGGCGCAGGATGTCGCCACCAGCCGCGTTATTCAAATCGCAGTGCCACGGCTTGTGCCGCCTGCATCACGCGCTGGAGCGGCACATTGTGCTCGCGGGCGAGACGGGCGCAGTCCTCGTACTCGGGCGCTGCACGCTCGCTGCCGTCGGGCAGGGTTGCCACCTTGACGGACACCTCGCCCCATAGCGTCGTTACGCGCTCAAAGCGGCGTGGCAGGCAAACGCGCTCCATGACCTGGCGACGAATGCCGTTGGTCGTGGTTTCCAAAAAGATAATCGTCTGCAGGCGTTCGATATCCTCGTGCGAGCAGATCACCTGCAGCTGCCAACCGGGGCGGCCTTTTTTGCAGTAGAGGGGCAGCCAGTGCACCTCGCGCGCACCCGCCTCGCGCAGGCGGTCGGCAGCGTAGGCGAGCACCTCGGGCGATGCGTCGTCGATATCGCATTCCAACTTGACGATGGTTTCGGGTGCATCGGTCTCGCGGGACAGCGGGGATGTGCTATCGCATGGCATACGGTCCGACTCCTTTCCGCACGGGCTCGTTTTGTTCATCCAAACGCTAGCACATCGGACGTGGCACAGGCGTGACTTTCGTCCGTCGCCGCCCTCGCCCCTATCCAAACATGCACATCAGCCTCCAAACATGTCATTTTCTGCAGCTTTTGGAGGCTGATGTACATGTTTTGAGAGCGCAAGCGAGGCCGCGCCGCGCACCGCACAGCCTTTCCAATCGATTTCGAGCTCCGGCGTGCCCGGCGTGTTGAGAGCTGCGCCATTACAATGAAGCGGATTCGCTTGACGCAAAGGAGCCGCCATGTCTGCTTGCCCGCTGATCGATTGCCATACCCACACCTCGTTCTCGGACGGCCATGCCTCGTTTGAGGACAACGTTCGCGCCGCTGCTGCGGCCAGATGCCGCGTCATGGTCTCAACCGACCATCTCACCCTGCCCGCCAGCATGGATGCCAACTGTGAAGTGCAGGTTACTGAGGGCGACCTGCTGGCACATCGTCTGGCTTTTGAGGATGCTCGCAAGCTTGCCGCGCAGATCGCGCCGGAGCTCGAGCTTATCTATGGCTTTGAATGCGATTGGTACGAGGGCTGCGAGCCTTTGGTTGAGCGCTGGTCCCGGGGCGCCGTCGTGCGCCTGGGCAGCGTGCATTGGATTGGCAACCCAGGCGATATCATGGCCGGCGCCGCGGGTACGGCGGGAACGGAAAACGTCGCTCGTCCCGATACACCCGATTCCCTTTGCGGTTGGATCGACGACGACACCAACCTGCACGTTTGGGAAAACCTGGGGGTACGCGGCGTGTGGGAGCGCTACGTCGACGACTGGTGCCGCGCCTGCGAGAGCCCGCTCAACTTTGATGTAATGGCTCACCCCGACCTGGTCATGCGCTTTTCGAAGGAAGGCTTTGCGCCCGACTTTGACCCCGCACCGTTTTGGCAGCAGATGGCCGAGTGCGCGCACGATACGGGCCGCCGCGTTGAGGTCTCGACGGCCGCACCGCGTAAGGGCTTGGACGACTACTACCCCGCAACCGGTCTTTTGCGCTGCTTTGCCCATGCCGAAGTGCCGATCACCTTTGGCTCGGACGCGCACCGCGCCTGCGATATCTGCTGGAGCATCCGCGAGGCCCAGGCCCACGCCTACGACTGCGGTTATCGAACCTTCGACATCCCCCACCCCACCGGCGAATGGGAACCCACACCCCTCGACTAGCCATCCCTTCATAAGTTGCGGTGGAATAGGGATTGTTTTGCCTGATGAAGCGCTTAAACAGTCCCTATTTCACCGCAACTTCCATGACCCCGTTACACCAACAAAGACTGTCCCAAACGACTAGTCGTTTAAGAACGTCCCCAATGACTAGTGGCGGCGGGCGTTGAGTTCACCGGCGAGTTCGTCGAGGGTGATACCGTAGCGCTCGAGCGTCACGAGCAGGTGGTAGACCAGGTCGCCGGCCTCGTAGCGGATATGATCGTGATCGTTATCCTTGCAGGCCATGATCACCTCGCTCGCCTCCTCGGCAAGCTTCTTGAGCAGCTCATCCTCGACGTCGGTCAGCAGACGCGCGGCATAGCTCTCCTGCGGCGACGCGTCGCGACGGCCGTGGATCACCTCGGCCAGCCCCGTCAGCGTCTCGCCAATATTTCCATCCTGAACATTCGCGGTGCGCACACCCATGGTTCAATCCTTTCTGGTTGGCCAAGCGCCTAGTCGAGCGCCCGCCCTACGCGAGTTTCTTAAAGAAGCAGGTACGGTTGCCGGTATGGCAGGCCGGACCCGGCGAGTCGACCTTGACCAGCAGCGTATCGCTATCGCAGTCGGCCCAGAGCTCCTTGACCTCTTGCATATTGCCGCTCGTCGCGCCCTTGTTCCAGAGCTCCTGACGGCTGCGGCTCCAAAACCACGTGGTACCGGTCTTGAGCGTCAGCCCCACCGACTCCTCGTTCATCCAAGCAACCATAAGCACCTCGCCGGTGTCATACTGCTGAACAACACAAGGAATCAGCCCCTTGGCGTCGTATGTAAGCTTTGAAGGATCGGTTATCTCTTCCATTTCTCTCCCCAAATTCAAACTTCGCAGGTCGGCGAGGGTTGTCCAGGTGCCCGAGATTCCGAGCGACAAGCCCGACGACGCGTACTTAAGTACGCGAGGAGGGTTGGAGCCGGAAGGTCGGGTGCCTGGGCAAGCCGCAGCATTAGAAATCCAGCCTCACAGGAATACCTTGAGAGGCCATATACTCTTTGACTTCGCGAATGCTGAACGTCCCAAAGTGAAAGACGCTCGCCGCCAGCACGGCGTCGGCCTCGCCCTCGATCACGCCCTCGGCAAAATGCTCGAGTGTGCCCACGCCGCCGCTCGCGATGATGGGAATCGGCACCGCGCGCGCCACGGCGCGGGTGAGCGCCAGGTCAAATCCGGCCTTGGTGCCGTCGCGGTCCATACTGGTCAGCAAGATCTCGCCGGCGCCGCGACGAGCCGCTTCCTCGGCCCACGCCACCGCGTCGATACCCGTGGCGTTGCGGCCGCCCGCCGTGAAGACCTCCCACTTGTCGGCACCCGGCTCTCCGGGCAAACCGACGCGCTTGGCATCGATCGCCACGACCACGGCCTGACTGCCAAAAGCCGCGGCAGCCTGGCTAATCAGCGACGGGTCACGCACGGCCGCCGAGTTGAGCGACACCTTGTCGGCACCGGCGGCAACCATGGTCCGCATGCCCGCCAAGTCGCGGAAACCGCCGCCCACGGTATAGGGAATAGCGAGCTCCTCGGCCGCGTGCGCCGCCATCTCGATGGTCGTCACACGGTTGTCACTCGTCGCGGTAATGTCCAAAAATACGACCTCGTCCGCACCTTCGCGGTCGTAGGCGCGCGCCAGCTCCACCGGATCGCCCGCATCGCGCAAGCTCACAAAGTTGACGCCCTTGACCACACGGCCGTCCTTGACGTCCAGGCAGGGTATTACGCGTTTGGTAAGCATAGGCTACTCCTCCCCTCGGACGGTGGCCAGCGCCTGGGCCAGCGCAAAGTTGCCCTCGTAGAGCGCGCGACCGGTAATGGCACCCTCGATGGCATCCCCGCCCACCGCGGCAAGCGCACGGATGTCGTCGAGCGTCGAGATACCGCCCGAAGCCACGACGGGAAAACCCGCGACCTCGGCCACATGGCGATACGCCGCCACATCGATGCCCGTCTGCATGCCATCACGCGCGATGTCGGTATACACCAGATGCTTAAAGCCCAGCTCGGAAAGCTGCGCCACGGCGTCGTCGAGCGCCACGCCCGCGCCGTCACGCCAACCGTTCACCTTGACCTGGCCGTCGCGAGCGGCGATGTCGGCCACGAGCAGCTCGCCAAAGCCTTCGGCCGCCACCTCGGCAAAACCCGGCTCGGTCACCAGCACGGTGCCCAGTGCGATGCGGCGTGCGCCGTAGCCTGCCAACTCGTCGATGCGCGCGAGCGAGCGGACGCCGCCGCCCACGTCCACGGATAGACCGTCGACACCGCAGATGGCCTTGATCGCCGCCGAATTGGCAGCGCATGTGTCCTCATCCTCGCCAAAGGCAGAGGACAAATCGACGACGTGCACCCAGCTCGCGCCCTGCTCGGCAAACGAGCGGGCAACGGCCACGGGGTCGTCGGAATATACCTTGCAGCGACTGCGGTCGCCGCGCTCCAGGCGCACGACCTTGCCGCCGATCAGATCGATTGCGGGAAACAGGATCATCGGCCAGCCTCCTCGACGATGTTGACGAAGTTCTTAAGGATGCGCTGACCCAGCGCGGAGGATTTCTCGGGATGGAACTGGCAGCCCCACACGTTGCCATGGCGCACGATGCACGGGAAGCTCCGCGTATAGTGCGTGCGCGCCAGCACATCGGCGGCATCGGCGTCGTCGGCCACCGCGTAGCTGTGGGTAAAGTACATGTTGGCACCCTCGGCAAAACCAGCAAGGAGCGGATCGGCCGCGCCGGCGGGCGTCATGTGCACCTGGTCCCAGCCCACGTGCGGCACCTTCAGGCGGCTCGACTCCAAGCGTGTGCACGAGCCGCGCATAATACCCAGGCCATCGACCCAGGGACCGCCAGCCTGCTCGGAGGTGTTGCCGTCGGCGACCGCGCCTTCGTCCACCGGCACGCCCTCGTCGCCGCGCTCAAAAAACAGCTGAAGGCCTAGGCAGATGCCGAGCAGCGGAGTTCCGGCCGCAACGGCGTCGAGCACCGCGTCCGCCTCGCCGCTCTCGCGCATAAAGGCAATCGCATCGTAGAACGCACCCACGCCCGGGATGACCAGGCCGTCGGCGTTACGGATCTGCTCCGGGTCGTCCGACGTGCAGGCGGCGGCACCAGCGCGCGCAAGCCCGCGCACGACGCTCGACAAGTTGCCCTTGTGGTAGTCGACCACCACGATCTTCGGTTCGCCCACGCGACCCTCCTTTTTCCATCATCCAAAACCACCACAAAGGGGACAGGCACCTTCGTGGTGGTTTTTGCCTTTGTGGCGGTTACAGCGAGCCCTTGGTGCTGGGGATGCCTTGCACGCGGGGATCGAGCTCGCAGGCGCGGCGCATCGTGCGGCCCACAGCCTTAAAGGCGGCCTCGATAATGTGGTGCGAATTGCCGCCCGCCAGCTCGCGCACGTGCAGTGTGAGCTTGGCATCGCGCGCAAAGGCGTAGAAGAACTCGACGGCCAGCTCGGTATCGAAGCTGCCCACGCGCTCAGTCGGCACGGGCAGCTCGCAGTAGGCCTGCCCGCGACCCGAGATGTCAACGGCGGCCGTCACGAGTGTCTCGTCCATGGCGATCGCCGCGTCGGCAAAGCGCGTAATGCCCGCCTTGTCGCCCAGCGCCTGGCAAAACGCCTCGCCCAGCACAATGCCCGTGTCCTCGACGGTATGATGCGCATCGACCTCCACGTCGCCCACCGCGTGCACCGTCAAATCGAACAGGCCATGGCGGCCAAAAGCGTTGAGCATGTGGTCGAAAAACGGTACGCCGGTCGAGATATCACACACGCCGCATCCGTCCAGGTCGAGCTTTACGACAATGTCGGTCTCCCCCGTCTTGCGGGTCACCTCGGCATAGCGGTCCATCTACATCTCCTCCTTCACCAGCGCGGCAAACGCGGCCAGCACCTCGTCGTTTTCCTGCGGGGTGCCTACGGTAATGCGCAGACAGTCCGCGAGCCCCGGCGCGTAACTAAAGTCGCGCACCAAAATTGAATACTCGTCGCGCAGACGCTCGCGCACGCGCGTGGCATGCGGCGTGCGCACAAGCACAAAGTTCGCCGCGCTCGGCCACGCCTCCACGGGCAGACCCTTGGCAGCCATTGCGCGCAGGGCACACAACTCGCGCTCGCGCTCGGATGCGACCTGTGCCACCACGGGCGCGTACGCATCGCGGGCACGCACGCAGGCAAGCGCCGCCGCCTGGCTCAACACGTTGACCGAATAGATCTGGCGAATCGCCGCGAACACGTCGATGACCTCGGGCGCCGCGATCACATAGCCCAGGCGCGTGCCGGCGGCGCCGAACGCCTTGGACAGTGTATGCAGAATCGCCAGGTTGGGATGCTCGGCGATAAGCCCCTGCGCCGTGGTGGCCGCGCCAAACGAATCGTCGGCAAACTCCACGTAGGCCTCGTCGACCATCACCATGCCGGGGCAGGCATCGCACAGAGCCGCAACAAAGTCGAGCGGCGCCACGTCACCCGTGGGATTATTGGGCGAGGTCACGATCGCCAGATTGCACTCGGGAGCCGCCGCAAGCACCGCCGCCTGGTCGAGCTCAAAGGTCGCCGGGTCGCGCCACACGTCGCGCACCTCGGTCTGGCACAGCGACGCAAAGAACGCATACTCGCTAAAGCACGGCGGGCAGTTGAGCAGGGTCCGCCCCGCGCCGCCAAACGCCAGCAAGTAGTTATAGAGCAGCTCGTCACCGCCGTTGCCCACGCAGATATTCTCGCGCGTCACGCCATGCCAAGCAGCAAGCTCATCGCGCAGGTCGTTGGACATGGGGTCGGGATAACGGTTGAGCGGCGTGGCAGCCAGGGCTGCATCAATCGCCTCGCGCACGCCGGCCGGCACGGGATAGGTGTTCTCGTTGGCCGAAAGGTTGATGCGCGTGGGCGTAAAGTTGGGATCATAGGGCTCAATGCCGGCCAGGTAGGGCTGGACGAGCTCCTTCATGCGCGGCGTGAGTTCGGCCATGTTAGGCCTCCTCGCCGGTCGCGCCAACGCCATCCGCGCCCGCAGCCGCCAGGTCAACGCCCTCGGCAACCGTCGCCACGGCGTCACCCGGCCAAGCGACCTTGGTCAGGTCGGCCGCGGCCAGAGACTCGGCACTCACGGCATCCTCGCCCTGCTCCAGCACACGGCGACGCAGGGCGGCGGATAGCGCGTGCGCCCACAGGCCCTCGGCCTCGGCCAGACGCTGTGTGGCGGGAGCGTCGGAGAGCAGGCCCTCGGGCGTATAGCAAATGACGCTCGAGCGCTTAACGAACTCTTCGACCGAAAGCGGGTTGGAGAACATGGCCGTGCCGCCGGTCGGCAGCGTGTGGTTGGGGCCGGCAACATAATCGCCGAGCGGCTCGGAGCTCCAGGCGCCCACAAAGATGGCGCCGGCGTTGCGAATGCCGCCGAGCAGGCCCATCGCGTCCTTGCAGTGCAGCTCAAGGTGCTCGGGCGCCACGGTGTTCACGGCCTCGACGGCGGCAGCCATGTCGGCGGCCACCACGATGGTGCCTTCGTTATCGAGCGAGGCGCGTGTGATCTCGGCACGCGGGGACTGCGCTACCAGAATGTCGATACCAGCCTCGACCTCGCGCGCAAACTGCTCGTCGCAGGTCACCAGATAGCAGGCTGCCAGCGGATCGTGCTCGGCCTGGGCCATCAGGTCGGCCGCGACCACCATGGGCTTGGCCGTGGCATCGGCAAGTACGCAGACCTCGGAAGGGCCAGCGACCATGTCGATTCCCACGTCGCCCGAGACAATCTGCTTGGCCGCGGCGACAAAGGCGTTGCCCGGGCCGGTGATCTTGTCGACGCGCGGAATGGTCTCGGTGCCGTACGCCAGCGCGGCCACGGCCTGAGCGCCGCCCACCATATAGATCTCGTCCACGCCGCCGAGCTTGGCAGCCGCAAGCGTATAGGGGCTGATCAGGCCATCTTTTTGCGGAGGAGTCACCATAACCACGCGTTTGACGCCGGCCACCTTGGCGGGAATGGCGTTCATAAGCACGGTGGAAGGGTACTGCGCGCGACCGCCCGGCACATAGATGCCGGCCGCCGCAAGCGGGGTCACCTTAACGCCGAGCATCGTGCCGTCCGGGCGCGTGGTAAACCAGCTCTGCTCGACCTCGCGCTGGTGGAACTCGCGAATCTGGCGTGCAGCCTTTTCGAGCGCCGCGACAAAGGCGGGATCAAGGCCTTCGAGCGCGGCATCGATCTGATCTTGCGGCAAACGGAAGCTCTGCAGTTCAACGCCGTCAAAACGCTGACAGTAGTCGCGCACCGCGGCATCGCCGTTGGCACGCACGTTGGCCACGATATCGCGGGCGGCGTCGACGATGTTTTGCGGCAGCACGCCCTTGCGGTTGAGCTGGTTGGTAACGAGGCGCTCACCGGGAGCAAGCTTGATGGTCTTCATATCGGTATCCCCTATCGGTCGAGGTTTTGTTCGAGAAACGAGAGACCGGGCGGCGGTGCCAATCAGCCCGCAGCCCGGACGTTGGGGCGCCCGTACGTGCTCGCGCTATTGTGCCGAGCCCGCAACGGGCTCAAAATGCTTGTCCTTCACGGCTGCCGCCAAGCGATCGGCCAGATTGCGTACGCGCGGATCCAGACGCGCGGCACCCGGATTGACAAAGAAGCGGGCCGTGCAGTCCATGATGCGCCCGGTGATGACCAGGTCGTTGTCGCGCAGCGTGGCACCCGTGGCGGTAATGTCCACGATGCGATCGGTCATGCCGACGATGGGTCCCAACTCGATATTACCGTGCAGCGAAACGATATCGGCGTTCACGCCGCGCTCGGCATACCAGGCACTCGTGATGCGCGGGTACTTGGTGGCCACGCGAAGCGACCCGCGACGGGCATAGTTGCGCTCGGCCTGGCCGGCGCGCCACGCGGGCTCCGCCTCGATAAAGGTGCACAGACCATAGCCCAGGTCGACCAGCTGCAGCAGGTTGAGGTCTGCCTCGATGAGCGAGTCCCAACCGCAGATGCCGCAGTCGGCGCCGCCGCAGCCCACAAAGGCGGGCGCATCGCTGGGGCGCACGATGACAAACTCGATATCGCCGACCGTGCCCTCGCCGGCACGCGTGTCGCGGCCGCGCACGATCAGGTGACGGCCGGGGTCGCGCAGCTCAGAGACGTCCAAGCCCGCGGCCTCGAGCACGTCGAGCGTGTCGGCCTTAAGCGAGCCCTTGGGCACGGCGATACGCAGCGGACCCTCGGCGCCACGGCCCACGGCGTGGTCGCCATCGGGGGCGGCGTCCTCGGCCGAAGTGCGCGCGGCCTCCAGGCGCTCGAGCGAAAAGGCGAAGCCCGCCGCCGGCACCTCGATACCGTCGCCGAACGCGCCGGTAAAGATGGAGTCATAGCGTCCGCCCGAACCGACCGGATCGGGCAAGCCGCCGGCATAGGCCTTAAAGACCAGGCCCGTGTAGTAATCAAAAGAATTCATGATGGAGAAGTCGAAGGACAGCACCTGGGCGTCCTCGGGAGCCAGGCCCTCGACCAGGGCACGCAGCTCGCGCGTCAGCGGCGCGACGATGCCGGCAGCCTCCAGCAGCGCATCCACGCGGTCGAGTACCTCGGCACCGCCGTGCAGACGCGGCAGCTCGCTAATGGCGGCCTTGACGGCATCGGACTCGGTGCTTGCCGCCACGCGGGCATCGAGGCCCACAAAGTCGTTGGCGTGCACGCAGCGCAGGGCCTCGGCGGCCAGCTCGCGATCCTCGCACGCCGCGAGCAGTTCCTTAAACGGACGCACGCTACCTGCGATAATGCGTGCATCGGGCAGCGCCAGCTTGCGCACCGCCTCGGCCACGAGCGAGACAATCTCGACATCGCCCGCGGTATCGCCCGCGCCGATAAGCTCAAAGCCCAGCTGTGTAAACTGACGCGAGCCACCGGCATTGCGCTGGCACTCGCGGACCACCGGCGCCTCGTAGCGCAGGCGCAGCGGCAGATCGGCCGCGCGCATGCGAGTCGAAACCAGGCGAACGATCGGCAGTGTGTTGTCGGGACGGACCACCAGCAGGCGGCCATCATCGTCAAAGAGCTTAAACGGCGTGTCCGCAATGCGCCCGCCCTCCTCGAGCGAACCCTTGTCCTCGAGCAGTGGCGTCTCGACCGGCAGGTAATGATGCTCCCTAAAGCAGCCCTTCACCGTATATGCGATCTCCTCGCGCGCCTGAGCCTCCTCGGGCAATATGTCCCGGAATCCCCACGGTGTGGCCGTCATCTGGTGAGCCTCCTCATGCTGTGTTTCATATAGAGCAGAAGACCGGCATAGCTCCGCCGGTCTTCTGGGTACTTTAGCATACTAGAGTGCTTGCGGGGAAAATCCGCCGCAACCGCTCATAGCGTATTCATTTGGAAACATAGGGCAGATCGCCGCAACCCAACCCCACCTAGGCGCCAATCGCACGACGATACTCTGCCATTACCTGCGCATCGGCAGCTGCGGGGTCGGCAAAATAGCGCCAGTCATAGGTCTCGGCCGAAACAACTCCGCAATAGCCGCGCGCCACCAGCCTATCCAGGTCGGCGCGCATATCGCGGTCGCCGTCACCCCAGGCAAGATGCGTCGTGCCATCTGCCGCAACATCGACAAAATGCACGTGGGCGACATCATCGCCAAGCAGATCGAAATAATCGTCGATGGTATCCCCCGCCACCGCCATAGCGCCTATATCCAGACACGCCTTAAGTGCCGGATGATCAACTGCCTCGATCATGCGCTTCGTGTCGGCCGCCGAGTTCACGATCATCGACTCAACCGGCTGTAGGGCCTCGAGCACCAGTCGCACGCCGCGCTCTCCCGCATGTTCGGCAATCGCACGCAGCATCGAGGCACTTCGACCCCACGCGTCCTCGATTGGCTCGTTCAAAAATGCCCAGCCGCTCGAGACCATGACCTGCTCGGCTCCAAGTTCCGCCGCGATATCCACAACGTTCTTAAAGTACGCGAGCGTGCGGGCACGTGCCTCATTCCCGCGCGCCGCGATATTCCACGGCTTGGGGTTGTTCTGTTCGGGACAAAGCCCCACAATCCGAACCCCATACCGCTGCGACAGCTCCCGCACCTGCTCGAGCGAATCGTATCCATGGCAATCGACATACAGATGCATCGCCCCGGTCCAAAGCTCGCAACACGTGTAGCCCGAGGCCGCTGCCGAAGAAAAGAATTCCTCAAGGTCAAAATAACGATGGCTGATATTCATGACGGCAAGCTGCGGATACTCCATCTTGTCCACCTTTCGGCAAAAGGGCGCCGCAGCACAGTGTGCGCGACGCCCCCTCTTACATTGTTCTCATTATGACGGATACTCTACTGGACACCAAGCACTCCAAAGAACGCGCCAGCGATACTCACGAGCAGGATCACGAGCATGATAAGCAGCGGATTCATCTTCTTCTTGAGCATGAGATAGACGATTCCAAACAGCCCCATCGTGACAAAGCCCGGGAAGATTCCGTTGAGCAGCTCGGCCAGCGTCTGAGCACCATCGCCCGCACCGACCATGAGCGGAATGTCCACGGTGACCATCTCCATGGTCATAGCGCCGATCACCATGGCGCCCATGATAGAGGCCATCTTGACGATCGTGTCCATAATGCCCGATTCCTGGACCTTGCTGATCATGTCCGAGCCAAAGCGATATCCCACAAACGTCAGCAGGTAACGGATGATGTAGTGGGGGACGTTGAACACGAGCAGGAACAAAATCGGGCCAAGAATAGAGCCCTGCAGCGCCAGCGACGTGCCGACACCCGTTGCCAAAATTCGCAGCGTGCCCCAGTAGAAGGCATCGCCCACGCCGGACAGCGGTCCCATCAAAGCAAGCTTGACATTAGAGATCGCGCTCGTGTCAAAGTTATCTTCGGTGGCGTTGACTTCTTCCATTGCGGCAGCAATAGACATGGGGAGCGTCGAGATGTACGGCGTGACGTTATAGAGCTCCATATGGCGCTTGAGTGCGGCCTTAAAGTCTGCATCCTGCGGATACAGCTTGCGAAGGATCGGCATAAGGGCCCACATAAAGCCGATATGGCCCATACGCTCGTAGTTCCAGGAGTGCTCATAGGGAATCGAGCGCCAGAACAGCTTCTTAAGATCTGCGCGGGTAATCAACCCGTCGTAGGAAGACTCAAACTTAAAACTCATCGAACCCACTCCCAATCGCAGGATCCTCGGTTGCCACTGCGGGCTGCTCTGCCTTTTTCTTCTCGCCCAAAACCGTCATCGCGACGACGATGATCGCGGCAAAGATCGCCACGCCCGTCGTGCTAATGCCAAAGTAGGCGACGAGGAAGAAGCCAGCGAAGAAGAACGGCGCCACCGTTTTGTTCATAATCATCTGCGCCAGCATCGCAAAGCCGAGTGCGGGCAAGAAGGCGGCGGCAACATCCATGCCGGTCTGAACGAAATCGGGAATGATGTTGAGCAGGCTGGCAACGGCATCGGCGCCAAAGAAGAATGCCAGGGGAATAATCAGCAGGCCGCACCAGCTCTGCGCGTAACCGGCGATGAGCATGTTGCGCGTGATGGCCTTGGTGTCTCCGTCCTCGACGTTTTTGTCGATACGGTGCACCAGCAGCAGCATCACCGGCTGGCCCAGGGCGGTATCGAGCGCCAGGACGATCGTTGCGATAGGAATGCCCAGGGTCAGGGCCGCCGAAGCGTCCGCGCCGGCCTGCATGGCAAGAGATACGCCCAGGATAGTGCCGGAAATCGTATCGGGCGGGTTATAGGCGCCGACCGAGATGGCGCCGACCATGGCAAGCTCCATCGTGGCGCCCATGATCGTGCCGGTCACCATGTCGCCCATGACAAGGCCAACCAGAGGTCCGAGCACGATCGGGCGCTGGAGGTAGCTCGTGCCCGTCAGCCACTCGGAATAACCCAAAAGGGCAATCAGGAAAATCAGGATTGTCTTGATAACCATGATGGCCCCTAACCGATGACCTTCGCGGCGTCAGTCTTCGCATCTGCCGGAATCATCTGAATGAACAGCTCATAGCCCTCGCCGAGCAGCTCTTTGACGTATGCCTCGTTTTCGGGCGTAAGGAATACGCTGGTCGAGACCTGGCGGGCGTCCTCGCTAAAGGCAACATTGCCGAGGTTGATCTTCTTGATCCCCATCGCCTTGGCGACGGCACCGGCCTGCTGGATCGTCTCGCAAACCACGAAGAGCTTGTACTTGTCGGTCACACCGCTCTGGAGCGCCTTGACGGCGTCCTCGGTGTTTTTGACAACGACCTTGCAGCCCTCCGGCTTTGCAAGGGACAGGGCCTGCAGACGAAGCTTGTCATTGAGGACCGTGTCGCTCACCAGCAGGATGCAGTCGGCACCCAGAGCCGAGGTCCAGCTAACGGCAACCTGGCCGTGAAGCAGTCGATAATCTACACGAATCATCTGAATCATGATGTGCTCCCTAGTGGTTAAAACTCATCGAGTTCGGCCTGCCCCAGCAGGTCGTTGACGTACTTGACCTTGGTGTCGTCCGCCTCGACGATCTGGCGAATGGCCTCATCGATCGGGGTGGATTCGGGCACGAACAGCAGCTGAATAAGGAGCGGCAGGTTCATATTGGTCACGAGGTGCGTGTTGGGACGCGTCTGGACGATCTTGGTGAACTCGTTGTTGACACTGCCGCCAAAGAGGTCGGTGCAAACAACGACCTCATCGTCCGCGGCAAAGCCGTCCAGAATCGCTGCGGCCTCCTTGGTCAGGTCCTCGTTTCCGTCGACATACATAGAGAGCGCATGGACGTTTTCGCGCTCGCCGGAGAGCAGCCCAATGCTCTCGACGATTCCAGACGCAAAATGAGCATGGGATGCAACGATAAACTGCCTCATTCGATTCCCCTTTCTTGCGAATTTCGGCATAAAAATGCCCGGACGCATGCGCCCGGGCAGGGTGCTTCTTGATCAGTAGCTTATTTGTCACCGATTAGTAGTCGAACTGGTGATAGTAACGACGGTAGTTGAGGTTGTGCTTGGTGACCGTCTCGTAGTAAGCGGCAAGGCGATCGGTGATCAGCGAGGAGAGGATCCACGGAGACACGATGACGCGGAACTCGTCGTCAAGGCCGGGGATCGCGAACTCGGCGGTGTCGA
>CAUAIH010000019.1:0-40335 GCA_958429025.1 uncultured Collinsella sp. | reverse complement strand
CTGGGCCGCGAGGGCACCAAGCCGCGCGTGCTCGAGTCGGGCGCGCGCGTGCATGTGATGGCCGGCACGGCCGAAGTCGTCGGCCGCATCATGCTTTTGGAGGGCGAGGCCCCCATGGCGGTGGGTGAGACCCGTACCGTGCAGGTGCGATTGGAGGAGCCGCTGCCGGTGCGCGCCGGAGACCATGCCGTGGTGCTGTCGTATTCGCCCGTTATGCTCATCGGCGGCGGGCGCGTACTGCTATCGCGCTGCCGTCGCTCGCGCGAGCTTTCTGCCGGCGAGCTCGCACTGTTTGCGGCGCTTGAGTCCGGCGATATCGCGGGCGGTGTGGGCGCTTGGCTGGCACTGCAGATGCTGCCGGTTGCGGCTGCCGATGTTACCGCGGCGCTCGATCTTGTTGCTGGTGAGGCTGAGGCAGCGTTGCGCGAGTTGGTGGCGAAGGGCGCTGCTTGCGCGCTTGCTGGCTCGGATGGCTCGCTGTATGCAGATGCTTCCGCGCTCGATGCCGCGATGGGTACGCTGGCGGCGACCCTGACCGTTATGCACGCGGCGTCTCCCAAGGAGACGGGTTTTACGCCCGGCGCCGTCGCCCATGCTGCTTGGCCTACTGCTGACGATACAGTTGCCGCAGCCCTGATTTCCGAGGGCTGCTCGCGCGGCGTGTGTGCCTCCGAGGGCGCCGAGGTGTTCGACCCGCACTCCGCTGCCGCCGCGGCGCGTGTGGTGCGCGAAGCCTGCGAGCGCATCATTTCCTTGCTGGACGAAGCTGGCCTCGATGCGCCGACGCTGCCAGAGGTAGGCGAGCAACTGCAGCTCGATCGCGACACCATGACGCGTGCCCTGCGCGAGCTTTCGCTCAACCGCTCGATCGTGAAGGTCGAGCGCGACGTTGCCTTGTCCGCCACCGTGGAGTCGCATGCGCGCGAGCTTGTCGCCGCCGCTATCGAGACTGCCGGCGGCGCTGCCACCACGAGCGTGCTGCGCGAGGCCCTGGGTGTGTCGCGCAAGCGTGCCATCAGCATCTTGGAGCATCTGGATGCCGTGCGCTTTACGGTGCTCGACAAGGAAGCCGGCGGTCTGCGCTCCCTGCGCTAGGCCGGTCACTCGCTCCCGCCTCCTCAGTTGCGGTGAAATAGTTCCTATTTGGAGGCTTTGGCAGCAAATACAGGAACTATTCCACCGCAACTTCTTGTTCGTCTTTTTGGGATGGAGTCTGTTTGGTTTGGTAAAATACCGCCGCACTTGGGAACGGATGGGCTCCGGTGGGCTCCGCGGTCCTCAAAACCGTTGCGAGGCGTGCAAAACGTCTTGGATGTGTTCGATTCACATACGTTCCCGCCATACGCTACCAGCGCTTTTGTGCTCGCGGTCTTACTGCGTGCCGCAAAGGCGCTGTTTTGTTTTTGCATGGGTTTGCCGTGCCGCCTGCTTTATCGGCGACGGTATTTGGCTTCGTGTGCCGGGTTTTGAGCATACCGATGGGGGTGGTTTGCCGTATGACTACCGTAAGACGGGCCAATCTTTCTTGTGTCGTTCAAGCGGGCGGATTGTCGTCGCGCATGGGCTGTGACAAGGCGCGCATGGCGTTTTGCGGTGAGCCGCTCATCGAGCGCGTGCTGGGTCGGCTGGCGCCAGTTGCCGGCGAGTTGGTCGTGACGACGTCGCGTCCCAGCGAGCTTGCCTACCTTGAAGAATGCACGTTTGATGGCCTGCGCCCCCGCGTGGTGATGGACGTCGACGGTCCCGCCGGTGCCATGCGCGGCATCGCGAGCTCGCTGGCCGCGGCCCGATTGCCGCTTGTGGCGATCGTCGCCTGCGATATGCCGTTTGTCTCGCCGGAACTCATCGGCGCGCTTGCCGATCGTGTTGAGGCCGAGGCACTCGATGTGTGCGTGCCGCACGAGGAACGGGGGATTGAGCCGCTTTGCGCCGTCTGGCGCCGTGACGCGTGTGCGCCGATTGCCCATGAGCTGCTCGCCTGCGACCGCCAGCGCATTCGCTGCCTGATCAATCGCGTTCAGGCTGGTTATATGGATGAACCGCAGATCGTTAAGGCCGCGGGCTCGACGCTCTGCTTCGAGAACGTCAATACGCCCGAGGAGTTTGCGGCGGCCGAGTTACTCGCCTAGACGATTGGAGTTGCCATGTCTCACGATATTTGTCCCGACACGGGAGAGCCTTGCACTTGCGATGGTTCCGAGCCCTGTACCTGCGGCTGCGGTGGCTGTGGACATACCGCGGAAGAGGAAGCGGCCGCCGCGGCGTATCGTGAGGCACACCGCGAAGGCCCATCCGGTGATGCCCCCGACCACGAGCGCAAGATTATCGTGTCGTTTGACAGCACCTTCGATGTGATGGAATGCGAGCAGCTGTGCCTGGATGCCGGCGTGCCCGGGCGCATTATGCCTTTGCCCGGCTCCATTACCGCAGGTTGCGGTCTGTGCTGGGCCATGCCGTTCTCGGGCGATGCGCTCGCCGCCTTCCGCGCTGCCACCGAAGGCCGCATAACCCCCGCCGACTACCATCAACTCGTCCTCTAATCAACCACACCACCACAAAGGTGCCTGTCCCCAATGTGGTGGTATGGACCATATGGACGAAACAGCTTCGAAACACGTGATTTGTGCGTTGGGTGCTCAAAAACGCTTCTACCTGCATTGTAATCAAAACGAAACATCTGCTTGTAGGCTTATGCGAAACTTTCCCGCAACAGTGCGATATTATCCATACTCGATAAAGCTCGCGGCGCATGGGGCGCCTCGAACGACACTTTTCTTTTCCATCAATTGGAGGAAGCATGAGCTACACGCAGAAAGTTCTCGACGAGCTCAAGGCCCGCTATCCCGAGCAGCCTGAGTTCATCCAGGCCGCGACCGAGATCCTCGGCACTATCCAGCCGGCGCTCGACGCCCATCCCGAGTACGAGGAGGCCGCCCTGCTTGAGCGCCTCGTCGAGCCCGAGCGCATCGTTATGTTCCGTGTCCCCTGGGTCGACGACCAGGGCAAGGTCCAGGTCAACCGCGGCTACCGCGTCGAGTTCAACTCTGCCATTGGACCCTACAAGGGCGGCCTGCGCTTTAACCCGACGGTCACCCTGGGTATGCTCAAGTTCCTGGGTCTGGAGCAGATCCTCAAGAACAGCCTGACCACCCTTCCCATGGGCGGCGGCAAGGGCGGCTCCGACTTTGACCCCAAGGGCAAGTCCAACAACGAGATCATGCACTTCTGCCAGTCCTTCATGACCGAGCTCTATCGCCACATTGGCCCCAACACCGACGTTCCCGCCGGCGACCTGGGCGTTGGCGGCCGCGAGGTTGCCTACCTGTTCGGTCAGTACAAGCGCTTGACCAACGAGTGGACCGGCGTCCTTACCGGCAAGGGCCTCTCCTTTGGCGGCTCGCTCGCCCGTACCGAGGCCACCGGTTACGGTCTGGCCTACTTTGTGGACGAGTACCTTAAGAGCCGCGGCGACTCCTTCGAGGGCAAGAACGTCGTCGTTCACGGCTCCGGCAACGTCGCTATCTACGCGGTCCAGAAGGTCACTCAGCTCGGCGGCAAGGTGCTCGCCTGCTCCGATACCCACGGCTGGGTCGAGGATCCCGACGGCATCGACTACACCGTGCTCGAGCACATCTACAACAAGAAGCGCTCCGGCCACGACAAGGGCGTTACGCTCGCTATGTACGTCGACGAGAAGCCCAACGCCGTGTGGCACGAGGGCGACGGCCGCGGCGTGTGGCAGCTGCCCTGCGATATCGCGCTGCCCTGCGCTCGCGAGAACACGCTGCTGCTCGAGGACGCCCAGGCGCTTGTCGCCAACGGCTGCAAGGTGGTCGGCGAGGGCGCGAACATGCCCACGACCATCGAGGCCACGACCTACTTCCAGGAGAACGGCGTTGCCTTTATGCCCGGTAAGGCTGCCAACGCCGGTGGCGTGCTCGTGTCCGGCCTGGAGATGAGCCAGAACGCCGAGCACCTGTCCTGGACCTTCGAGGAGGTCGACGGCAAGCTCGAGCAGCTCATGCGCGGCATGTTCCACAACGTGGACGACACCGCCAAGGAGTATGGCCAGGAGGGCAACTTTGTCATGGGCGCCAACATCGCCGGCTTCCTGAAGGTCGCTGACGCCATGCTCGCCCAGGGCGTCTGCTAAATCTTCGCTCGACATAGCATGTGATGAGGCTCCCAGCTATCTGGCTGGGAGCCTTTTTTATCCCGGAGGACTCCTCATAACTTGCGGTGATATACGGACTGTTTTGCGTCCCAGAACGGCTAATCAGTCCGTATATCACCGCAAGTTATGGATGGGTGGGTGGATTTTGTCCTAAAACGGTGTGCGGCCCCTCGTTTGGTACACTTAAAAGTACTGGACAAGTGAAGAGATGGGGGAGAACGTGCTCAAGTTCGGTACCTACGTCCGTGTTGGAAACGCGGCCGAAGCCTATGAGCTCTTACAGAAGAACCGCAACAATAAGATTGTGGGCGGCGGCATCTGGATGCGCCTGGGTTCGCGTCGCGTGGCGACGGCGATTGACCTTTCGGCCTGCGGACTCGATCAGATCGAGGAGACCGAGACCGAGTTTCGCATCGGCGCCATGTGTACCCTGCGCCAGCTCGAGCGTCATGCCGAGCTCAACGCGCTTGCCAACCATGTCTTTGAGTTTGCCGTCCACGATATCGTGGGCGTGCAGCTGCGCAACACCGCCACGGTGGGCGGCAGCATTTACGGTCGCTTTGGCTTCTCGGACGTGCTCTCCGCCTTCCTCGCGCTCGATTCCTATGTCGAGCTGACGGGTGCCGGCCGCGTTCCGCTTGCCGAGTTCGTGGACATGGGCTACGTGCGTGACGTGATCGAGCACGTGGTGGTCGTTAAGCACGATTACCGTGCGAGCTACGAGGCCGTGCGCAAGGCCGCGACCGACTTCCCCTCCTTAAACGTCACCGCCGCCTGGTGGGACAACGGCTGGCACGTCACCGTGGGCGCCCGTCCGCTGCGCGCGACCCTGCTGCAGGGCGAGGCGTGCGGCCTGGTGAGCGAACAGCCTTCCGAGGACGAGCTGCGCGCCCTGGCCGCGTCCGTACGCGCGCTGAGCTATGGCACCAATCTGTGGGGCTCGGCCGACTACCGCCGCCGCATCTCGGCCCCGCTGGCGATTCAGGCTGTGCGTCGCGCCGCCGGCATCGAGCTTTCGGCCGCGCTTGCCCGCGAGCTCGAGGGCGTGCAGATTCCTAAGTTTGCCACGGACGAGTATTCCTGCCGCCGCGTGCCCGGCGTCGATTCTAGCGAGGTGCGCTAATGGCTGCCAAACTCATCGATCTTTCCTTTACGCTCAACGGCCGCAAGGTCAAGGTGCAGATTGCCCCCGACACCATGCTCTTTGCGCTTTTGCGTGAGCAGGGTTGCGCGTCGGTGCGCTGTGCCTGCGAAACCACCAACTGCGGCCTGTGCACGGTGTGGCTCGACGGCGACCCAGTTCTGAGCTGCTCGGTTCCCGCCGCGCGCGTCGAGGGCCGCTCCATCACCACGCTTGAGGGCCTTAAGGCCGAGTCCGAGGCACTCGCCCGTGCGATGGCTGCCGAAGGCGCCGAGCAGTGTGGTTTTTGCGCCCCCGGCCTTATCATGAACGTGCTGGCGCTTGCCCGCGCCGCCAAGGAGGACCCGAGCCTCGTCGCCACGCGCGAGGAGCTGTCGCGCCAGCTCGCCGGCAACCTTTGCCGCTGCAGCGGCTACGAGAGCCAGCTGCGCGCCATCGTGCGCTTCCTCAATGAGTCTGGCGTGCAGGTGGGCTTTGAGATGCCCGAGCTGCCGGTCAACGACACCAGCTGCGATGGCGTCTCGTACAAGCAGATCACCCACAAGCAGCCCAAGAAGGACTCGAAGGCGCTGCTCGAGGGCCGTCCCGTCTACACGGGCGACCTGGTGCCCGCCGGCGCCCTGATCGTCAAGCTCAAGCGCAGCCCGTATGCCCGCGCCAAGATCCGCTCCATCGATACGTCGCGCGCCCTGAAGGTGCCGGGCGTCGTGGGCGTCTACACCTACGAGGACGTGCCCCAGCGCCGCTTTACCATTGCCGGCCAGAGCTATCCGCAGCCGAGTCCCTACGACCGCCTGATCCTCGAGAACCTCGTGCGCTATCAAAACGAGGAGGTGGCGATTGTCGCCGCCGAGACCGAGGAGGCCGCCGACAAGGCACTCAAGCTCATCAAGGTCGACTACGAGGTGCTCGAGCCCCTGCTCGACTTTACCCAGGCGCTCGATAACGACATCGTGGTCCACCCCGAGGGCGACGTAACCTTTATGTTCCCGCAGGGCGGCGACGTTGCTCGCAACCTGGTGTGCAGCGGTACCAGCGATTTTGGCGACTTGGATGAGGCCTTCGCCCAGAGCGACATCGTCTTTGAGCGCACCTACACGAGCCAGGCCACGCAGACCGCGCCCATGGAGACCTTCCGCGCCTTCGCGACGACCGATGCGTTCGGCCGCATCGCGGTGACCACCTCAACGCAGGTGCCCTTCCACGTGCGCCGCATGGTCGCGCAGTCGCTCGACATTCCGCAGTCACAGGTGCAGGTCATTAAGCCGCGCATCGGTGGCGGCTTTGGCTCCAAGCAGACGGGCTGCTGCGAGATCTTCGTGGCGTTTGTCACCCAGCAGACCGGCCGTCCGAGCTACTGCTGCTACACCCGCGAGGAGACCATCACCGCGGGCAACTCGCGCCACCAGATGCAGATGACCGTCAAGCTGGGCGCCATGAACGACGGCACCATCACGGCCATCGATCTGCACACGCTGTCCAACGCCGGTGCGTATGGCGAGCACGCCACCACGACGATCGGCCTTTCGGGCCACAAGAGCCTGCCCATCTACAACCACGTGAAGGCGAGCCGCTTTAGCTGGGACGCCGTCTACACCAATACCAACCGCGGCGGCGCGTATCGCGGCTACGGTGCCACCCAGGGCCAGTTTGCCGTGGAGAGCGCCGTCAACGAGCTCGCCGACATGCTGCACATGGACCCCGCCGACCTGCGCCTTAAGAACATCGTGCGCGAGGGCGAGGTCATGCCGCAGTACTACAACGAGAAGCTCAACGCGTGCGCGCTCGACCGCTGCCTGCTGCGTGCGATGGACATGATCGGCTGGCGCGACAAGCCGCTGGCTGTCGACCTGGGCGACCGCGTGCGTGCTCTGGGCTGTGCGCTCACCATGCAGGGCTCTGGTATCTCCAACGTGGATATCGCCGGCATCGACATGCGCCTGGAAGAGGACGGCTTCATTACCATCGGCACCGGAGCCACCGATAACGGCATGGGCGTCGACACGATCCTGGCGCAGATTGCCGCCGAGGAGCTGGGCGTGGAGAGCTCGCTCATTGTGGTACGCGGCGTGGACACCGACGTGTCGCCGTTCGATGCCGGCTCGTACGCGAGCTCCGGTACCTACGTGACGGGCCTGGCAGCCAAGAACGCCGCGACAGAGCTGCGCGAGAAGATTTGCGCCAAGGCTGCCCAAATGTGGGACGTGGACGCCGCCGACGTGGTCTTCGACGGCCAGTACGTGCGTCTGTCCGACGAGCGTGCCGCGCGCGAGCAGAACCGCTACCTCACGCTGCGCGACTTTGCCAACCTGTGCGTCAAGAACATCGCGGGCGGCGATGCGCTCACCTCGCATGCCTCTGCCTGCCTGCCCGTTTCGCCTCCTCCGTTTATGGCCGGCATTGCCGAGGTCGAGGTCGACAAGGCCACCGGCAAGGTGACTGTGGTGGATTACGCTGCGGCTGTGGACTGCGGCACCGTGATCAACGAGGCGCTCGCACGCGTCCAGGCTGAGGGCGGCATTGCCCAGGGCATCGGTCACGCGCTCTACGAGATCGTCGAGCACGATGACCGCGGCCGCCTGCGTACCGGCAACTTTATGAGCTACAAGCTGCCCACGCGTCTGGATATTGGACGCATTCGCGTGGCCTTTGAGCCGAGCTACGAGCCGACGGGTCCGTTTGGCGCCAAGTCGATTGGCGAGGTCGTCATCAACACGCCGCTCGCCGCCGTGGCCTCGGCCGTGGCACACGCCACCGGACATCAGGTACGCTCGCTGCCCATCACGCCCGAGAAGGCCCTGCTGGGGGAGTAGACGAGCAGGCCGCCGCTCTTTGCCTAGCCCGGGGAAACTGCAGCCCACTTTTTGACCGAATTGTGGGCTGCAGTTTCCGTTTGAGGCCCCTGGTGGAAAGTGCATCCCGGAAAAGGGGCTCAAAACGGGTTGCAGTTTCCGGTTGATGGCTATAGCGGAAATTACATCCCATTCCGAGGCCCCAAACCGGGACACGCTTTCCGGCGCATGGCCAGCATCGCCAGGCTGCCGAGTCCCGCCGAAGTTGCGGTGGAATAGGGACTGTTTTGGAGGACTGGAGCCCCAAACAGTCCCTATTCCACCGCAACTTCGATGGGGCGGCGGGGGATCCGATGCGTACTCGTGGTGAGGTCGTGAGCCTGTAAAAGGTGTGCGTGCGCTTGCCGTTCGTATCTGCTATCATTCCTAGTCTGTGCGCTCATGCGGGCGTGGCGGAATTGGTAGACGCGCCAGATTTAGGTTCTGGTGGGATTCCCGTGAAGGTTCGAGTCCTTTCGCCCGCACCAACGCATCTGCGTCGGCTTCGGCCGTCGCGACTCTTTGTTGCATAAAGGTACCAGCACCTCAGATAAGCTGGGCAGTATGAGGAGGAACGTGTTGAACATCACCGCTTCTGACGTCAAGGACGCCAAGCTCACCGCTACGGTCACCATCCCGGCCGCCGACGTCGACGCCGCGATCAAGAAGGCTTACAAGGACACCGCCAAGAAGTACCGCTTCCCGGGCTTCCGTGCCGGCAAGGCCCCCCGTCCGGTCATCGACTCCGCTCTTGGCGCCGAGGCTACCCTCGCTCAGGCCACCAACGACCTGATCGCCGCCAACGAGCCTGCCGTCCTCAACGAGCTGGACATCGTCCCCACCAAGAACGGTGACTACAAGGAGCTCGACCTCGCCAAGGATCACGAGGACTACACCTACACCGTCGAGTTCTCCCTGCGTCCTGCTGCTGAGCTCTCCTCCTTCGACGCCGTCGAGATCGAGATGCCTCCTGCGGAGGTCACCGAGTCCGAGATTAACAACCAGGTCGAGATGCTCCTCAACTACCGTGCCACCTTTGAGGACGTCGAGGGTCGCGCCGTCGAGGCTGACGACTATGTGACCGTCGACCTCAAGGCCGTCGAGAACGCCGACAACTTTGCCGCCGAGGGCCGCATGCTCATCGCCGGTAGCGACAGCAACCCCAAGGAGTTCAACGAGGCCCTGATCGGCGCTAACGTCGACGACGTCAAGACCGTCACCTGGACCGACGAGGTCGAGGAGGGCGAGGAGGCCGAGACCCACACCGTCGAGGTCACCGTCAAGGGCATCAAGGTCCGCAACACCCCCGAGCTCACCGACGAGCTCGTCAAGTCCGACTTTGGCTTTGACAGCATCGACGCCATGCGCGACGCCATCAAGATCGAGATCGAGCAGGACAAGGCTTCCCGCCTGCCGGCCGAGAAGGAGAACCGTTGCGTCTCCGCTCTCGCCGAGCGTCTGCAGCTCGACGAGATGGACGCCGACTACGAGCAGTCCGTCTTTGAGGAGCTTGGCCAGAACTTCCTGTCCAATCTCGCTGCCCGCGGCATGACTCTGGACACCTGGCTGCCCGCTTCCGGTCTGACTATGGAGCAGTTCATCGGCGACCTGCACAAGCAGGCCAACGACGTTGCCCGTGAGTCCCTGGCTCTGGACGCCCTCGCCCGCGAGCTCAAGATCGAGGTCACCGAGGACGACATCAACGCCGAGTTCGAGAAGGCCGGCGTCAAGGACGTCGAGGCTTCCAAGGCTGAGTTCATCGCTGATGGCCGCATGCCTGCCGTCCGCGAGTCCATCCGTCGTTCCAAGGCCGTCGACCACCTGGTCGAGAACGCCAAGGTGACCGAGGTCGACGAGACCGCCAAGGACGCCGAGTAATTCTCGCCACCTTGCCCGCGAGCGCATGCGTGCGCTCGTGATGGGGTAAAGTTATACACCGGTTATCCGGTTGCTTCGTACGGTGCCAGCCAATGCATAGCATGCGGGCACCGTACGTTTATCTAGAACCAATTTGGTCCGCAAGAGAGAAATGGAGATGCGTATGATCGCAAAGTTCGATTCCGCCCTCGTGCCATACGTTATCGAGCAGACGCCGCGCGGCGAGCGCAGCTACGATATCTATTCGCGCCTGCTCAACGACCGCATCATCTTCTTGGGCGAGGAGATCAACTCCGTCAGCGCCAACCTGGTCGTTGCCCAGCTGCTGCATCTTGAGAGCCAGGATGCCGAGAAGGATATCTCGCTCTACATCAATTCGCCCGGCGGCGAGGTCTACTCCGGCCTGGCGATTCTGGACACTATGAACTTTATCAAGCCGCAGGTCTCCACCATTTGCGTGGGTATGGCCGCGTCCATGGCCGCCGTGCTGCTTTCGGCCGGCGCCAAGGGCAAGCGCTTCTGCCTACCGCACTCCAAGGTCATGATTCACCAGCCCAGCGGCGGTGCCCAGGGTCAGCAGACCGAGATCGAGATCGTTGCCGAGGAGATTAAGAAGACCCGTCGTGAGCTCAACCAGATCCTGTCCGATGCCTCTGGCCAGCCCATCGAGAAGGTCCAGGCCGATACCGAGCGCGACAACTACCTGACCGCTGCCGAGGCCCTCGACTACGGCCTGATCGACCGTATCGTTACCTCGCGCGACCTCGCCGCGAAGGACGCCTAGGATGGCAGGAAACATGCAGGACAACTTTGACGAGAACGGCAACCCTATCCGCTGCTCCTTCTGCGGAAAAGAGCAGGGGCAGGTTCGCCGCCTTGTAAAGGGTCCGACCAACATCTTTATCTGCGACGAGTGCGTCGCCGCCTGCTCCGAGATCCTGGAGGAGTCTCTGGCTTCGGACTTTATGGACGCTGCCCGCAACGGCAAGCTGCCGGGTTTCCTCAACGACCACGGCCAGGCTGCATCCCAGCCCGCCGTGGACCCCGAGACCGAGGGCTTTGAGCTCGAGGACGACCGCCAGGTCATCACACGCGTGCCGACGCCGCACGAGATCTATGACGAGCTTTCGGCCTATGTCATGGGCCAGGAGGACGCCAAGCGCGCCATGTCGGTGGCCGTGTACAACCACTATCGCCGCGTGATCGAGGGCGGCGCCGCGGTGTCTGCCTTTGACGACGGGATGGGCTCGCAGTTCGACAACGATATGGACGAGGTAGAGCTCGCCAAGTCCAACATCCTGCTGCTCGGTCCCACCGGTACCGGTAAGACCCTGCTGGCCCAGACGCTCGCGCGCATCCTCGAGGTGCCGTTTGCCATTGCCGACGCCACCGCGCTCACCGAGGCCGGCTACGTGGGCGAGGACGTGGAGAACATCCTGCTCAAGCTCATCAATGCCGCCGATGGCGATATTGAGCGCGCGCAGGTTGGCATTATCTACGTGGACGAGATCGACAAGATCGCCCGCAAGGCCGAGAACCTCTCCATCACCCGCGATGTGTCGGGCGAGGGTGTTCAGCAGGCACTGCTTAAGATTCTTGAGGGCACGGTGGCAAGCGTTCCGCCCACCGGCGGCCGCAAACATCCCCAGCAGGAGCTGCTGCAGATCGATACGACCAACATCCTGTTCATCTGCGGCGGTGCCTTTGTGGGTCTGGACAAGATCATCGCCGATCGCGTGGGCAACAAGGGCGTGGGCTTTAACTCCGAGATCGCCGGCCCCACTTCGGTCGACGAGAACGATCTGCTGCGTCAGGTGCTCCCGCAGGACCTCAACGCCTTTGGCATGATCCCCGAGTTTGTGGGACGTACGCCTGTCGTCACCCAGACGCAGGCGCTCGACGAGGACGACCTGGTGTCGATCCTGACCGAGCCCAAGAACGCCGTGGTGCGTCAATACCGTAAGATGTTCCAGCTCGAGGACGTTGAGCTTGAGTTTGAGGACGCCGCCCTGCACGAGATCGCCCGCATGGCGCTCGCCCGCAAGACCGGCGCCCGCGGCCTGCGCTCCATCTGCGAGGACGTGCTGCAGCAGACGATGTTCGACCTCCCCAGCGAGGAGGGCGTTTCCAAGGTCATCGTGACCGAAGCCTCCGTAAAGGGCGAAGAGCAGCCCCAGCGCATCTACGGGTAAATAGCTTGAATCCAGGCCCCGCGGCAACCACCGCGGGGCCTGCCATTTAGGGACAGGTTTATTTTGGTCGGTTTTATATGGGCAAATGTCGTTTCCCCTGATAAAACCTACCAAAATAAACCTGTCCCTTTTCGGCAGGTATGCCTGTGCTATTCTGTGAGATTGTCAAGTTAGTACCTTCAGACTGAAGTAATCGATACCTAAGGCGTGTCCGCCTACTTGGTTTTCGTAGATTCCGCACGAGCCGAAGAGCACTTAATGTGCTCTTCGTGCGAGTCAGGACCTGACCGAGCGAAAACCAAGCATGCGGACACGCCGACGGGCAAGGGAGAGATATATGGAAGAGATGCCCAAGAACTACGATCCGTCGACCAACGAGCCGGCGATCCTGCAGAAGTGGCTCGACGGCGGCTACTACAAGCGCCGTGAGGGCGTGGGCGACTGCACCGTCACCATTCCGCCTCCCAACGTGACCGGCAAGCTCCACATGGGTCACGCCACCGACGACTCCATCCAGGACGCCATCATCCGTATGGCCCGCATGCGCGGCAAGTCCACGCGTTGGGTGCTGGGTACCGACCACGCCGGTATCGCCACGCAGACTAAGGTCGACAAGAAGCTCAAGAGTGAGGGCATCAGCCGCCTGGAGATCGGTCGCGACAAGTTTGTCGACGCCTGCTGGGACTGGACCCACGAGTACGGCGGCATCATCGTCGAGCAGATCAAGCGCATGGGTTGCTCCGTCGACTTTGACAACGAGCGCTTTACCATGGACGAGGACTACGCGCAGGCCGTACGCAAGGTCTTTTGCGACTGGTACCACGACGGCCTGATCTACCGTGGCAAGCGCATCGTCAACTGGTGCCCCAACTGCACCACCGCCATTTCGGACGACGAGGCCGAGTACAAGGACGAGAAGGGCCACCTGTGGCACCTGCGCTACCCGCTGACCGAGCCGGTCAACGGCCAGGACTACATCGTCGTCGCCACCACGCGTCCCGAGACCATGCTCGGCGACACGGGCGTCGCCGTCTCCCCGAAGGACCCCGAGAAGGCCGCCTTCGTGGGTAAGACCGTCAAGCTCCCCATCGTCGACCGCGAGATCCCCATCTTTGAGGATTGGCATGTCGACGCCAACTTTGGCTCCGGCTTCGTTAAGGTCACGCCTGCTCACGACCCCAACGATTACGCCATGGGTCAGGCCCACGACCTGCCGCAGATTAATATCTTCGATGAGCACGCGGTGGTTGTCGAGGGCTACGGCGAATTCACCGGTATGACCCGCGAGGAGTGCCGCGAGGCCGTCATCAAGTGGTTTGAGGAGCATGACCTGCTCGACCACGTCGAGGACCTCGATCACTCCGTCATGCACTGCTACCGTTGCGACGCCGCGCTGGAGCCGTGGCTGTCCGAGCAGTGGTTCGTCGCCGTCGATAAGCTCAAGGGGCCGGCGCTCGACGCCGTCAACTCTGGCAAGGTCACCTTCCACCCCGCGCGCTGGACGCAGACCTACACCACCTGGATGGAGAACCTCAAGGACTGGTGCATCTCGCGCCAGCTTTGGTGGGGCCACCGTATCCCCGTGTTCTACTGCGAGGATTGCGGCTGGGAGGACGCCCTTACCGAGGACACCGACGTGTGCCCCAAGTGCGGCGGTCATCACGTGCATCAGGACGAGAACGTGTTGGACACCTGGTTCAGCTCTCAGCTGTGGACTTTCGCCACGCAGGGCTGGCCGCAAAAGCCGGAGCTGCTCGAGGGACATCACCCCACGACGGCGCTCGTCACCGCGCGCGACATCATCGCGCTGTGGGTTGCTCGCATGGTCATGAGCTCGCTGTACTTCCTGGACGAGGTGCCGTTTAAGGACGTCGTCATCTACCCGACGATCCTGGCCAAGGACGGCAGCCGCATGTCCAAGTCCAAGGGCAACGGCGTTGACCCCATGGACCTCATCGGTATGTACGGCGCCGACGCCATGCGCTTCAACCTGCTCACGCTGTGCACCAACAACCAGGATGTTAAGTTCGATGCGAACATCGATAAGAAGACTAAGAAGCTTATCGACAGCCCGCGTACCGACCAGGCTAAGTCGTTTGTGACCAAGATCTGGAACGCAAGCCGCTTCCTGCTTATGAACATGGAGGGCTACACGCCCGGCGAGCCCGTCGTGGAGACGCCGGCCGACGCCTGGATGTTCAGCCGCCTGGCAAAGGCCGTGAAGATGGTCACCGAGGGTATTGAGAACTACACCTTTGGCGATATGGCCCGCGGCGTGCAGCAGTTCTTCTGGAACGAGGTCTGCGACTGGTACGTCGAGGTCACTAAGGCTCGTCTGAAGGGCGAGGGCCGTCTGCAGGCTCAGCGCAACCTGATCTTTGTGCTCGACACCTCTATTCGCCTGATGCACCCGCTCATGCCGTTTGTCACCGAGGAGATCTGGGACAACATGCCGGCGAGCGTGCTCGATCTGGACGCCGAGGGCAACGTGGACCGCGCCGAGGCGCTCATGATCGCCAAGTGGCCCGAGCCCGCCGACTACGCTAAGTATGTTGACGAGGATGCCGAGCGCGCGTTTGAACTGTGCCGTGCCGTCGTTTCCGCCGCCCGCGCCACCCGTTCGCGTTATCGCTTGAGCCCCAAGGCCGAGCTCGACGTAGTCGTGCGCGCCGGTGCCGAGGACGTGGAGAAGCTCGAGAGCCTGCGTTCGACCATTGAGCCGCTGGCGAATACCGCCTCGCTGGTCATGGGTGCCGACGTCGAGAAGCCGGCTGCGAGCATTGCCGTGGTCGACAGCGGCGTCGAGGTCTTTGTGGTGCTCGAGGGCAAGGTCGATCTTTCGGCCGAGAAGGCGCGCCTGGAGAAGGAGATCGCCGCGGCGCAGAAGGAGCTCGCCGGCTGTGAGAAGACGCTCGCCAACGAGGGCTTTGTGGCTAAGGCCGCGCCTGCAGTGGTCCAGAAGAAGAGGGACCGTGCAGCTGAGCTCAAGGAGATCCTTGCGGCGCTGACCTCGCAGGTTGCTGACTTCTCGTAGGTCTTACTGAGGGGCGCGTCCCGACGCTTTGCTCGCTACTGCGGACAGTCCTGCGAAAGACGGACAGCACATTAAGTGCTGTCCTTTGCGTGCGGAACTTGCGGCGAGCAAAGCCCCAAACCGCTCCCATGGCGGTTACGGGGGCGTCCGCTGCCTGGTAGGGCCACTTGGTTGTGGCCTTGATTCTGCTGCAAGCGGTGTTTGGCTGATATTTTGAATGGGAGGGGCTCGTTGTTTATTGCGGGCCTCTTTTTATGTTGAGGGGACTTTGGGTTATGGCTAAGCGTTCTGGGTCGTATTCTGTGCCGTTCTCGTTTGAGTTGCTTTCGTTTGATGAGGCTGTTGCTTTGGCTGCTGATACGGGGCGGATTTCTGGGGATGCTGGTCCTCTGCTCGAGACGGTTGTCGATATGCTCGATGAGTTGGGGCGTCCGGACGAGTATTTCGATTGCATTCAGGTTGCCGGTACCAATGGCAAGACTTCGACTACGCGTTTTTCGGCTGCTATTCTTAGCGGCGAGGGGCTCAAGACCGCGCTGTATACGTCGCCTCAGCTGGTGCGCTATCCCGAGCGCATGGAGGTTGACGGGCGCGTTGTGAGCGATGAGGCGTTTGCCCGTGGCGTTTCGGCCTCTGTTGAGGCGGGGCATCGAGTGAATGCCCGTCGTGTGGCGGCGGGGGAGCGTGCCTATTCCATCACGCCCTTTGACCTGCTGACGGCTGCCGCATTGGTGGTGTTTGCCGAGGCTGCGGTGGATGTTGCCGTGCTTGAGGTTGGCATGGGCGGGCGTTGGGACGCCACGAGTGCGACCGATCCCGTCGCCGTTGCCATTACGGGCATTGGGCTCGATCACACACGTATTTTGGGCGACACGCTCGAGGCCATTGCGGGGGAGAAGGCTGCGGTCATTAAGCCCGGACGCCTGGTTGTGCTGGGTGAGGGCACGCACGAGGCGAGTGTTCAGCGCGTGATGGATGCCCGTTGCCGCGCGTGCGGCATCGTGCCGCTCGTGGTAGGCCACGCTACGACTAAGGTGCCGGTGCATGTGGGCGACACGGTTGAGTTTAGCTGCACCACGCCGCGCGCGATCTATACGTCGAGCATGGTCAAGCCGGCCTATCAGCCGCAGAATGCCGCGTGCGCGATTATGCTTTGCGAGAGCTATCTGGGCCGCGAGCTCGACCACGATGCGCTCGACGCCTCGCTTATGGGTTGCCCCACGCCGGGTCGTTTTGACGTGCTGGGGACCGATCCACTCAAGCTGATCGATGCCTGTCATAACCCCCAGAGCTGCGAGAACTTTGTGAGCGCACTGGACGAGATCGACCCGTGCGTAGAGAATCGCCCAACGTTGCTGTGCGCCGCGCTGGCAGACAAGGACGTGGCGGGTATCGTTGACGTGCTGATTCCGGCCTTCCCGCGCGTGGTCGTGACCCAGACCGATTCCGATCGCGCCTTGCCGGCAGAGGAGCTCGCCGCCCTGGTGGACGCCGATAAGCTCACGGGCGTATATCCGAGTGTGTCCGAGGCCCTCGCTGCCTTCGATGCCGCAGACGAGCCTTTCGTAGCTGCCGGTACCATCACCCTAGCCGGCGAAGTAGCCGGCCTGTTGCGCTAACCCATCCCCTCATCAGTTGCGGTGAAATAGGGACTGTTTTACAAGCCAGGAGCCCCAAACAGTCCGTATATCACCGCAACTCAAAAGCAGTCAATTTGGGACGGGGCTTTTTTAGCTGCCCTGTGCCCCGAGTTGACTCGCTTGCCACGAAATGGGCCTATTTACTACGTTTGACCGGCAACCCTCGACCATACCGAGAATTGCGAAATCAAAACTGCAGGTAGAGGGCCTGCCATTTTTCAAAAAAGACCCGCATGGTCGACCCATGCGGGTTAAACGTAGTAGATAGCTCGTTTTCGTGGCGCGACGTAATCGCAATGTGACAAAGGGGCTGTCCCTTTGTCACATTGGCTAGTCTAGGCGGACGGGATCGTGGGGGTATGCGTTGAGAATCTCGACGCCGGACTCGGTAACTAGGGCCAAGTCCTCGATGCGGACGCCGGTGCGGCCGGGGAGGTAGATGCCCGGCTCGATGGAGAACGTCATGCCTGGCTCGATAACCTGTTCG
The DNA here is from genome assembly GCA_958429025.1 of uncultured Collinsella sp. Classification (GTDB taxonomy): domain Bacteria; phylum Actinomycetota; class Coriobacteriia; order Coriobacteriales; family Coriobacteriaceae; genus Collinsella. The sequence continues at coordinate 22,958 of CAUAIH010000019.1, read as the reverse complement.
TTGACCAGCGAGACGTCGCCCGGCTCATGGTCCTGAAGACCGATCGAGTGGCCCAGGCGATGCGTAAAGTACCGCCCATAGCCCGCGTCTTCAATCACATCGCGCGCGGCGCGGTCCAGGTCGCACATGCGCACACCCGGTGCGATGAGTGCCTCGGCGGCCTCGTTGGCGCGGCGCACGATGTCGTAGATGCGCGCCGTCTCCTCGTCCGGATCGCCCCAAAAGAACGTGCGCGTCATGTCCGAGCAGTAGTTGCGACGACGCCCGCCAATGTCGAACAGCACCACGTCGCCGCGCTTGAGCACGGTGTCGTCGGGCTCGTGGTGCGGGTCGCCGGCGTTAGCACCAAAGCTCACGATGGGCGGAAAGCTAAAGCCCTCGCAGCCGTGCTTGCGATACAGGCCGAGCATCTGGTCGGCAATTTCGCGTTCCGTCACGCCCTCGTGAACGAGCTTGATAGCGTCGGCCATCACGGCGTCGTTAGCGGCCGAGGACGCGCGCATGAGCTCCTGTTCGGCGTCATCCTTGTGGGTGCGCGCGGCGGTGACGGCAAAGTCGCCCAGGAAAAACTCGCTGGCTGCGTGGCGCTCCATGAGTGGCATCAAAAAGCCGGAACGCATGACGGTGTCGATGCCGAGCGGTTTGTTCGGATCGACCTCGCGAGCGATGGCGTCGGCCACGACGTCGGTATCGGTGTGGTAGGCAACGCGCGCATTGTCATACTCGGGCAGCTGATGCAGCGCGTTGACCAGGGTCACGGGCTCGCTACCGCGTGCGAGCAGCGCGCCGCAAAAACGCTCGAACATATCGGCATAAAAACCGGTCAGATAGTAGATCGACCACGGGTCATTTATGAGCAACTGCGCACCGGGGTGCTGAGCCTCGAGCGCATCGAGCACGCGCGCCACGCGCTGGTCATCGACATGTGCCATGAAACATCCTTTCGCTTGGTTGCCACCATGGTATCCCCAATGCCAGGGTAGTCAATTTGGGACGGGGCTATTTTAGCTGCGTCAAACTTGCGGGCTAATAGGTAAAAGTAGCCATAAGAGGCCCGTCCCAAATGGGCTGGTTTCAAAAGTATGGCGGATTACGGGGCTGGACCTGTATTACTTGACCATGGCAAAAATCGCGAAATTAAAACCGCATATAGATCGCTTGTCAAAAATTGAAAATGGCCGGTATGGATGGCGGTCTCCGAATCGGCCCCGTAATCCGGCATAGTTTTGAAATGGCACTAAAGTAGGCACAAGCTGAATACCGATCCCAAGGATAGTTGCGGTGGAATAGTTCCTGGATGCCGGGGTTTTGGCGGAAATCAGGAACTATTTCACCGCAATTGAGGAGGGGCGGGGTGGATGGCGGGGTAGCTAAAAGAGCCCCGTCCCAAATTAGCTAGACTAGGTCGATGTCCATGCTGGCGATAAGGTTGATGTTGGTGTCTGGGAGGTTCTCTAGCACGACGTCGCCCATGCGGATGGGGGCCTCGACGATCACGCCGCGGATGAGGTCCATGGCTTGGGCGTGGAGTTCTAGCGGGATGGCTTCGGATGTGCGCACGGGGAGCAGGGCTTCGTCGCCGCCGGAGACGGCCACGGTCGTCGTGAGCACGCGCATGGGGCAGGTGAGCTCCTGGTGTGCGAACTTATCGCCGCGCGGGCAGTTGTTACCGGTTACGGAGCGCACTTCCACCACGGCGCCATTGGCGTCGCGCTCTACCTCTATGGTCAGGAGGCACTCGGATGGGCAGGTCGTGCAGTTGAACTGCAGCGTTTCGATCACGTTATCGCTCATAGTCTATGCCTCCTCGACGGGATCGACGGAAAGGACAATCTCGCTGGCACCCAGATCGAGCGCTTGTTTGATGACCTTTGCCGGCAGTGGGAAGCTTTCCATAACGCTCGGCTTAAACGCGCGGACCTTGCCGGCGAACAGCTCCTCGCCGTTGGCCAAGATCCTCACGCAGGCGGCATCGACTGGCCGGCGCACGCGGAAGTTGAGCTTGGTGAGCGCCACAGCCGTAATGCGTCCCGGCAGCGCGTAGCCCGCGATGCCGGCAGGGGAGACGGTGAGCTCGCAGCTCGGAACGGTGCCCGCGTCGGTCCCCAGAGCGTACGCCGCTGCAGTTGCGCCAGCCCTCTCGGACTCGGTCGTTACGTTGTCGGCTAGGTCGTGCACGTGCAGCACGTTGCCGCAGGCAAAGATGCCCGGCACGCCCGTTTGCAGGCTCTGGTCCACCACGGCGCCGCGCGTGCGTGGGTCAAGCTCGACGCCCGCGGCAACCGAAAGCTCGTTCTCGGGTATCAGGCCCACCGAAAGCAGCAGCGTGTCGCACGGAACAACGCGCTCGGTCCCCGGAATGGGCGCCAGATGGTCGTCGACCTGACTCACCTCGACGGCCTCCACGCGATCGTGCCCGATCACGCGCGTGACGGTGGTGGACAAGTGCAGCGGAATGCCAAAGTCGTCCAGGCAGTTTTTGACGTTGCGACGCAGGCCGTTGGCATACGGCATGAGCTCGTACACGCCCTCGACCGATATTCCCTCGAGCGTACAGCGGCGCGCCATGATAAGCCCGATGTCGCCCGAGCCCAAAATGACGGCGCGCGAGCCGGGCTTGAGGTTTTCGATATTGATGTATCGCTGCGCCAGGCCTGCCGTAAACACACCGGCGGGACGGCTGCCGGGGATCTTAATCTCGCTGCGCGTGCGCTCGCGGCATCCCATGGCAAGGACGACCGCGCGTCCGGTGAGCTGCAGCATGCCGGTACGGCTCATGAGCGTGACGGTATGGGCCGCGGCGGCTCCTGGGGCCTCGTCCACGACCGACGCGCTCGCGCCCTCGCCCGAATCAATCCCAATCACCATGCTGCCCAAGAACAGCGCAATGTCGGTTGCGCGCACCTGGTCGATAAAGCGTTGGGCGTACTCGGGGCCGGTGAGTTCCTGCTTAAAGTGCGAAAGGCCAAAACCGGGGTGGATGCACTGGCGCAGGATGCCGCCCAGATGCTGCTCGCGCTCCACGATGGCCACGTGGGCGCCGGCATTATGTGCGGCAAGCGCAGCCGCCATGCCAGCAGGTCCGCCGCCGATGACGACCACGTCGAAGGCCTTCGTCGACACCGACGCTACAGCTCCGGCTTCCGCGCGTTCGTCGCGCATATCAAGCGTCGCCATCCTAGCGCACCCCCTTCAGCGGTCCCTCGACCAACCAAGATCCGGCATCCTCCAACAACACCTCGCTAGGGTCGCAGCCCAGCTCGCGCGTCAGGATCGCCACCACGCGGCTCTGGCAAAAGCCACTCTGACACCGACCCATGCCGGCACGACAGCGGCGCTTGACGCCCTCGACCGAAATCGCGCCCGGGCGGCGTCGGATCGCGGCCACGATCTCGGCCTCGGGCACCGTCTCGCAGCGGCAGACGATCTGCCCCCACGCGGGGTCGGACTCAATGAGCTCTTCCTTGCGCGCAAGCGGGGCGCGGTCAAAGTCGTCCGGCGCGCGGCGTATCGGGTCCCAATCGCTTCGTTCGCGCAGGGCTACGCCGGCATTGCGTAACACCTGCTCCATGCGTTCGGCGATGGCTGGCGCGCTCGCCACGCCCGGCGACTGAATGCCTGCTGCCTGGAACAGCCCCGGTACGACGGCCGACTCTCCAATAAAGAAGTCGTTCGTTCCCTTAATGACCGGACGCCCGCCGGCAAACGCGCGCACCACGCGGCGCGTGTCCAGATCGGACACCAGCTTGCGCGCGCCGCTCAGCAGCACGTTGACGTCGCCCGCATAGGTCTGCGTGTCGCCGGGCTCGCGCTCGGCGGCCGTCGCGGTAATCACGGTGTTGCCGTGCACGGTTCCCGTCACAATGACGCCCTTGGAAATTGGCGTGGGCACTGGGTAGAGCGGCATGAGCGCGCGCGGCTCTTTGTCCAGCACCACAATATTGCCCTGGCGCCAAACCATCTGGAACTCCTCGGCGCCCGCCATATGCGAGATGTCTGCGGCTCCGTTGCCTGCGGCGTTGATCAGGTAATGGCAGTGCACGTCGCCGGCGGGCGTCGCCAGCGTAAAGCGCGCGACTCCGTCATCCGAGCCAGCATCTTTAATGGCCTCCACTGGCGCAGACCGCATAAACGTCACGCCGTTGGCAACGGCGTTCTCCAGCGCGGCGATGGCCACTTCAAATGGGTCGACGTAACCGGTCGAGGGGCACCACAACGCGCATGTTGCGTCGGCGCTGGCACGCGGTTCCAGCTCGCGGATACGCTTGGGGCCAATGATCGCCAGCTCGGGCACGCCGTTGGCAAGGCCATTCTGGCGCAGCTTCTCCAGGTGCGCTCGGTCTTCGTCGTTGAAGCCCAGCACCATCGACCCGGTGCGGCGGAACAAAAATCCCAGCTCCTGGGCCCAGGTGCCATACAGCTCGCAACCGCGGGCGTTGACCTGCGCCTTTACGGTGCCCGGCGCCGGATCGTAGCCGGCGTGCACCAGGCCGCCGTTGGCCTTCGACGCGCCCAGCGCGATATCGTTGGCCGCCTCGACCACGCAAATGGACAAGTCATAGCGCGCGAGCTGCCGCGCGATGGCGCACCCGGTGATGCCCGCGCCCACAATCGCGATATCAAACGTTTCTGCCACGGTGCCTCCCAGACGAGTTGACAGGCTGTCAATAGGACTATCCTACGGTCTGCACACCCCCAGCGCAGCGGCAATGCGGCGAATAGCCCCGCAACACCCGCCAACGGCAGGCGAGGGGAGACTCAGGACCATCGGTGACCTCGTCTGCCGCCTCTGGTGTCAGAGGTTTTTATCGTTCTGTAACAGTAAACAGAAGAGCTGGGTTCCAGGTGTTACAGATCGAGACGTTTGCCAGGCGGGTCCTCCGTTTGTCTCGATCTGTAACATCTAGACCCGGATTCCGCTCCTAACTGTTACAGATTGAGATGTTTGTGTCCGCGCCAGCCCCGCCCCTAGCCGTGGTCCCATATAAACAAACCCCGTGGTAAACTTGACCGGACTGTTAATATTCCGAAAGGTACCCGTAATGTCCAAGTACATCTCCGAGCTCATGTCGCCGCAGCTTATGGGCGTCGTCTATGCCTTCGTTGGCTTTATCATCGCCCTGTATGTGCTGTCGGTCGTCTATGTGTTCATCGACGCTCGCCGCCGCGGCGCCAGCGCCTACGTGGCATGGGGCATCATCGCCCTCATCCCGTTTGTAGGACTCATCGCCTACCTGGTCCTGCGCCCGCACTCCTATGCGTCCGATCGCGAGGAGCAGGAGCTGGACATGGCCCTGCGCGAGCGCCAGCTTGCCCAGTACGGCACCTGCCCGCAGTGCGGCGCGCCCATCGAGAAGGACTTCGTCGTCTGCCCGGTGTGCGATACCCAGGTTCGCAACGTCTGCCCCAGCTGCCATCGCCCGCTCGATGCGCACTGGAAGGTCTGCCCCTACTGCCGAACTCGCATCCAGTAACGCATCCATCGCTGGGCCGGCTGCAAGCAACGGGCACGCCGCAAGCCACGCGCGCCTCATATCCCGCCCACACGATGAAGCATGCGTAGAAAATCGCCCGCCGTGCCATTAAGGTGCGGCGGGCGCTTGTATACCAAGGCAACCTGCCTATAATGATGCAAGTCAAAAACGCCGAGCGCATCGCACGCACTTGCATCAGGCATCCGAGAGGAGAAAACATACCCATGAAGGCACTCTACAATGACGGTTCGGTGGCCGAGCTCCCGCAGGACGAGGTCACGCACGTCATCCGCCACTCCGCCGCGCACATCATGGCGCAGGCCATCAAGCGCCTGTACCCCGAGGCCGACTTTGCCTACGGCCCCGCGACCGACAACGGCTTCTACTACGACGTCGACCTGCCCGAGGGCGTCAAGATCAGCGAGGACGACTTCCCCGCGATCGAGGCCGAGATGAAAAAGATCGTCAAGGAGAACCTCAAGTTCACCGTCTTTGAGAAGCCCCGCGCCGAGGCCATCGCCCTTATGGAAGAGCGCGGCGAGAAGTACAAGGTCGAGCACATCGGCGACCTGGACGACGACGCCCGCATCACCTTCTACCAGCAGGGCGACTACATCGACATGTGTGTCGGCCCCCACATCTGCTACACCAAGGCGCTGAAGGCCTTTAAGCTCACCGGTGTCTCGGGCGCCTACTGGAAGGGCGACAAGGACAACAAGATGCTCACCCGCATCAACGGCGTCGCCTTTGCCACCAAGGAAGAGCTCGACGAGCACATGCACATGCTGGAGGAGGCCAAGAAACGCGACCACCGCAAGATCGGCCGCGAGATGGACCTCTTTATGATGCGCGATGAGGCCCCTGGCTTCCCGTTCTTCCTGCCCAACGGCATGATCCTTAAGAACACGCTGCTGGACTACTGGCGCGAGATCCACCACAAGGCCGGCTACGTGGAGATCTCCACGCCGCTCATCATGAACAAGCAGCTGTGGAAGACCTCGGGTCACTGGGACCACTACAAGGACAACATGTACTCCACCGTCATCGACGACGAAGAGTACTGCATTAAGCCCATGAACTGCCCGGGCGGCGTGCTGGTGTACGCCTCCAAGCCGCACTCCTACCGCGAGCTGCCCATTCGCGCCGGCGAGATTGGCCTGGTGCACCGTCACGAGCTGCGCGGCGCCCTGCACGGCCTGTTCCGCGTGCGCTGCTTTAACCAGGATGACGCCCACCTGTTTGTGCGTCCCGACCAGCTGACCGACGAGATCGTGGGTGTGGTCAACCTCATCGACTCCGTGTACCAGAAGTTTGGCTTTAAGTATCATGTTGAGCTTTCCACCCGCCCCGAGGACTCCATGGGTTCGGACGAGGACTGGGCGCGCGCCGAGGAGGGCCTGCGCACCGCTCTGGAGCAGTTGCACATGGACTACGAGGTCAACGAGGGCGACGGCGCCTTCTACGGCCCCAAGATCGACTTCCATCTGGAGGACTCGCTCGGCCGTACCTGGCAGTGCGGTACCGTCCAGCTTGACTTCCAGATGCCGCTCAACTTTGACCTGGAGTACGTGGACGCCGACGGCACCAAGAAGCGCCCCATCATGCTGCATCGCGTATGCTTTGGCTCCATCGAGCGCTTCATTGGTATTCTGATTGAGCACTTTGCGGGCAAGTTCCCCACCTGGCTGGCCCCCGTGCAGGTCAAGGCGCTTCCGGTTTCCGAGAAGAGCCGCGACTACGCCCACGAGGTGTGCGCCAAGCTGGAGGAGGCCGGCATTCGCGTGGTCTGCGACGACCGCGACGAGAAGATCGGTTACAAGATCCGCGAGGCCCGCTCTATCGACCGCGTGCCCTACATGCTCATCCTGGGTGAGAAGGAGGTCGAGGCCGGCAACATCTCCGTCCGCGATCGCTCCAACGAGACCGTTCAGATGAGCGTTGACGAGTTTGTTGCGAAGGTGACCGAAGAGATCAAGACTCGCGCCTAAGGCAAACTTCACATCAATTAACAAAGGCGACCGTCCACAAAGGGCGGTCGCCTTTTTCATGCCGAAATAAGAAAAGCCGCTGGTTGAGCGGCTTTTTTGTTGCACAAAAAGGTACAGGTTTTTATAGAGGGGTATGGAGATGTACCTACTAGCAGTACATTTTGCGTAATCTGGGCAAACGCTGATTAATTGCTCGTATAATGTCGTCTGTCGAAAGATACAAAAACCTGTACTTTTGCGACTGCGCCTAGCTGCGAGCGAGAAGCCTGTTCTAAACGCCCCTGCATTTGCGTACATCGCAAAGCCAAAAGAGGGGGCGAGAACATGGAACAGACGACACGGCGCCAAGAGCAGCTGCCGGGCGCTTTTAACGGCGCCACCACCAACAGCCAGCACGGCCGCGTCCGCTGGTATCTGGTCCACACTCCCCATGGAAAAGAGCGCGAGACCTGCGAAAAGGTCCGCCGCATTATCCCGCACGAGTTGATGCAGGACGCTTTTGTGATGCAAAAGGAGTTCTGGTTTAAGCGGGACGGCGCCTGGTCGCTCCAAACCAAACCCATGTACAAGGAATATTTCTTCGTCGCCACGCACGATGCCGCCGCGCTCGATAGGGCTTTGGCCCAGTTGAGCTTTGGCTGCCGCATCGCCGGCAGTAGGGAGCGGGCGTACATGCCCATGCCTGACGATGCGCAGGACTGGTATTGCAGCGTGCTCGACGACGACGGCGTGGTGCGCAATAGCGTCGCCCGCATAGAAGACGGCGTATTGCACATAGAGCAGGGGCCCTTGGTGGGGCAAGAGGCTCGCGTTAAAAAGATCGACCGTCATAAGCGCTGGTGCCTGGTAGACGTGGGCGAGGGTGACTCCACATTTAGGGAGCTGCTGCCACTCGACGTTCCCAGCAAGACGTAAGGGAGACGTTGCACCAGCTATTCGTTCGCATTTTTGAATTTACCGATTGGGGGATCCCTGGGGAACGGGGACGTAAGTTTGACTGTGGCTGCTAAAGAAGTAACAGAGAGCAATGCGCCCGCGGGGGCGGCGCTCATTGCTCAGGCCATGGGTCGGCGCGAGGGCGCCGGCCGCCACAAGGCCATGCAATCCATCATGGACTGGGACCGCTCGCGCCTGGTCTACCGCACCGTCAAGCGCGCCTTCGACATCGTGTTCAGCGGTGCCGTGCTCGTCGTCATCGCTTTGCCCAGCCTGGTGCTGGCCGCGGCCATCCGCCTGGAGAGCGAGGGTAGTCCCTTCTACAGCCAGATCCGCGTTGGCCAGACTCGACCCGATGGCAGTCTGACCACCTTCCGCATGTGGAAGTTCCGCTCCATGTACAAGGACGCCGACGAGCGCTTGGCGGATCTCAAGGAGCAGAACGAGATCGCCGGCGCCATGTTCAAGATGAAGGAGGACCCCCGCGTCACCAGGATCGGCAGGTTCATCCGCAAGCACTCCATCGACGAGTTCCCTCAGTTCCTGAACGTGTTCCTGGGGCAGATGTCCGTCGTGGGCCCGCGCCCGCCGTTACCCAATGAGGTGGCGGAGTACACGGAGTACGACCTGCAGCGCTTGGCAGTGAAGCCCGGCATCACCGGCTGGTGGCAAGTCACTGAGCGTAACGATACCGACTTTGACGGCATGGTACAGCGCGATCTCGAATACATAGCAAAACGCGGCATATTGACTGACATCAAGATTGTGCTGCTCACGGTGGTCGAGGTCATTACCGGCGGCGGCGCTAGTTAATTCCTTATGTTTTTGAAGATAGGTTCTTGAGACATGATTATCACTCGTACACCCTTCCGTATGTCGTTCTTCGGCGGCGGTACCGACATGCCAGAGTTCTTCAACGAGCACGGCGGATCGGTGATCTCGACCACGTTCGACAAGTACTGCTACGTCACAGCGCGCCACCTGCCGCGCTTCTTCGACTACTCCACGGAGCTCGTCTACTCCAGGATCGAGCGCGTCTCCGACCCCTCCGAGCTCGAGCACCCCGCGGTCCGCAACGCCATGCAGATGCTCGACATGCGCGAGATGCGCATCTCCTACGAGGCCGACCTTCCCGCCCGGTCGGGCCTTGGCACCTCCTCGTCCTTCGCCGTCGGCATGCTCAACGCCTTCCACTGCATGAAGGGCACCTACGCCTCCAAGGACCGCCTGGCCAGGGAGGCCATTAAGCTCGAGCGCGAGCTGTGCGCCGAGGCCGGCGGCTGGCAGGACCAGATTGCCGCGGCGTTCGGCGGCCTCAACCGTATCGACTTCGCCGACGGCGACTTCTCGGTGCGCCCCATCGTCATCTCGCCCGAGCGAAAGCGCGAGCTCAACTCCAACCTGATGATGTTCTTCACGGGCTTCACCCGCTTCTCCTCTGACATGCAGAAGGCCAACCGGGTGACCGACAAAACGGCCCAGCTCAAGGAGATGCTGTCGCTGGTCGATGTGGCCGAGGGCGCCCTCACCGACAAGTCGGCGGACCTCTCCGAGTTCGGCCGCCTGCTCGACACCACCTGGCGCCTCAAGCGCGGCACGGGCTCGCAGATATCCACAGGCTCCATCGACGCCCTCTACGAGCGCGGCGTCAATGCGGGAGCCCTCGGCGGCAAGCTCCTGGGCGCCGGCGGGGGAGGGTTCCTCGTCTTCTACGTCGAGCCCGACGCGCAGGATTCCGTGCGACGCGCCATGTCCGACCTTCTCTACATACCGTTCGAGTTCGAGGACGGCGGCACCTCCGTCGCCTACTACGGGCCCGAGGACTACGACCTGGAGGGATCGCGCTAATGGATACCAAGTGCCCCCAGACGGGCGACGAGTGCCTGTCGACCTTCTTCCGCAACTATCCCGAGATGCTTGCCTGCGAGGCGGAGGTCCGCGCGGCGCGCGAGCTGATCGCCGGGTCCTTCCGTGCGGGCGGGAAGCTGCTCGTCTGCGGCAACGGCGGCTCCGCGGCAGATTCCGAGCACACGGTCGGCGAGCTCATGAAGAGCTTCCGCTTCAAGCGCCCGGTCGACCGAGCCTTCGCCGAGGCGTACCGTGAGGCGAACGGCGCCGACGCCCCCGCATGGCTCGAGGGCTCCCTTCCCGCAATCTCGCTCGTCTCCCAGACGGCGCTCTCCACCGCGTTCGGCAACGACGAGGCGGCCGTCGGTGTCTTCGCCCAGCAGGTCTACGGCTACGGCGAGACCGGCGATGTCCTGCTCGCCATCTCGACCTCGGGCAACTCCACCAACGTGGTCGAGGCCGCCAAGGTGGCCCGCGCCAAGGGCGTGCGCGTGGTCTCGCTCACCGGCGCCAAAGAATCCAAACTCACCGGCATCTCCGACGTGTGTGTCCGCGTTCCGCGCGACGAGGTCTTCCGCGTGCAGGAGCTTCATCTGCCCACCTACCACGTGCTTTGCGCCGCGGTGGAGGCCGACATGTTCGGGGGTGCCGAGTAGATGCGCCCCTACCGCGAGGCTATCGTGCTCGCAGGCGGCTTTGGCACCAGGCTTGCCCATGTCGTTCCCGACGTGTGCAAGCCCATGGCGCCCGTGGCCGGCAGGCCGTTCCTGCGCTTCATCATGGACCAGCTGGCGGCAGCCGGCTTCGACCGCGCGGTCGTCGCCGACGGCTACCGCCGAGATCAGATCGAGGGCTTCTTCGGCGGCTCCTACCGCGGCATGGCAATCGAATACAGCCCCGAGGAGACGCCGCTGTTCACCGGCGGCGCCGTCAAGAGGGCATTGAGCAGGTGCGAGTCGGACTGGGTCTTCGTCCTGAACGGGGACACCTGGCTCGACGTGGACTTCGCCGCCATGGAGGCGGCCGCGTGCGACGCCCCCGAGGGCGTCTCGTCCGTCATCGCCGTCAAGCGCATGCGCGACTTCGAGCGCTACGGCACGGTCGACGTGGACGCCGGCGGCTCCCTGACCGCGTTCCACGAGAAGCGCCCGTGCGAGGAGGGCCTCATCAACGCGGGCGTCTACCTGTTGCGCGGGGACGCCCTGAATTGCATGCCCGAGAAGTTCTCCCTGGAGAGCGACTACTTCGAGCGCGTCGTCGGAGACGGGGCGCTGCGCGCCGTTGAGTGCGCCGGCGGCTTCATCGACATCGGCGTGCCGGAGGACTACGAACTCGCTCAGACGATGCTTGCTCCGCTCGCAAAGTCGTGGAAGCTCGCCATGTTCGACCGCGACGGCACGATCAACGTTGATACTGGGCACCTGCACGAGCCGGAGAAGCTGGAGTTGATCCCCTCCACGGTCGACATCATGCGCGGCTACTCCGACGACCCTGACTTCAAGGTCGTCGTAGTGACCAACCAGGCGGGAATCGCCAAGGGCCTCTACACCGGGGCCGACATGCGTCGCCTTCATCGCTACATGGAAGACGAGTTGGAGAAGCTCGGCGTTCATGTGGACGCTTGGTATTTCTGCCCGCATCACCCCGACTACACCGGTCCCTGCGAATGCCGTAAGCCCGCCCCGGGAATGCTGCTGGCTGCTATGCGTGACTTTGACGCAAATTCAACTGGATGCGTAATGTTCGGAGACAAGACCAGCGACGAAGTGGCCGCCAAGGCCGCGTGTGTTGCGTTTGAGTGGGCGGGGGAGGCGCTTTCGTTTGACAAACATATTTGGTGATAAACGATATGACTTCCTCGGGGTGCCCGTGGATGCTCTCACCAGCGACGAAGCCCTCGAGCTCGTGAGGGAGCTAGCCCGGGACGCTGAGCCTTCGCATGTGCTCTTCCTCAACGTTGACGTGATGGTTAAAGCGGATAAGAACCCCGCCCTGAAGGATGCCATCGCACACTGCGATCTCTCTCTTATGGACGGCAAGCCGCCTCTGAAGGTTGCACAGAAGCGTGGCATCCCGTTGCCCGAGAAGGTTTCGGGCAGCGACTTCGTGCCCGCTGTATGTGCTATGGCCGAGCGTGAGGGGTTTTCGGTGTTTATCTTGGGCGGTAAAGATGGCGTTCCTGAGGTGGCGCGCGATAATCTGGTCGCCGAGCATCCCGGCCTTAAGGTCGTGGGGGCGTATTCGCCAATGTTTGGCTTCGAGAAGGACTCTGCCGAGCTCGAGAAAATCAATAAAATGCTTGTCGAGGCTAAGCCGGATATCCTTCTGGCGTGTCTTTCTTGCCCTAAGCAGGAGATCTTCGTTGAGGGCAACCGCGACATTTACAGGGCTCCTGTTTCCATCTCTTGTGGCGCTACGGTGGTCTTTCTTGCCGGTAATGTACAACGTGCGCCCGAATGGGTGAGTCGCGCAGGTATTGAGTGGCTGTATCGCTTCCTTAAGGAGCCGAAACGCCTGTTCAGGCGCTACTTTATTGACAGTTGGCATTTTCTTGCGATGTGCTTTAAGCGCTCGGCGCAGTGATGTACTTCCGGTGAGTAGAAATATATGGGAGAGAGCGGATGGGACTCAAGACATATGCGCTCAAGGCGCTCAATAGCTACTACTGGTGGCTGGACAAGCTTAATAAGCCGGCTTTTATTCGCCAATACCCAAAGTTTCTCCGAAAGCTGGGTGTAAAGATTAATGAAAAGCCTGGTGACTGCTGGATCAGCCCGACTGTTTTTTTGGATTCGTCGGGCTATGACATGATTGAAATCGGTGATGATTGCACCATTTCATTCGATGTGGTCGTGCTCGTTCATGACTACAGCATTAACAATGCATTTAGGGCAGTGGGTATCGATGCCGCGGAGCGCCATAGGGTCATCAGACGCCCTGTCAAAATCGGCAGTAACTGCTTTATCGGTGCGCGGTCAATCATCATGCCTGGGGCCGTTTTAGGCGATAACTGCATTGTGGGCTCAGGGGCCGTGGTGCGGGGGAGTATCCCGGCTGGATCAATCGTTAGCGGCAATCCCGCAACGGTTATATCCGATGTTCACGGCTTTGCAATGAAGCACTCCGAGCGACAAGATTTCGATTTGGACGAAAGGTAACCCGTGAAGGTTCTAGAGCTTGTTCTCAAATGGAGCGGCGGCGGTGTCGAGCGGTATGTCGAGGATTTGGTTGCCGTAGCAAGCGCTAATGGAATTGACTGCAGTGTGGTCTCAGTGACTACGGCGGTTGATAGCATTCGCGTCGCCGGCGCTGGCCCATTAGTCACTGGTGGGGTTAAGGGAGCTCTTATCAGCGGCACTGCTGTCTCAGCGTTTGTTGCTGACGGGGGTTATGACATCGTCCATATTCACGGCAACAATGGGCTAGTATTCCATTTTGCACATCTAACTGTTAAAGCTGGAGCTAAGGCGATTGTTCATTCGCACAACAGCTCTTTCGGTAATAGGTCGAGAGGCGCTAAGAGTCTTTTCACTAACATTGAGCGAAAGCTGTATCTAAAAGATTGTTCGGGGAAGCTAGCGTGTTCACATGCAGCAGGTGATTTCCTATTTGCTGGTGGTGAATATCACGTAGCCTTCAATGGTATTGATGTCAGTCGTTTCGAATTTAATGAGGCCTCTCGCTCTGAGGTGCGTCTAGCGTATGGAATTCCAGAAAACGCTCCGGTTCTTGGTTTCGCGGCAAGTTTTGTCGATGCCAAGAATCCTATATTTGTTCTAAATGTATTTGAAGAGTATTCAAAGCGAAATTCTGATGCTTACCTGCTTGTTTGTGGCGATGGGGAGCTGTTCGATAGCTTCAAGTGCCATGCGGCAGGATTGATTAGCGAGGGTCGCTGCATTTGTGCTGGTCGCGTTGACGATGTTGAGCGCTATTATTGCGCGATGGATGTTCTCTTCGCTCCCTCTAAGTATGAAGGACTGCCGATTAACCTTATCGAGGCCCAAGCGACAGGGCTTGCGGTTGTTATGAGCAATGCGATAACCAATGAGGTCGTGATTGCCCCTGAGCTTTGCGCACGCCTTTCCTTAGATGATGGCGAGTTTTGTTGGGCAAATGCCGCAGATGGTTTCTTGGGTCGCATGCGATCGCGTTCGATTCGCAATGTAGACGTGGTAGAAAAAGCGGGTTACTCGCAGCCGGCTTGTTTTGATTCTGTTCTCGATATGTACGAGGAGCTTGCTGGCTGATGAATTCTACATTGAAGATAACTGTCATTATTCCCGTGTATAACGTGGAACATTATCTTGAGCAGTGTGTTCGCTCCATTCTTGAGCAGTCGTACTCGGTGTTCGAGATACTGCTCGTCGACGACGGATCGACCGACGGGTCAGGTGAGCTGTGCGAGCGCCTATCCGCCGAGAACGATTGCGTTCGGACGGTTCACAAGGAGAACGCGGGTTTGGGTTTCGCGCGCAACACGGGGCTCGACAGCCTGCGCTCTGAGACTACGCACGTGATGTTTGTTGACTCTGACGACTGGCTCGAACCTGGCATGGTCGCGACGTTTGTCCGCGCTATAGAGGATACCGGGGCGGACTGCGTACTGGGCGGGTTCACCAAGCGCGACGGCGAGGGGAACTCCCAGTTCGAATTCAAGCTCGAGGATGCCGTGTGGGAGGGCGATGAGCTGGCGATGAAGTTCATCCCTCGCGTTTGTGGAAGCGCCCCCGATGCATCTGACTCGATTCCGATGTCGGCATGTTCGTCTTTGTTCGCAAAGACGAACATAGACGAGTACGACCTCCGCTTCCCCTCGGAGCGTGAGGTGATTAGCGAGGACTTCGTTTTCAAGTTCATGTTTCTGCGAACCTGCAGCAAGGTGGCGACGACGAGCTGCGTGGGCTATTCGTACCGCACTAATCTTTCGTCCCTCACGACCTCGTACAGGCCGGACCGCTTCGAGGCGTGTCTGTACTTCTTTGACTACGCTCTCCGGCTCGTGGCGAACTCGCCCGCTGAGGCGGATTGCGTTTTGAGACTGACGAAGACGCTGTTCATCTATATGAAGATGTGCATCTCGCAGGAAGTATCCCGCGTGAGCGGCAAGAGCCGACACGACGCTTGCAGTGCCATACGGAAGATGGCGGGCGATCAGCGGCTGCTGAGGGTGATAGACGAATATCCGAGCAAGAGACTTGGTTTTGCGCAGAGGGCCTTTGTGGAGCTGCTGAAGCGGAGAGCCGCGAACGTTCTCTATATGGCTGCGGCGCTCGGTTTTTTCTAGATTGGAGTTGCAAGAATGGCTTTGAAAGATGTTGTGAGGAAGGTTTACAACAAACTTCTTGTGAATAACGAGGGTTACTTGAAATACCTGCGCTCGTGCGGGGTCACTATCGGGGAGGACGTTACGTTTCATTGTCCGGGAGAAACGCATGTCGACGTGACCGATCCACACCTTTTGACCATCGGAGATCACGTTAATCTCACCGGACCGATTACTATCCTGACTCATGACTTCAGTTGGTCTGTTGTAAAGGGCAAGACTGGTGAGATTCTGGGTAACGAGAAGCCGGTTACCATCGGCAACAATGTTTTCGTCGGATGGGGCGCCACCATTCTGTGCGGTACGACTATTGAGGATAACGTGATTATCGGCGCCCATGCTGTGGTGAGCGGCCATATCGAGGGAGATTCGGTTTGGGGGGGGGTGCCCGCTCGGCGGATTTGCTCGCTCGAGCACTACCGGGAGAAGCGTGCCGCCGTACAGGTCGAGGAGGCCAAGGAGTATGTGCGTTGCTTCCGGGCCAAGCTGGATCGCGATCCCAAGCCCGAGGAGATTCGCGAGTACTTCCCGCTGTTCGCTGACCCCGAACATCTCTGTGATTTACAAGAGTCGCAGGCGAGGTTGATGGGAACGCGGAGTTTGAGCTTGAACTGGATGCAGAATGCGAGGACCTACGGAAGCTTTGAGGAATTTCTTGAGGATTGCTAGATTGATGAGGATTGGATGCTGATTTCAAAGCCAACACAGGGGACACTGCCGATATATACCGCAAAAGAGTCGTTTGATCGCTTTAGCATTGTCGTTCTTATGATTATGACAGTGTATAAGTTTGCCTTTTTACCTACAGCTTTGGCACAGAGCGTTCGTTGCGGTGCGATAGCCCTCTTGATAATTATTTGCTTCCGCTCGATTTCCAGGGTGCCTGGTATTGGCTGGGTATTTCAATTTGCCGTCGTAATTACTGGTTGTACGGTATTCGCTGGTGGTGGACCTCAGAATGCTTTGTATGCGGCAATTTTAGGCCTTAATGTTGTAGCGTTATTTCTCGGCTTTGCTCAGCTAAAAGAGAAGTACGGGTTATTTGGGGCATTAAGCTCACTATTTTGGCCGCTTCTGCTGGTTTGTCTTGCAAACGACTTCGTTGTTTTTGCGGCCCACATAAATAATTCTTTGAGTTCTTACCTTATTGGAAACAAGTTCTCCACGGGTGATATTCACTCGTTGCTTATTGTTGTTTATGGGACTCTTCTGGCGGAGCGTCATGGCTACGTGGTCTATAACTGGGGTATTTTCTGGATATTCGTTGTTGAAACGATTCTTGTTCTCATTAAGGCGAGTGCAATGACTGCACTTCTTGGTTTTCTTCTGGCTGTCGCGGTTGTAGTCGTTATTCCTTCGAAAGTAAAAAGTTTTTGCTCGAGGGGCGTAGTATTTATTGGGGTTCTCGCGATTGCAAATATCGTTTTCTTTTGTTCGGGTATGATGCTTCAAAATCCGTATGTTCAGAGTTTCATTCAGGACGTTCTTGGCCGGAGCTTGACCATGACTGGAAGAACGCCTATTTACGATAGATTGGGTTTCATTATTGGTGCCAGCCCTTATGTCGGGTATGGCTATGGCAACACTATTGTTGAGCGTGTTGTCGGTTGGGGTAACGCTCAAAATGGCGTTGCGGAAATAGTTGTTATGTACGGCCTGGTGGGGCTTGTGTCTTTCGGTCTTATGGTCCATGGTGTACTTGGTGAAAAGGGGGAGCGAAACGAGAAGGCTCTTTCCCTCATAGGAGTACTTTATGGAATGATTCTCACTTCTCTTGTCGAGGTTTCTTTCGGCATCGCCTTCTATTTCGCTCTTGCGATAGTCTCTGTCTCCCTGAGCGCATCTTGTCGGCAGGTCAGATCTGACTGCA
The DNA here is from genome assembly GCA_958429025.1 of uncultured Collinsella sp. Classification (GTDB taxonomy): domain Bacteria; phylum Actinomycetota; class Coriobacteriia; order Coriobacteriales; family Coriobacteriaceae; genus Collinsella. Next base: position 5,516 of record CAUAIH010000019.1, on the reverse strand, counting down.
CAGATTGTATTTCTAAGCTCGATGACCCTAGGTTTGCGAGGCGGATGTGACCGGAGCGTGTGTAAAGAAGCTATCCGTTGTTGTTCCCGTCTACAACACCGAAGAACAACTCCCACGTTGTGTCGGTTCACTTCTGCCTCAGATGGATGACGCCTGCGAGCTTGTGCTCGTTGACGACGGATCATCGGATTTGTCAGGTGAACTATGCGACGGGTATGGGGAAGACCCGAAGGTAACTGTTCTACATCAGGCTAACAGGGGCGTTTCTGCTGCCCGTAATTATGGCCTGGAGAAGGCTTTAGGCGAGTATATATGGTTTGTTGACAGCGATGATTGGGTTCCTGACGGGGCCCTCCGTGTTGTTCTCGACGCTTTAGCAGATTCTGAAATCGACCTGCTTTGCTTTGCTGAGGATAAAGTCAGCGTAAGTGGTGATGCAATTGGGCTGTTGCCCGCGCCCTATCTTGGACGTGGGCCGAAGGATGGTCCTTTGCTTCTTGGAGACGGCCTTTACCCTCATTCGCATGTATTTAGGAAAAGTCTTTGCGTCGATTTGCGTTTTGATGAGTCGCTTAGCCTTTTGGAGGATAGGCAGTTTTTCTATCGTTTATGGCTCAGGGTTGAGAAGGTTGTTTCTGTCGAAGCCGCCCTCTATTGCTATGTGGTAGACCGCAAAGATTCCGCAGTCAATAATCAGACTACCGAAAAATTGCTCGGCGCTCAACGCGTTGCCAAAGAAATATATCTTTCGGAATTAGGTCTTGGCAGATCAGATCCAGCGTACTCGTCTTACGTGTTGTTCACCTTGATGGCATTGTCGAAATGTGGTAGGGAAAGTGGACTAGGGTACGATTTTAATAGACTTCGTGCTGAACTGCTTAGCTGCTCTGATGGATTTGAGTCACTGAGTAGAGAGCTGCGTCTCAAATACAAACTTCTCAAATTTTCACCGCGGCTATTCATTTTTGCTTGCCGTGTAAGGGAGGCGCTTTAGAGAGTTTTCGTTTCGCCAGCCATCGTGGATTGGATTCGTATTATGTCTAGTAACTCAGGGCGTCGCGTGGGCGTAATAATCTCCTACGCTTACACCGTTGTTCAGATTGTCGTTCAACTAATTTATGTTCCTATACTGTTGTCCTGCATCGGACAAAGCGAATACGGTATTTACCAGCTTATCGGTTCTGTGATGGCTTATATCGTCTCCATCAACAGCGTGCTTGCTGCCGGCGTTGGCAGATACTACTGCATGTATATGGCAGAAGGCGATACTCGAAAGATGGAGAATACGCTTGCAATCGCAAAGCGAATGTACCTCGTGATGTCTGTAGTGACTATGGTGACGATGGGGGTCTTGGCGATTGCGTTCAGATGCGTCTATGCAGCTTCCTTTACTAGGCCACAACTCGACGAGTGCTGTGTCATGCTTCTGATTTTGGGCGTTAACTGTATCGTCACGATGAACAACACCATCAATATTTCGATTCTCACCGCGAATGAACGTTTTCTTTTCCTCAAGGGCACGCAACTGCTTTCACTTGCTTTGCAGCCTGTAATCGTTGTTTTCTTGACGAGAGTGTGCCCTTATGCAGTTGCAATCTGCGTTGTGGTTCTGGGACTGAATATCCTTTGTGCGACCGCGCAGAGGATTTATTCAAAGAATGTTCTGAAGGCAAGTTGGGAATACCATGGTTGGGACAAGGCGCTGGCTAAAGGGCTTCTCAGCTTCAGTGCGTCCGTCGTTCTTGTTACTGTTGCCGATCAGATATTCTGGAAGACCGACCAACTTATCGTTGGCTTTTTGTACGGGCCCGGGTCTGTCGCTGTATATTCAGTAGGGGCGCAGGTTTATTCAGCATATATGTATATCGGTATAGCGATAGCCTCTGTATTCCTTCCTCACGTGTCAGAACTCTATCATCGCGATCATGATATGGAAGCAATTTCCAGCCTTTTTATCAGGGTCGGACGACTTACTTTTATGGTCTGCATCGCTGTTTTGGGCGGTTTTGTTGTCCTGGGAGCAGACTTCATGGAGCTTTGGGCGGGTGAGGGCTATTACGCCTCTTACCTTATCGCTATAGTCGTGATGATTCCATTCACGATTGACATCGTGCAGAACCTTGGTCTCACAATTCTTCAGGTTGTTAACAAATACTATTTCCGAGGCGTGATGTATCTTCTCATCGCGATTGCTAATGTTGTACTGACATTTATCTTGTTGAATATTGTGGGGCTAGTCGGAGCGGCCCTTTCCACAGCAGTTGCCATGCTCATCGGAAACGGTTTCATCATGAATTGGTACTATCGAAAAGAAGTAGGCCTTGATATTCGTCGATTTTGGGTTGAAATTGGGCAACTAGCGCTTGTTGCCCTACCCGTTATAGCGTTATTTGCTCTTCTATATTGGAATCTTCCCTTTGGACGCGGGACATGGCCTGGGCTTATCCTATCAGCAGTCTTTTTCTTGGTGACTCTATTAGTTGCATTATGGCGCTTTGGCCTGAATGAATATGAAATAGAACTCTTCTCGAGTTTGGTTTGCAAGATTAAGAAAGCTTAGTTTTGATAGCTACCGGGAAGACGCCAAGTGCCCCTTTCAGTCCTTGCAGGGGCGCTTGACGCCTTCCCGGTAGGGGCAAACAGCAAACTTTAATCCCGTGTATATATTCTATTTGCAATAGTCTCCAGATTTGAGCAAATGAACCGTTTGGCTCATAGAGCCAAACGGTGCTTCCTTCTGATGTCTCTAGCCATTTATCATCAAGGCAGCGTCCGTCTGAAATGGCGGCGATGGTCCAGCATTCTCCTGTTTTCGATAGCTTCCATAGCTGGTTCGCAGCGCCGTTCTTTTTTGAGAGAAGCACAAGGCCATTATCTGAGGCCAGGTATTTCTCATCGAATGTGATGTAATATGCACCGCTTGAATTGTCGAATGAGAAATCCAATCCATCGGGAATGGACGACAAAAATGTTCCCACCTCGCTGCATTTGATATGCATGTCCGTTTGCAGGGTGGAGCCAATTATGTATCTACCGTTTGGAATTGGCTGCTCAAAGGGACTGCCGTCAGTAGCGATCCATTGCTGTGCGATCGAGCCGTTAGGTTCATAAAGCCAGATTTCGGCTCCTTCTTTCGTATCAAGCCATTTATCATCAACGGCTTTACCGGTTGCGGCATTGGTTAGCGTATACATACCGTTTGATTTCGAGATGACCCACAGTGCATTTAGGCTGCTACAGTCATTTGTTTGTGCGATTGTATCGTCAACTGAAGCTAGATATTTATTGCCCGTTGAAACTGCGTATAAATTAGAGGTCGGTTTATATTCTATTTCAAGTTCTATCGGGGACGACGAGAGTACAAAGGACCCCTCGGATAAACTTATCCCCATCTCTCTATTTAAGGAACTCGATAATTTATAGCTCCCATCACTGATGCTGCGATCGCTCGACTTGTCTATTGGTATTAGGCTCCATGATTGAGCTGGTGAGTTATTATATTCGTATAGCCATATGGTGCTTCCGTCACTTGTTTGCATCCACTTATCATCAATTACCTTATTTGTTTCAAGGTTCCTGATTGTCCAATTCGCCCCACTTGATTCCAATTGCCAAAGTTGCTCTTTGGAGTCGGAGGATTCGAGAAGCATGATTTGCGTGCCCCTAGATCCCAAACTTTTTGCCATATTAGTGATTCTGTAGCAACCATAATCCTTCTCATAAGTGAAAGAAAAGACGACAACCTCTTGAGTTAGAGTTGAAGAGCAAGTGCTTGCGGATAACCTTTTGGCTGGATCCAGCACGCTTGTAATACAGTATCTGCCGTCGGGGAGTACTGCTTTGGTACAGTCTTTATAGTCTGATTGAATATTGTATTTGACGCTCCATTGGCTATTGGATTCCTCGGTTACATCCGAAGTGGCGTCTAGTTCCACCTCGGCGCCACCAGCCTTCCAATCCCTCAGATTCATCGCATAAGCAACAATCCCGTTCTGAATCCCCGAGATGCTCGGCGGGAAGGACTGGTTGTCGGCATCGATGGAAAAGCTCTCTTCCTTGGCATCTAAGTGCTGTTGAATTCGGTCGGCATACTTCTCGGCCCATTCATCGGCCTTGCCATTTCGCACAAAGTAATTGTTGGACAGGTCGGTCGAGCGGTAGACGTAGCCGTCCTTCTGATAGTTTGCCGTGTGGTCGGAGTGGGCGATTGCCATGAGCTCGTCGGTCAGGCCAAAGTACAGATGGCGCTGGTCCAGGTCTCCGTACCAGTTGTCGCTGTTGTCGTCCCAGGTTAGGTCCATCTGGCACCATTTGCCGTCGATCTTTACGGCGTTCCAGGTGTGTCCGTTGCCGGTGATGCGGCCGTTGGCGATGCCCGCGGCGTCAAGGAGCTTGGAGTAGATGCGCTGGTAGCTCTCGCAGGTGCCCTGGTGGCGCGTGAGGCCGCTTTCGGCCGAGCACCAGTTGAGGCTGTGGTCGTATTCCAGATGGCCAAGAGTCCAGTCGTGCAGCCACAGGGCGCGGGCGTAGTCGGACCCGTCGGTATCGGCGCTGCATTTGTCGACTGCGGACTTCACGATGGCGCTGACCGCCGGATAGGCGTCGTCGTTCGCGCTCGCAAACACGTTTGAGCGCAGATAGTACACGCCGGCCGCCTTATCCATCAGGTAAAAGCGCAGGTAATAGGTGCCGCTAGCGGTCATTTCGAACTGGTAGTCGTGCGATGTGCATTCGCCGGTGTATTGCTGCCACTGGTTACGGCTGGGGTCGGCAACGCTTTCGCTGCTACCGTCGGGATCCATATACGTCGGCGCGTCCATGCGGAATTGGTACGCACCGCTTCCGCCCGTCGCAGTCACATGGAACGTGGTCTCCTGGCCGAGCCTCGGGTCGTTCCATTGGACGGTGAGCGTGATGTCGCCGCTTTGCGCGGTGGTGCTGTGCTGGTAGTTCGCGGCCGCGTTCGCCGGTTTGATTTCAAATGGGATCGCGCAGGTGCCGCTGTAGTTCTGGTCGTCGGCGGTCACAACGGCGGTCGCCTGACCGATGGCTACGTTGTTCTCGTAGGCGACAGTGTACTGGTCGCTCGGCACGGTCGACGACGTGACGGTGGGCATCACGGGATTGCCCGTGTAGCGAATGTCGGTGTCCTCGATACTGAACATGCTGGCGTCGATCGGCTGCGTTGCGTTGGCCGTTACATTGGTGCCGGAGGCGGCGCTGATTTGATCGTTTGCCCGGGCTTGGCCCGACGTGGTTTCGGCTGGGCTCTCGTTAGGTTTGCCGGCGCTTTGCGCGGCGGGTTCTGGCGCACTGGCGATTTCGGCAAGCGCGGGTGACGGGATAAAACCAACCGTCATTACGAGCGAGAGCGCGATGGAAAGGACGCAGGAGGCAGGCTTACGCATGACGGCCCCTTTTCTGTAATCGGAACAGGTACGATTCTGCAAGCGTACCGGCATTTAATATGAGCAGGACATTGTCAAGAGGCAAAATCGGGCCTGGCCCCAACGATA
>CAUAIH010000018.1:0-41446 GCA_958429025.1 uncultured Collinsella sp. | reverse complement strand
CAACGAATTGATCGGTGTTGACGAACTTGGAAACGATACGCACCACCGAGCGGATGATATCGATGTCCTGCGCCATAACCTGCTGCGCACCGGGGCGCTGCACCTTGACGGCCACGTCCTCGCCCGTCACCAGACGAGCGCGGTGCACCTGCGCGAGCGATGCGCTACCAAGCGGATTGGGGTCGATCGCATCGAACATCTCCCCCAGGCGCAAGCCGTATTCCTCTTCCAAGCAGCGGAGCACTACCTCGTACGGCACCGGCTCCACGTCGGAGCGCAGACGACGCAGCTCGTCGCAAAAGCGTTGCGGCAGAATCTCGGACCGGTTGGCCAGAATCTGCCCCATCTTGACGAACATGGGGCCGAGTTCCTCGAGCAGGCGGCGCAAACGAACCGGCGTGAGGTTATCCCACACGCGGTACTTTTTGACCAGGCGAACAATCTGCCCGATGCGTTCGCGACGACCCGCCGGCGTGAGCTGGTATTCCTCGTCCGGCGCCATCGCGTCGGGCTCCTCGGGCACCATATCGACAGCGCGCGGCTTCTTGCGAGCGCCCGAGACGACGGCGTCGACCTCATCGACAACCGCCGCCTCGTCACCCAAGGGATCTAGATTGTTGTAATCGGTGGTGGAATCTGCCATCTGCGCTGCTACTCAGCCTCTTCGGTATCCTTCGCATCGTCGGGCTCAACGGACTCGACGGGCACCGAGGTCACGTTGTCCTCGACCGAATCGACGATGTCGCGCACATGGGCCAGGAAGGCCGTGCGCTCGGGGGCGGTCATGACGCGGACCCGGGCAAGGATGAGCTCGTCAAGCACGCGCTGGGCCGCGGTCTCGCCCTGCATGCCCAAGCGCTCGGTCAGGTCGGAGATGGTGCCGCCGGCCTGCTCGAACATGTCGGACACACTGCGGGCGATATCGGGAGTGGCGGTGTCCTTGCGGACCTGCTCGCCTTTGGTGTTAAGGTCGTCGAGGACCTTCTTGCCGCCTTCGACAGCAACGGCGGCAGCGCCAAAGCCCACGTTAATGGCGCCGTTAACAAGCTGATCGAGTTTCATAACCATGGTTATCTCCAATCACAAACAACTGCATTGGCGTTCTTGTACCCAAGATTGAGCGAAAGCGACAAAGCGTTTTAGCGCTATTCGATCGACGGGAAATCCCTACCTCACGTTGTCGTTCATCGCGAAAGAGTTCTTCATGGCGCAGCTCGTGGTGTAGAGCACCTTGCCCAGTAGAGCATCGGTCTCCACGCGCACAAGCTCGGCGAAAGTCTCATTGGCGCGGGCAAGCTCGGCAGGCACCTCGGCCTCGGGCAGAGCGGCTACGGCAGCGTCGACGTCATGGATCTGCTTGTGGCCCATGCCACCGACCTTCTCCTGGTAGTCCTCCACGGCGCGGCCGCACTCATGGAAGCGAACATCGGCCAAGGCGCCGATCAGGCGATTTGCCCAATAGAAATTCTCGGACGTCACGCGAGCCTGCGTGTCGGCATAGTACTCGGGCATGGTCTCGACATTGGCGTACAGCGGCACGAGCGCGTTAAACGAGTTGGAGCCAAACGCCATCCACTGCACGGCGCGATACGCCGGTTGCGCATAGGGGCGCAGCTGCAGCACGGCGAGCTGGCTGTTGCGGTTGATGCCGATGGGACGATAGGCGCCGCGCGTGGCGGGCGTACCCTTGCTGCCGTAGCAGTCGTACTCCGTGCCCTGGTAGTGGCTCGAAAGCACATACTTGATGTCCTCGATGGTCACCTTGCGCTCGGGCACGCGGCTCCAGGGGATGTCGTCGCTCTCGGGCGTGTAGTCGGCCTCGGGACCGTCCCACACATCGCTGGGGTTGAGGCAGCGTTGCATGTACCAGGCGCGCGGCGTGTTGTAGACATGGTCGCTGTCGCTGTGCGAGCCAAAGGCCTCGCGCGGGTTAAAGACGGCAGCCGGGCCGTCGCTCTCGACGCCCAGCGTCAGGTCCAGATGCCACTCGGCCATCCAGACGCGCAGGTCGGCGGAGCACATATGGTCGGCCTGGGCGCCCTCGGCGTCATCCAGGTCAAAGCTGTCGATGCCCAGCTGGTTGGGCATGGTCACATAGGCGTCGTCAGGCACGCGCTTGGCGATCCAGTGGTGACCGCCGATGGTCTCGAGCCACCAGATCTCGTCCACGTCGCTAAAGGCGATGCCGTTGTTCTCGTAAGTGCCGTAGCGCTCGAGCAGGTCGCCCAAGATACGCACGCCGTCGCGGGCGGACTTGGCATACGGCAGCACCAGGGTCACCATGTCCTCCTCGCCCAGGCCACCGGGCTGCGCCGGCACATAGCCGTCCTCACCCTCGTTGCCCTTGGCGGGCACGTAGTCCACGAGCGGATCGGCGCCGCGGACGCGCTCGTTGGTGGTAAGCGTCTCGGTTGCGGACATGCCAACATTGAGCTCGTTGAAACCGGCCTCGGCCCAGATACCGTGGCCCGGGACAACATCGGGGACGCTCGTATAGCGCATGGGGTTATCGGGCAGCTCAACGGTCAGGTGGCTCAGGACGCTCGTGTAGACACGCGGCTGCTCGTCGGGATGCACTACGCGCATGCGCTTGGGCTCAAATACCCCGTTGGACGAGTCCTCGTTACGCGCGACCAGGGTCGACCCGTCGTAGCTTGCGTTTTTACCGACCAGAATCGTTGTGCACGGCATGCGCATCCTCCTTGAGCGAAGAAATCAAACGGCAACAGTGTATCGCTTCGGCGCAGAAAGGGCGAAACCACGGCCTCGGCAGCCCCCGTGGTCAAAAAATGCCAAATATGAGTACTGTCACAAATTTAGTGGCAGCAAATTGCACTGTTCCGGGCGCCGGGAATCCTCACCTGTCCAAAAACTGAGTCTAGTAATTCCCCATACGTCCAATAAAATTGGCTCTTTAACGATATTACTTATCGCTAAAGAACCAAAATGATCTCAAACATATGTGACTAACTTGGCAACAGTACTCATATTTGGCATTATTTGACCACGGGGTATCTAACCAACCCCCTAAACAGCCTCCAAACGCCTATTTTACCGCGCGCTCAGCCGCCTCGATCACGTGCTTGGCGAGAATTGCTGTCGTCACGGCGCCCACGCCACCCGGCACGGGGGTGATTGCGCCAACAACCGGCTCCGCGGCATCAAAATCGACGTCGCCGACCAGCTTGCCAGCGGCTTCGTCCCAATTAATGCCAACATCGATAATCGCCTGGTCCTCGCAGACCGCATCTGCGCCAATCGTGCGCGCGCGTCCAACGGCGGCAACCACAATGTCGGCAGCACAGCACTCGGCGGCAAGATCGCGCGTATGCGTATGGCACGTCGTCACGGTTGCGTTGTGCGCCGTAAGCATGGCGGCAACGGGGCGGCCAATTACCAGTGAGCGTCCGACCACAGCAACCTTGGCCCCATCCAGCTCAACGCCGTAATGATCCAGCAAAGCAAGCACGGCTTCGGCTGTGCAGGGGGCAAAACCCTCGCCGCGCCCCGAAAGCGTGGTGAGCAGTGAAGCCGGCGTCATGGAGTCAACGTCCTTGGCGGGATCGAGCGCTGCAGCGACGGCGTTCTCGTCAAGGCCGGCGGGCAGCGGGCGGAACATCAGACAGCCATGAACAGCCGAATCGGTATTGATGTCCTCGACGGCCGTCAACAGCTCGTCCTGCGAAACATCGGCAGGAAGCAAAACGCGGCGAGCCTCAATGCCAACCTTCTCGCAGCGCTTGAGGGCACCGCGCTCGTAGGACAGGTCGTCCTCGCGTTCACCTACACGCACGATAGCCAACGTCGGAACAACGCCCCGCTCGCGCAGGGCTGCGCAGCGAGCAGCAAGTTCCTCAGTCAAAGCGCGAGCAACGGGAGCACCTTTCAGCAGTTCAGCCATGGCTATCCTCTCTTCCTTGCAGCGTCGGAGGCGCGGCGCGCCAGCGCATCGGCGCGCGGCAACCATGTGTCGAGCAACTCATCACACGCCGTCTCGAGCTCCTTAGCACGAGCGCGATCCTTCATAGACGTGGTGTTCGCAAAGAGCGTCAAACTCGCGCCTTGCATGGCGGCGCGGCAGAATACGGCGCCGCACGCCACGTCGGACAGCAGCTGTCGGGAGCCCTTGTCCGCCATGTCCTCGAGCAGCGCCAGCGCACGCCCGCAGGTATCCATAATGCGATACGGCGGCATAGCGGCCACATGCAGCGCATCCTGAATCGCGGTCGCTCGAGCCGGATCGTCACGCGGAATACCGTACGCCGCGGACACCTGCCCGTAGGCACGAACGTCCTCGGCAACCAACTCGACAAGCTCCTGGGACAGCTCATCAGCCTGAGCAAACGCGCGCGCCAGGTCATCCGCACGATCAGCAAGCGCGGGATTGGTCGCACCGTAGCGGGCGACCATCCCGCAAAGCGAGGCGCCCAGTGCGCCCACAAAGGCGCTCGCACTACCGCCACCGGGAACCGGCTCGCGAGCAGCCAGCGCTTGGGCAAACTCTCGACAGGTTTTATCCATCATCTCTTGGCTCATACGCACGCACCTTCAAGTCATATATATCGGTCGGGCGGCCGACGCCGGCCGACCGCATCGATCACGTAATGGTGCTAAGTCTAGCCCATAAGTACGCGAGCGTCAGCGCACCTGGCCATCGCGGATTTCTATGACGAACGATAGGCGTCGGCACCGCAAACATGGGAAACATGGCCCGCCTTTCGGGACTTCCGGACGTCACAAACTGGGGCATATCTATAAACAAGGAACCTGTTGGGGCAACGCCCGCGTACACGCGCCCCTTTAAAACAACGGACACCTCACCCCGGGGAGAGCCGACAGCACCGGCCCTCCCCTCTTTTGGACCCGTGCATATTGCCACTTAACGGCGCAATTCCAGCCCCCAGAATGGGACACATGGCCCACCCTAGCGAGCCGTCCACGCGTACAGTAAAGGCAGGTAATCCGTGGGCGGTTACAGATCGAGGAGGACACGACCATGAAAAAGAAGGCCTTTGCGATTCTCACCCTCTGCATAAGCCTCTTTGCCGCAGTTGCCCTGGTGGGCTGCGGTGGCAGCGGCGGCGCTACCGGAAGTGGCGGTGGCGGTGGAGCAGAAAAGCCAGCCGTGGATATGAGGACCGACTTCATTTGGTTTAAGGTCGAGGTCCCCGAGGGCGTCGAGATCACCGACGTCGCAGGCGACACCGCCGACAGGGCCCAGTTTAAGTTCACCGAGAGCGAGCACGCCAGCGATCGCTTCATCCCCGTCTTCGACTCTGACAAGAACGCCGATGAACTGTTCGACTACGAGGCAAAGTGGAAGGCCAACTCCGGATGGACCGAGAGCGATCCCGTTAAGTACAACGGCAAGACCTGGCGCAGCGCCTACTTTACGCACTCGGGCGGCGTGACGACCGAGTACTTCACCGACGTTGACGGTGGCAGCGTGTATGTGCGCATCGACAACGTCGAGGAGCACAAGGACGCCGTCGAGACCATGATGAAGTCCCTGGAATTTGCCGACGACATCGCCGAGGCCAAGACCGAGGCCATGGACGTCAAGCTCGACGATATCGAGATCAAGCGTTAAGCGACTGGCGAGCGCAGCGGGAAACACGGGCGCAGTGCAAACAAGCGACGGTACCCCAGCGCTTCGTACCCAGGGAGGGCCGGTAAACCGACCCTCCCTTTCTTATGCCGGTAGCCAACGAACGCGAGGATGCCGGACGCCGGAACCGCTCCAAATGTAGCAACAGTACGAAAACGACAAACACCCCAACACGTCCGCCCGCCGATTTATTGCGCCGCGCAGACAATTAAACCAGCATCTTTAAACATCTGAGCAGTATAGTGACCAAAACTATCGCATAACCGCACTCTGCGAATGGAGAAGTTATGACCGAACATCACGCCATCAGCCGCCGAGCATTTACGTTGGGCCTTGGACTCGCGGCGTTGTCGCCACTTGCAAGCCTGCCCGAAACCGCGGCATTGGGCATTGGCCCACGGGCGGCATTTGCAGACGACGCTGCCACAGCGTCGGTCAGCCTCGACAATTTCGTCATTCGCCTTCGCCCCGCGGGCTATTTTCGCACCGCGAGCGTCAACGAAGACGGCAACGTCATCGGCAACGTCTGCCACCTGTTTAATGACGGCACGTCCAGCAAGCTCATCCTTGAGAACGTAACGACCAAGAATGACGATACAAACTGGTATGCTATCCGCACCTTGCTCAATTTCGAAGAGCATAAAAAGACGGGCTACAGCATTTGGTCGGTCGACGGCGACTCGGACAAAGATGGAAAGGTTATCCACGTATGGAGTGGCGAACATGACGGCAAGCCCAGCCGCTCTTTTGCGTTCGACCGCCAGCTAAACGGAACCTACATCATCCGAGACCGCACGGTCGAGAAAGAAACCGAGAAAAAAGACATTAAGTACCTGGCAATAGAATCGAACGGCGAAGACCAGGACAACAATAAGATCTGCCATAAGAGTGAGAGCATTCCGTGGGAGCTCGAACTTATCGGTTACGACATGAAAAAGAACGATGCCACGGTTAGCAGCCTCGACTGGATCACGTACAGCAGCTACGTCGATGGGCCATGTTGGATGAAATACGTCGACGACAACAAGTTCCTCGACGAGCTGAGCATCCCGGGTACGCACGATTCGGGCACCTGCAGCGTGGACAACGACACTGAGCCCCAATCCTCGCAAGTAAAATGCCAGCAGGATTACATTCCCACGCAGTTGCTCGAGGGAATCCGCTATTTTGATATCCGACTCGGAAAGGGCGACAACCCTGGTATCTGCCACGGGGATTTCTACCTATTCAAAAAAGACGGGTACTATCTGCATCTCTCCGATGTCATCGAGTTCTTTAAAACGTTTTTGAGCGAAAACCCGAGAGAAGCGCTTATCATGCTCGCATCGCGCGGCAACGACGAGGCTACCGACGAAAGTGTTACGACGGCTTTCGCCAAGGTTTTGGACGACAACCCCAAACTGTTCTATACGTCGAGCCGCGTTCCCACACTGGGCGAGGTGCGCGGAAAGATCGTCCTGCTACGTCGATTTGGACTCGACGGCGACAGCGTAAGCGGCCACACGTGGGGACTCGACCTCACCGAATGGGATAACAAAATCGCAGCGCACACCGACAGCAGTTCCATGTGCCTCGTCCAAGACGCGCAGGGCTTTGAAGCCGCGGGGGAAACAGGCGACAAAGAGCCCTATTGCACCAAGGTATACGCCCAGGACAAGTACAAACTCACGGGAACCGACAAGCTCAGCTGGGTCGATAATGCGCTGAAGGAAACGACCGGGCGCACGCGCAACGAGGTAGATGTCGAGGACGATAACGGGGCCAAGGAGAAAGTCCTGGAGCGTTGCTGGTCTATCAACTACACCAGCTGCACGGGCTTGTCGCACGGAGGCAATCCTTTTACCTCGGCACGAGTAGTCAACGAGCATCTGTATAAGAGCCCGTACATCAATCCCAGCGGCATCGAGGATACAAAGTCAGATTACCTCAAGCACATTGGCATCATCGCATCCGACTTTGTTGATGCGGCGCTGGCCCGGAGCATCTATCAGCGCAATTACGATACGGAGCACAAGCAGACGGCTTCGTGCTACCTCCCAGCCCGCATGCACATGACATATGGCGACTCGCTGAGCGACGCCTCGCTCCAGGACGGCAAGACCGTTGGCGAGGGCCATTTCCGCCTCGTTAACAGCAGCAACGTACTCAACGTGGCGGCTTCGGGCCATGCGTTTGCCATCGAATATGTGGATGTCGACGCCCTAGGCAATGAGACCGTTATAGGGCTGCAGGGCTCTGTGCCCATCGATATCGATCCGCGCGTGCTGACGCCCCATTTTGAGGGACTCGAAGGCCTTAAGGCCGGCGAGGACGTGCGCGCCAAGATTGCGGCATCACTCGAGGGCAAGCTCGAAACCGATGCCTGCACGGCCCAGCTCGAGTTTGTGCACGACGCGAACGGCGCTCCGGGCACAGCAATGGCCGAGGGCGAAACATTTGCCGCAGGAACGTACTGGGTGCGCGTGAGCGGTCTCTTGGGCGACGCGGCGCAGAACTACACGCTCGCCAGCGACGGAGCCGCAAACTTTACCGTAGCGGCCTCGGACAGTGCAGGCGGCACCGGCAGCGGCACGGGTTCCAGCGCAGGCAGCGCTGATAAGAATGGTAAGGGCAACAAGGGCAAGGGCTCGGGCGGAAAACTCGCCGACACGGGCGACGGCTCTGGCGTTGCCGCCGGGCTCGCTGCCGCCGCCGTGGCGACAACGGTCGCCGGCGCGGCGATGCTTGCCAATGACCGCGAAAACGTTGGGGACGACAGCGAATAGGCAAGCCCGCCTTTTAGACACATCGACTCAATTGGGGGGGGGCGCAGAATACCGTTCTGCGCCCCGATTTTTACCTTAGCCCGAACACCGTTATCGGCTACATCACCATGTTCAGCGCATTCACGAACTCCTGAGCTTGGGAGCGGCTGCTCAGACTAAAGACACAGGCAGTCAACAGCCTGTTACGTAGGAAAACGTCGCGGCCCTTGATCCTGCTGACCCCCGTAATGTCCTTAAGATAAACAATCTCGGTGTGCTTGCCACCAAAAGTGCCCTTCTTGAGCACCTCGATGCGGTTAAGGTAGATCTTGACGTCTTTAAACCTACCCGAACCTTTGTCCTGGAACAGCAGCGTGTTGTTGTCCATACGCGTCACTCCCGCGGGGTTCGCTAAAACTGCCTCTATGGTCACATTTTAACCACCGCAAGGCCCCATGCGATGATGTCAGACAGCACAGCAATTCGTGTCCGCGCGAGGCTTTAAGATAGGTATGCTCAGCTGCATCGATGCGACCGGAATATTCTAGGAGCACGCCTCGTATTATTCGCCATTAGAGGAGGTCTTACCTGGTTTACGTATGGGAATTCGAGTTCTTTGATTCGGACGGCATTGAACTTCCCGTGCCAGACTTCGGACATGAGCCGCGACACGGCGGCAAGATTATCGCTGTAGCCGTCAACCGCGAACTCGGCGACATTCCCGCCGTCACCGCAGTGGATGCCGCGCGTATGCTCGGTGTTAGCTCAGCACGGGTGTCACAACTGCTAAATGCAGGACTGCTGGATTCATGGAAGGATGGCACCAAGCACATGATGTCCAAAGCCTCCATCGAGGCACGACTCGCCGATGCACCAAGGGTGGGACGCCCCAAAGAGGCCCCCGTTGCCGTGTAAGGCGATGCCGCTGTGGGCTTTCATCACCTGACATGCATGGCAGCCAGGAACGCTCGATTCGGGACTCACTGCGCCCCGAATCGAGCTGGGCCCATTGCTGCAGGCTGATTCGCATCCCCGATCCCAAAAAGACAGAAGCGCCACTTGCTTCGTTGAGCCCCAACGTCCGACCCCGGCTCCCCCTCGTATCCCCAGCGGCATTTCAACTCCAGGACATGTCGCGATCATGCCCGGTCATCCATGCAAATGGACACCACTCTAACACTGGGGTCAGATATCCCCCGCTGCGGCGTATAGGGTAAAATCTTGTCTGCCGCGGAATCCGCCTGCGGGCAACGCTCCGATCTCCGATTGGGGTGAAGCCTATGAACTTGTTTCTTGAAATCCTGCGCCTCTCGATGTACGCGACCGGCATTGCCCGGAACCTCTACGCGATCTGGCGGGAATATAAGCAGTAACGGATAGCGAAGGGAGTCATAGAAAAGGGCCGGTTGCAGCCGGCCCTAGACGATAATACCTGCGTTGCCCGCGTCTCCGAAGTTTAAGCGCTGAGGAGCGGGTTCCGCGGCACAACCTGATTTTACCCAGTGAGGCAGCTCTTTTGCAGCCGCTCCACTGTTTATTTACATCTGGCACCCTCAAACAATCAGACAGCAGCCCGCACTCCTGAGAGCCGCCCCGCACCCCCGGCCATCACGTTACGGCAACAACCGGCGCTACTCCCCTACTTCCCAAAGATCGCAGCGAACAAGCCCTTGCGTTTGGGCTTTTCCTCTCGGTAAGAACCCTCGACGGCGGCTGCCACCTGACGCGGCTGCTCGCCGTCTCCACGGCGCACAATCTGGTAGAGGAACGGCGATTTAACGTATTTGACCTCGACGGGCGTGGCGTGCACGGTGCTTTCACTGGACAGATGCAGGCTCGGGCTAAGCGGCGCCACGATATGCGTTTCGCGCTTGTCGCTAAACACCACCGCGGCCGCGCGGCCCGTCTGGCCGTTTACGGCAATGCGCACCTGCTCGCCATCGCGGCCGTCTGTCGCCGGACGATCGACAAAGTAGACCGGCACCATCACCAGGCCGTCCTTATGCTTGCGGGCCTTGCGCGCCCAGGTGCGGATGCTCTTTTTATTGAGCCCCAGTACAGCCTCGGCGTCGTTACCCGCAACGTCGAGCGCCAACTTATCAATGACCACCTGGTCCTTGGTAGATGCATCGACGGAGACGACGCGGAAGTCGCCTTCCTGCATGGCGGGATCGAACGGACCGACCTTGGCAAAGTCCCACGGCTCCAAAATGCCCATGAGGCGAACGTCCAGGTAGTTTGCTCTGGGGTATGCCCAGTCGAGCACCTCGTAGTACACCAGGGTTTCCTTGCTCAGGCCCTTGCCCGGGAAGCTCGCCATCATGCGCAGGTCCGCCAGCGCCATGGGGAAATAGAAGAGCATCATGTCGTTTTGGATCGCATCTTCCACGTCGTGCCCGGCAAAGGCATCCGGATACTGGCGCACCAGCTGCAGCGCGTTGGCACGTGCCTGCTGCGGCGAGATTTCGCAGGGAATACCCTGATCCGGCACATACTCCGCACCCACGCCCATGGTCAGACGCTTGCTAAACGTCCCCGGCTTGAGCAGGTCGGCAATGCCGATCTTGTTGCCGCAGGACGGGCACTCAAACACGCGCTGGGTCGACTCGCCCTCAAAGGACGCACCACAGAAGGGGCAAGGAATGCTCACATGCGTGGCCTCTTGGAACTCCTGCGCCGTGCCGCGATCCTCCCACAGCAGATGTTCCAGGACCGACTGATTGCGCCAGTGCGAATTGAAGAAATACCAGTCCGGGTCCTCCGGGCGCTCGAGTTGCGACACATGCGTGAGCTTGAGCAGTCCATTCACCACCGTCAGCGGCGTATGGCGAATGCCCAGGGCGCTCTTGGGCTCCCCCGCATCAGCCTGCCACGGAACGACCGTGCCGCAATAGGCGCACTCAAAGCTGCGCTTAGCCTGGTGCGAGTACATAGGGCCGCCGCAGTTTTGACATTTAATGGCAAACATCTCGTCCATGGAAACGTCCTCCTTTGCACAGGGGCTGTCGACATTAAGTATGTCGAGCAAGCAGGCACATGCCCATACCCATGTGGCCCAAAATGGACCACCCAGGCAGACGAGAAGGCTCGCTCGTTAGCACCGGCAGACTATTGCTGCATTTTCTGAGCATCGGTGCACGGCGCCCCCGCGCAAGCTACACTATCCCCTTAAACATGATTGTGAGGACGACCGCTATGCTATTTGTAAATCGGCTGGTACATACGCTTGTTCCCGGCAGCGAGAGCGAGCCGGTCGATGCATCTTGCCGCACCAACGCGGGCTTTTCCGCAAGCCTCGTCTGCATTGGCCTCAACATCACCCTGTGCCTGGCCAAGGGCATCGCGGGCCTGCTCGCCGGCTCCGTCTCCCTCATCGCCGACGCTTTCAACAACCTCTCCGATGCCTCGAGCAACATCGTGAGTCTGCTCGGGTTCCGCCTTGCCAGCCGCCCGGCAGACGAAGGCCACCCCTATGGCCACGGTCGCTATGAGTACCTAGCTGGCCTGTTCGTCGCCGTCCTGGTTTGCGCCGTCGGCATCAACCTAATCCTCGAGTCGATCACCAAGATCATCAAGCCCTCGCCCACCGCTTACACGTTAATTTCCCTTGCGGCACTGGCTACGTCCATGCTCGTTAAGCTCTGGATGGCAGCGTTCAACCGCACGCTGGGCGACCGCATCGACTCGGAGACGCTCATCGCCACAGCGCAGGACTCCAAAAACGACGTCATTACCTCGGGCTCGGTCTTGGTGGCGGCGCTTATTTCGCAGACGACCGGCTTTGACCTCGATGGCTGGGCGGGCCTGGGCGTGGGTGTCTTCATCTGCATCAGCGGCATGGGCCTGGTGCGCGACGCCATCAGCCCGCTGCTGGGGCAAGCGCCCGACCCCAAGCTCGTCCAGGCAATCCGCGACAAGATCATGTCCTATCCGCAGGTCTTGGGCACACACGACCTCATGGTGCACGACTACGGCCCCGGTCGTCAGTTTGCCAGCGCCCACGTGGAGATGCCCGGCGAGGGCGACGCGTTTGAGCACCACGAGATCCTGGACACCATCGAGCACGAC
Source organism: uncultured Collinsella sp. (assembly GCA_958429025.1). Classification (GTDB taxonomy): domain Bacteria; phylum Actinomycetota; class Coriobacteriia; order Coriobacteriales; family Coriobacteriaceae; genus Collinsella. The sequence goes on along the minus strand of CAUAIH010000018.1, from coordinate 29,026 downwards.
ATCAAGCGCCAAATGGGCATCGATATCACGCTGCACTGCGACCCCATCGCCTCCACCGGCGACGACCTGCGCGGCTGGGTCAAGCGCGGCATCATGCAGATCGATCCCGCGCTCTCCATCCACGACCTGCACGAGCACGACGGGTTCGTTTCGTTTGACCTGGTGCGTCCCGACGGCTTTGACATATCCGACGAGGAGCTGCTGGAGCTCGTCACGCGCATCGTGCACGAGCGCCGGCCCGATGCCTCATGCGTCGTTACGTTTGACTCGGGCTTTAGCTCGCCCGACCGTCCGGCCGAGCAGCTGTAGCCTGCTTAACAGCTAGTTTCCCTGCGCGCCCGAGATGCCGTTTTGCAGGGCGTTCCAGGCATCCGTCGCCAAGCCGCCCAAGTTCTGCGCGGTATCACCCAGGTTTTGTGCCGTGTCGCCCAGCTCTTGCGCCTTGTCTCCCAACTCCTGTACCTTGTTGCTCAAGTCCTCCAGCGTATTGGAGCTCGAGCTGTCGGTACCGCTTTGGCCGTCGGACGAGTTGCCCGAACTGTTCTTGTGCGTGAGTTGAATTTCGAGGTTGCCGTTGTCGTTATAGTAGGCAGAAGTAACGACCCAGTTGGCATCGACGACGGGCGTTGAGCCATCATCAGTCAGGACCACGGCATTCGAAAGATCGGCGCCGCGCGACTTGAGGATCTTCTTGGCGTTGGACCAGTACTGCCCTGGGATATCGCTAAGATCGACGGTGCTAGACGAGGCGGACTCGGTTTGTTCGACAGTGGCATCGGCCGTTGAACTCCCCCGCTTGTTAAGCATGCCCGACACGATGGCAAACACAACCGACAGCGCAAAGAAGATCGCCAGTACGATGAGGATCTTCTTGATCACGCTCGACGAACGCGACGGCTTCTTCTCCTCGTCCTCGCCATATTGCGGAATCGACTTGGGGTACTCGCGATACGGCTCGCGCGACTCGTAGCGAGGCTGCGCCGTGCGAGGCATATACGTCGTCTGCTGAGGCTGCGGAATGGGATTCTGCGGCAGGTTGTCATAGGGATTCGGCGTCGAGGCAGCATAAGAATCCTGCGGCGTGTAATCAAACGGATCCGGAGCTGCGTTGCCATAGGGGCCTTGCGAAGATGCAGCGTTAGAATCCTGCGCCGTGTCGCCATAGCCCATAACCCGGGTGGGCTCGGCAGAAGGCTGCGTCGCGGCGGGGTCGGTATAACCGGAGTTGGGAACAACGCGGGTCGCATCGGCGCTATCGCCAGCCTGCGCGGAAGCGTAGCCGCCCATCACGGTTGTCTTGTCCTGATCCATGCAACGATTCCTTTCCGTCGCGCGTGAGCCTCAAGTTATCCATGCATTCTACCCGCGCAAAAGCCTATGATGGGCAGAGTCCATCGGTATCTACAAGACATGCGCGGGCCTAAGGATCAAAAAGCCCCGCCGGGCCTTGTGGGCACGGCGGGGCGGGCTAGCAGCTATGGACAGCAGGCTTAGAACAGGCCGGTGATGTTGCCGTCGTTGTCGACGTCGATGTTCTCGGCCGCGGGCACCTTGGGCAGGCCGGGCATGGTCAGAACGCTGCCGGTCAGCGCGACCACAAAGTGGGCACCGGCGGAAACCTTGAGCTCGCGCACCGTGATGCGGAAGTTCTCGGGAGCGCCCAGGGCCTTGGCGTTGTCGCTAAAGCTGTACTGCGTCTTGGCGACGCACACTGGCAGGTTGCCAAAGCCATTCTCGCGCAGCTCGGCGAGCTGGCGCTTGGCGGCCGGCGTAAAGTCAACGCCGTCGGCGCGGTAGACCTTGGTGGCAACGGCCTCGAGGGCATCAGCGACATCAGCACCGTCCTCATAGGCAAACTTGAGCTCACTCGGCTGCTCAATCAGACGCATAACCTCATCGGCCAGCTCGAGCGCGCCCTCGCCGCCCTTGGCCCAGACCTCGGAAAGCTTAACGTTGACGCCGAGCTTCTGGCACTCGGACTCGATGAGCGCAAGCTCGGCCTCGGTGTCCGTCGGGAATCGGTTGATGGCGACCACGCAGGGCAGACCATATACGTTCTGGATGTTGTCGACGTGACGCAGCAGGTTGGGCATACCAGCCTTGAGTGCCTCGAGGTTCTCCTCGTTGAGATCGGCCTTGGCGACGCCACCGTTGTACTTCAACGCACGAGCGGTCGCGACGACCACGACGGCGCTGGGGCGAACGCCCGTCATGCGGCACTTGATGTCGAGGAACTTCTCGGCACCCAGATCGGCGCCGAAGCCGGCCTCGGTAATGGCGACATCGCCAAAACGCATAGCCATACGCGTGGCCATGATGGAGTTGCAGCCGTGGGCGATATTTGCGAAGGGACCGCCGTGGACAAACGCGGGCGTACCCTCGAGCGTCTGCACCAGATTGGGCTTGAGCGCATCCTTGAGTAGTGCGGCCATAGCTCCCTGGGCCTTAAGGTCGCGGGCGCGGACGGGCTCGCCGGCAAAGCTGTAGCCGACGACAATCTCACCCAAGCGTTCCTTGAGGTCGCTGATGCTCGTAGACAGGCACAGGATTGCCATGACCTCGGAGGCGACGGTGATATCGAAGCCATCCTCGCGCGGCACGCCCTGGGCCTTACCGCCAATGCCGTCGATGACGTGGCGCAGCTGACGGTCGTTCATATCGACGACGCGCTTCCAAGTGATGCGCTTAACGTCAATACCGAGCTGGTTGCCCTGCTGGATGTGGTTATCAAGCATGGCGGCCAGCAGGTTGTTGGCAGCACCGATAGCGTGGAAGTCGCCGGTAAAGTGCAGGTTGATGTCCTCCATGGGGATCACCTGAGCCCAGCCGCCACCGGCAGCACCGCCCTTAACGCCAAAGACGGGGCCGAGCGAAGGCTCGCGCAGGGCCACGGCGCTCTTGACGCCGCGGCGACGCAGGCCATCGGCCAGACCGATGGTCGTGGTGGTCTTGCCCTCGCCCGCAGGCGTTGGGTTGATAGCGGTCACGAGAACGAGCTTGGCCTGGTGATCAGTCGGCTCGTTGAGCAGTGAATAGTCGACCTTAGCCTTGTCGAAGCCGTACGGAATAAGGTGCTTAACGTCGACGCCGGCGTTCTTGGCCACCTCGGTAATGGGCAGCGGCGTGACAGAACGTGCGATTTCGATGTCAGTAGGCATGGGCGGTCCTTTCGTTACCGAATGAGAAAAAGACCAATTCAGCATAGCACGGGCGCGCAATAGTAAAACGCCCATAACCGATGAACGGCGATATGTTTACCCGATGCCCAGCGATAGCCCAACAGCCCGCCAAAATAAAGCGCCCTAAACGGTAGGTTCAATCCCCAGGTGCTCAAAGGTGCGAAGGGTTGCCTGACGGCCCTGCGGCGTACGAATCATCAACCCGCACTGCAGCAAATAGGGCTCATAGACATCCTCGAGCGTGCCCGGGTCCTCGCCCACCGCGCTGGCAAGGGTCGTAAGTCCCACGGCACGACCGGAGAACGTCTTGGCGAGCGTCTCCAAAATGCGAATATCCATCCAGTCCAGGCCGAGCTCGTCGATCTCAAAGAACTCGAGTGCCTGACGGCAGATATCGAGCTCGATGGGGCCGTTGCCGCGCACCTGCGCATAGTCGCGCACGCGCTTGAGCAGGCGGTTGGCAAGACGTGGCGTGCCGCGCGAACGCGAGCCGATCTCGAGTGCACTGGGGTGGTCGATCGTCACGCCCAGGATGGTTGCCGAACGCGTCACAATCTGGGCGAGCTCCTCGACCGTGTAGTAATCCAGGCGATATGAAATGCCAAAGCGGTCGCGCAACGGGCCGGTCAACATGCCCGAGCGGGTCGTTGCCGCTACCAGCGTAAACTTGGGGATATCCAGGCGAATCGAGCGCGCCGCCGGACCCTTGCCAATCACGATATCGAGGGCAAAGTCCTCCATCGCGGGGTACAGGACCTCCTCGACCGAACGGTTAAGGCGGTGGATCTCGTCGATAAACAGCACATCACCCGGCTGCAAGTTAGTAAGGATGGCCGCCAGGTCGCCGGTGCGCGCGATGGCCGGACCACTCGTCGTCTTGATCTGAGCGCCCAGCTCGTTGGCGATAACGGTGGCCAGCGTGGTCTTGCCCAGGCCCGGAGGACCCGAGAAGATCACGTGGTCGAGCGTCTCGCCGCGGCTCTGCGCTGCCTCGATGAGCACGCGAAGGCTCTGCTTGATATGCTCCTGACCGCAGTAGTCATCCAAGCGCTGGGGGCGCAAAGTGCGGTCGACATCGAGGTCCTCGGCCGTCAGCTCCGAGCCCACCATGCGCTCGCCGTGCGCCATGGATGCCGCCGGCGAGTTGCCGGGCGTCGCCCACAGGTCCTGAGAGTCATCGGCTTCCCACATCACGCATCCATTCCGAGTCGCTTAAGCGCCGCGCCGAGCAGATCCTCGACACGCATATCCTGCCCATCATACCCGCTCAGGGCAACATCGGTCTCCTGCGGGCTAAAGCCCATGGAAAGGAGCGCCGCGCGGGCGTCATCGATCGCCGAAGGAGCGGCGGCGGGAACCGGCATCGCAACCTGGCCGGGAATCACGTCGACCGGCACAAAGCCCTTATCCTTGGCAAAGGTGCTCTTGAGTTCCAGGATCAGGCGCTGAGCTGTCTTTTTGCCCACACCGGGTACCTTGGCCATGCCCTTGTCGTCCTCGGCCATCACCAGCGAATACAGCTGCCCCACGGTATAGGTGGAAAGCACGGCGAGCGCCAGGCGCGGGCCAACGCCCGAGACAGACACGAGCCGGTCGAACATCGTGCGCTCATCCTTTGAGGAAAAACCGAAAAGTGTCATGGCGTCCTCGCGCACCTGCATACGCGTGTAGAGGCGGACCTCGCCGCCGGGCGTCGGCAACGTGGCCGCAGTACTGCCCGAGATGCCGAGCTCAAAGCCAACGCCCGACACATCGACGACAGCAGAGCTCATCGTGGCCTCGACAAGCGTTCCGTGGAGCTGGGAAATCATCAGTATCCGGTTCCTCTCTGTTGATAGAACTCGCCACCGGTAAGGGCGCGGGTGCGGCTGAGGTTTACGTGGCAGATGGCGCAGGCCAGGGCATCGGCGGCATGGTCGGGATGCGGGTCGTGGTCGAGCTGTGTTAGCGTGCGTACCATGTAGGCGACCTGCCGCTTGTCCGCGGCGCCGGTGCCCACCACAGCCTGTTTGATCTGCATAGGCGTGTACTCGCCAATCTCGAGCGCGCACTCCGAAAGCGCCACAAGCGCAGCGCCGCGGGCATGTGCCGTGGGGATGGCCGAACGAACGTTGGCGCCAAAGTAGATGCTCTCGACAGCAGCCGTGTCGGGTCGATAACGCTCGACGACATCCTTAAGGTCATGGGCGATATGCGACAGGCGCACCGCGAGCGGACTTCCGGCACTGGTCTCGATGCAGCCATAGGCACGGCAGCGAACCTCGCCACGCCGCTCCTCGATAATCCCCCAACCCGTATGAGCCAAACCGGGGTCAATGCCCAAGATAACCAAGCCGACCTCCCCTCGCCACAAGCACAGCGCAAGACAAGGCCCCGCGCATCATTCACGAACGTCTGTTCTAGAATAACACAACGGGGCCAAGGTACTTAATGCAAGATAGATTCGGCAGAAGCAATATGTGCGAGAGAATCCCTCCCGCAATGTTTCCGTCTGCCCTAGTTCTGGCTAAAGAACGGGAACTGTCGGGGATCAACCGGCGGGTGCGGCATCGGTCCGCCCTGGGGCCCACCCTGCGAGCCGCCCTGACCGCCCATCATCTTATCGATGGCGTCCTGAACCTCGCCCTCGAACTTTTTCATTCCCTCGTGCAAACGACGCTGACCGTCCTCAGAGCGCAGCTCCTCCATCTGCTCGGGCGAAATACCCAGTAGCTCGCCCAGCACGCCCATCATCTCGTTTCGCACGCGCTCGCTCGTATCCTCGTCAGCAAAACGGCGCACCTCGGCGCGCGCCAGCGAATCGACCGTCATACGCTCCTTGCCGTTAAGCCCCAGGTCGGACCACGCGAGCATATACGGCCAGGCACGCTCGGCAAACGAACGGGCCGAGACGATCGGCGCCATCGGCAACATGCGGCGGGCAGCCTCACCCTGTCGAACGAGCATCAGCAACAGCGAGCAGGCCTCAGGCTTGCCAGCGGCCATCGGGATGTCGTCGAAAGATCGATTGCGGTCCACGTGCGCCTCGAGCGCGCCATCGACCTCACCCGGCTCAAGCCCGCCGAGCAGCTGTGCCGCGCGGTCGAGCATATCGACCGGACCGTCGAGCGTCGAGAGCGCCTGCGCCAGCACGCGCTCCATGCAGTCTTCCACCGCGTTGAGCGTCACGAGCTCTTGGGGCACCACGGCAGACGTGCGGTTGCGCACGCGCGCCACAAACTCAAGCGTCGACAGGTACACATCGCCAAAGGGCGCGTAATCGCCCTGGTAGCCGCCGCAAAGCGCCGGCGCCGCCAGCGCGTATTCGGTTTTGGACAGCGGGCTCAGCGCCATCGCACCCAGCTCGAGCGCCGTGTCCTCCAGCATGAGGCCCAGCGTGCGCGAGCGCAGACGCTCGGCATCACCCGCCGACACGTCGCGATCGAGCACACGCGCCGCATCCGGTGTATCGCGCTCGACGGTGCGAATGTGCAAACGCTCGGCGATGGCGCGGACGGCGGCACAGCGGGCAGCCTCGGCCTCTTCCTGCGCCGGCGTAAAGATACGGTTGCGCCCCAGCACCAGGCCAATCACATTGCGCGGGCCCAGAGCGTCGACAGCCAGCGCCGCCAGCAGGGACGACGGCAAGTCACCCTCGAGTGCCACCACAGCACGCGACGCACCGTGGGCTCGGGCGTTGTCGCGCACGGCGAGCACCAGCGCCTGCCACAGCCACTCCTCGGAACGGAACTCGGGCAGTTCGTGATCTTCCAGGGCATCGAGCATCACGCCGCGCTGAATCTCCTGGACCAGCAGGCTCTCCTCAAAACACGGCGCCTGGGCCACCACGCGACCGCAGTCGTCGAGCACAAACGAACCGCCGGTATACACCGACTCGTCATAGGCGCCGACCGGCGCCATGCAGGCAAACCACACGCTGCGCTTGGATGCGATCTTACGGTAGGCGCCGCTGCGAACGGCGGCAATGGCGGCAGTCTCGCGGTCGGTCATGTCAAACGCGTTGAATTGGAAATACGCAATGAGGTCAACACCGGTCGGCAGCATCTCGAGTTCGCGGTCCAAGTCAAAAATCACGGCGATACGCACGCCGTCCACGTCGAACACCGGCGGCGCCCAACGCGTGTCGTTGTTCTCGCCACGCTGCAGAGCAATGCTCGAACGCGCCGGCACCACATGACCGTCCTTGAGCATCATGTAGTCGAGCAGCGGCTGGCCCTCAAACGAAACCGCCGCGGGCACGATGCAGATCATGTCAAGCTCCTGGATACGCTCGGCGACACCAGTCAAGCCGGCAAGCATGTCGTGCTCAAAGTCGGCAGCGCCCACCAGGCCACCGGGCACGGCGCCCATAAAGAGCGGAGCCGGAACGCACAGCACGCGCGCCCCGCGCTCGCGGGCCAGACGAGCCTGGTCCTCGATGCGGCCGCAAATGCCCTCAATATCACCCAGGCGCATATCGATCTGTGCAAGCGCGAGCTTCATGCCCCAGCCCTTTCCGTCGTAAACCATCGAAATCGTAGTAAAAGCGCCGGCCGCATAATGCAGCCGGCGCTTGCATGTGCATATGTTAGCTATGATACCCCGAGCGGGGGCGCGCTCCTAGAATGTCGTGGACCACAGCCCGTGCAGGTTGCAGTAGGCATAGACGGTACCGGTCTTGGAGCCGCCCGCGAAAAACGTCGCGGGTTTCATGCCGGGCTCAAGGTAATGGATCTCTAAGCGGCCCTCGGCCTCAAGGGCGATCCACTCAATGTAGTGCTCGGGCAGGCTGGGGTGCTCGACCGAGCCAACGCGTGCGCGAATCACGTGACCGTCGCGCTCGGTCTCGACAACAGGCACGTGCTTCTCGTGCGCCGCGTCCTCAGTGTTTGCGGTCAGCTCCGTGCAACCGGCAGGGGTCGCAACGCCGTCGCCAAGGGCGGCGATGAGCTTGCCGTCGGGGTCCTTAAAGAATTTCGCCATGATGTTCTCCTTTGCTGATGTGCCAATGTTCTTGATGGTTCTTATGCCCAAAGGCAGACAAACCATCCACGGCATTGCAAATGAACACATAACGGACCAGGCAAGCGGTCGGGCCAAAATGCGTCGACCGCCCTGCCCGCTCCAGCAGTCCCACCCCGCGCGCGGCTAGCGACCGTCGCCGCCCAGCAGCGCCAGAACATCTTCGCGGGTAAACAGCGCCGACGAGATGCCGTCGCCGCCGAGCACGCTGTTGACCAGATCGCGCTTGGACTCCTGCATCTGCATAATGCGTTCCTCGATCGTGTCCTTGGCGATGAGCTTGTACACGGTCACGGTGTGTTGCTGGCCAATACGATGCGCGCGGTCAGTCGCCTGGTCCTGCGCGGCCACGTTCCACCACGGGTCGTAGTGGATGACCACGTCGGCCGCCGTCAGGTTAAGGCCCACGCCGCCCGCCTTGAGCGAAATCAAGAACACCGGTACCTCGCCCGCCTGAAACTGCGCAACCATCTTGGCACGGCTCTCCTTGGATGACGCGCCTGTGAGCTTAAGAAAGCCGATGTCTTCCTTGGCCAAGCGCTTGCCGATGATATCGAGCATACCCGTAAACTGGCTGAATAACAGGATGCGATGCCCGCCGTCAAGTGCACCGTGCACGAGTTCCATGCACGTATCGAGCTTGGCGCTCCCCGCCTTGTAATCCTCGTAGTGCAGACGCGGGTCGCAGCAGATCTGGCGCAGCTTGGTGAGCTCGGCGAGCACCTTGAGCTTGTCTTTCTTAAACTCCCCGGCCTCGCGGTGCTGCACCTGCTGGGCGATGCGGTCCTGGTTTGCCAGGTACAGCTTGCGCTGCTCGCCGGTGAGCTGAGCCACGACAGTGTCCTCGATCTTTTCGGGCAGATCGGCCACCACGTCTTCCTTGACACGGCGCAGCACAAACGGCGACACGAGCGCCTGCAGGCGAGCGGCACTGTCACCCTCGGCGTGCTCGACCGGGCTTTCGAAGCGCTTGGCGAATGAGTCGCGCGTGCCCAGAAGGCCCGGCATCAAAAAGTCGAAGATGCTCCAGAGCTCGGACAAGCGGTTTTCGATGGGCGTTCCCGTCAAGGCAAAGCGCACGCCGGCCGGCAGGCGCTTGGCAGCGCGGGCCACCTGGGTGAGCGGGTTTTTAATGTACTGGGCTTCGTCCAGCACCATGCGGGCAAAGTCCTGCTCGACGTACTCGTCGATATCGCGCCGCATAAGGTCATATGACGTTACAACCACGTTATGTTCGGCCACGCCGGCGATCTGCACGCGGCGTTGAGCCTTGGCGCCCACAATGGCGCACACATCGAGCGACGGGGCAAAGCGCTCCAGCTCGGCGGTCCAGTTGTACACAAGCGACGCAGGGCACACCACAAGCGTGGGCTTAGTGTCCCCCGCCTCCACGCGCGCCAGGATATGCGCGATCATCTGAAGCGTTTTGCCCAGGCCCATGTCGTCGGCCAAGATACCGCCAAGGCCCAGGTGTTCGAGCGAGCCGAGCCACTGGTAGCCGTCGACCTGGTAGCCGCGCAGTGTGGCCTTGAGCGAGACCGGCACCGTAAAGTCCATCTTGCCGAGCGTATCCAAGCGCTCGACGGTACGGCGGAACGCAGCGTCGCGATCGGCCTCGAGCGCGGGCGCGCGCGCGAGCATGCTGTCGACGAACAGGGTGCTCGACGCGGGAAGCGACACGCCGTCGAGCAGGTCGACGGCATCGATACCCAGGTCCTCGGCGAGGCCAAACGCGGCTCGGGCGCCCTCATCCAGGCGAATGATGTCGCCGGACGTAAGGCGCGCAAACGTTTGATGACGCTTGTACGAATCGAGGTAGACGGCAAGGTCCGCGGCCGAAAGCCCGCTCGCGCCCAGCTCGACATCGAGCAGGTTACTCTTGACGGTCGCACGAACCGAGAGCTTGGGCGCGGGTCGCACCGAAATCTGGCGCAGACGGTCGCTGAGCATGACCTCACCCAGCTCGGACAGGGCGGACAGGCCCTCGGTCAGCAGGCAGAACAAGCTCTCGTCATCGCGCTCCTCAAACGCCAGACCGCCCTCGTAGAAATCGAAGTACAGGGCCGCCGTGTCCATAACACGAAACTCTGCCACCTCGTCGCGGGGCGGCACGCCGGGGCGTTGCTCTTCGAAGGGGCTGCCCGGAGCGCCCAGGCTAAAGAGATCTGCCGACCAGTCGCCGTAGGCAACCGTAATTTTGCAGGTCACAAGCCCATCGTCGACGCCGATCGCCATAGCAAAGCTCGGCTCGGGCGCCACGGTATCGAGCGCGGCGGGCGCGGTAAGGTCGGTATAGTCGCGCAAAATGGGCAGCGCCATACGACAGAACTCCCCCACCTGGTCGACAGCGATATGGATCGGCGTGCGACAGGGCAGTAAGCGCGATAGGAACGGCGCCGCATGCTGGGCAAACGCTACATCGGCGCGGCGCGCACGGCGGGTGTCGACCAGATAGGCAACGTCGCCCGAAGCAAAGCAGTATGCATCGGCCGGCAGGCGTAGATCGTAGCTGCCACCAGCCGCCGGCGCGATTTTGGCGGCAAGGAGCGGTGGGCGCTCAGACAGCGCCTCGTCCTCCCCTTCCGGAGGCATCTCAACCGCCACGTCATAGGTGCGATGCGTCGTCGTCCCCCGCGACCAGGCGGGCTCAAAAGAGATGGTCTGGCCGCGCAACAGGTCCAGCACATATACGATGCTATGCTCGGACAGCGGCAACTGACGCTCGGCGACAAAACCGCTGCGGGCAAAGTCGTACGACGCCGAACGCGAGCTTGTGATGTCATCGAGATAGGCAACTGTCGTCACGACAAGGTTGAGCAGCTTTGTCGACACGTCTTCGAAGGCTTCGGGCGTATGGACAAACGTGAGCTTCTTGCCGTACGAGAAGGTGCCGCCGCGCACGTAGGCATCGGCCATGCCGTCGATGTCCTTGACCACGTAGGAGACCGATCCACAGCGAATGCGAAGCTCGAGCGCCCAGCTAAAGCGCTCGGCAAACAGTGGATTGTAATACGGCACCAGCGAGGGCTCCAACACCGCCTTGGGGGCATCGGGATCCACACTGCCGGCGAGCTTGCGGCGCATGCTCGCCAGCTCATCCATGCGCGCGTCCGAAAGATCGGAGAGCGCCGCCATGAGGCTGGGACTCGTGGGGACGGGCGCCGGAAAGGGAAAGTTGGGATTGACGGCCGGCGCTTTGGGCGCGTTGCGCGCGGGCTGTTTCGGCTGCGCCGCAAACGTGCGGACCGGCGTGCGCAAACCTTCGACGGGCTCGGCGCCGCTGGCATCCAAATACGCCAGAGCCGTGGCAATAGCGTGCTTGCACATGCCGGGGTAGCGATAGGCAGCGGGGCAATCGCAGTCGTAGTCGATCACCTCGTGCTCGTCCATGTCGAGCGCCACGCGCGTCTTGTACAGGTCGCCACGCGAACCGCGCACCGAGCCCTCAACCGTCACGTTTTTGGAGAAGCGCGAGCCGCTGTCCTCGATCGACAGCACGGCGCCGTTGAGCATGAGCGAACGCCCCTTCATAAAGGTGCCACTCAGCGCCGCCTCTTTCCGGAGCGCCTGCACAAACGTCCCCTGCGCCATCACTTCCTCCAATCTCACCCGGGGTAGCTTAGATAACCGTCACGCGGCCTTGGTTGCCGACGATGGCCTTTGCCTCTGCCAGCAGCGGAATCGAGCGTGCATTGACCTTGGCCGGCACCTCGGCACGCAGCACGCGCCCGTCGACTTGCTCAATAAAGATCTCCACGCGGTCGCCGCCCGGGTTGGTGGTGAGCACCGTGGCCAGGCGCGCCATATTGCCCTGGCTAAATCGGCTGTTGGGCACCATGACCTCAAAGACCTTGGGCTTGTTTTTCTCCTCGCTAAGCTCCAGCGGCACAATCTCCTGCGCAATGATCTGGTCGCCGCGGTCCGAGCGCTCGAGCTTGCCCTTAATGCGCACAAACGCGTCGGACAGCTGCGCGCCGGTCTCGGGATCGACCTCGCCATACAGATACCCCTCGGCCTCCTTGTAGGTCTTGGGGAACACCACGACCGTGGCCTCGCCTTCCATGTCTTCGAGCTGCACGATGCCCATGGGGTCGCCGTTTTTGGTCACGCGCTTGGACACGCTCGAGACCATGCCGGCCCACCACAGCGCCTTGCCCTCGGGAATCTCCTGGTTGATGGTACCGCCCGTAGGATTCTGAACTTCGTAGCCAGTGTCGATCTGCGAGAACGAGAAGTCGCGTGCCTTGGCCAGCGCATACTCAAACGGGCGCAGCGGGTGGTCCGAGACATAGATGCCCAGAACCTCCTTCTCCTGGCTCAACTTAAGGTGGCGGTCCCACTCCTGGCCATCCGGATCGGGCACGCTCACCTCAAAGCCCGAGCCCTCAACATCACCAAACATGTCGAAGAACGACGTCTGGCCGCTCGCACGATCCTTCTGGCGCTTCACCGCGGCATCGATGATGTTCTCAGGGTTGTTCTTATCCACAAAGTGCATCATCTGGCGACGCGGATACCCCGTGGAGTCGAAGGCGCCTGCCTTGATGAGCGATTCGATCACACGGCGGTTGGCCTGGCTCGAGTCCACGCGCTCGACAAAGTCGTGCAGCGTCTTAAACGGACCGCCCGCCTCGCGCTCGGCGATAATCGCCTGCGCCACGCCGGTGCCCACGCCGCGGATGCCGGCCAGACCAAAGCGCACGCCCTCCTTGGTAGCCGTGAACTCAGTACCGGACTCGTTGACATCTGGCGACAGCACGGGGATGCCGTCGTGACGGCACGCCGAGACGTAGTGAACGATCTTGTCGGTCTTGCCCGTATAGGACGTCAGAACGGCCGCCATGTACTCGTGCGGATAGTGCGCCTTGAGCCACGCCGTCTGCATAACCAGGATGGCGTAGCCGGCGGAGTGCGACTTGTTAAAGGCGTAGGACGCGAACTCAAGAACATCGTCCCAAATCTTCTGGGCGACCTCGCGCGTGTAGTTGTTCTTGATAGCGCCGTTCATCCAGTGGTCGTAGGTGGTCTCGTCCGAGCCATCCTCCCAGTGGAGCACCGTCGACGTGAGCAGCTTGATCTTTTTCTTAGCCACGGGCTTACGGATACGCGAGTCCGATTCGCCCTTGGAGAAGCCGCACATCTCGACGGAGATGAGCATAACCTGCTCCTGATAGACCATGGTGCCGTAGGTTTCGCCCAGGATGTCGTCCAGACGGTCGTCGTAGGAGACAGCCGGTTCCTTGCCGTTCATACGGTTGATATAGGACGAAACCATGCCGGCGCCCAGCGGTCCCGGGCGGTACAGAGCGATCAATGCCACGACGTGCTTGTACTCGGTGGGCTTCATGTTCTTGATCGTGGCCGTCATGCCGGCGGACTCGACCTGGAAGACGCCGGCGGTGTGGCCGGAGCCCATGAGCTTAAAGATCTCGGGGTCGTCAAAGGGAATCTCTTCCTCTTTGATGTCGATGCCGAAGTTCTTTTTGATGTTGGCCTTGGCCTTGGAGATAACCGTCAGCGTACGCAGACCCAGGAAGTCCATCTTGAGCAGGCCCATGTCGGCAACGGTATGGCCCTCGTACTGGGTAATCTCGACGCCGCCCTTGGTATCGAGCTTGGTGGGCACGTGCTCGTTGACGGGGTCGCGGCAAATCAGAACGGCGCACGCGTGCACGCCCTCGCCACGGGTAAGGCCCTCGATCGAGAGCGCCGTGTCGATGATGCGGCGGGCGTCGTCGTCCTTTTTATAGGCCTCGGCAAAGTCGGGGTTAAACAGATCCTCTTTGCCGGGTTGCTTTTCGAGCACCTGCTTGAGCTTGACCTTGGGGTCGCTCGAGACCATCTTGGACAGGCGCTGGCCCATGTAGACCGGGTAGTCCAGGACGCGCGCGGCGTCGTTGATGGCCTGCTTGGCCTTAATGGTCGAGTAGGTGATGACGTGGGTAACCTTCTCGGGGCCGTAGAGCTGGCGAACGTGCTCCACGACCTCGAGGCGCCGCTCATCGTCGAAGTCCATATCGATATCGGGCATCTCGGTACGCTGCGGGGACAGGAACCTCTCGAACATCAGGCCGTTCTCGAGCGGGTCGAACGCGGTGATGTTCATGGCGTAGGCGACGATAGCGCCGGCGGCCGAGCCACGGCCGGGGCCGACGCCGATGCCGTTGTCCTTGGCCCATTGCACGTACTCGGCAACGATCAAAAAGTAGGCGGCAAAGCCCTTGTCGCAGATGACCTTGTATTCGTACTCAAAGCGCTCTTTGATGTTGACGCCGCCGATCTCGCGCGTGGCCCAGTCGTCACCGTAGTGCTGGCGCAGGCCCTTCTCGCACTCGCGGCGGAACTGGCTCTCGTGCGTCTCGCCGGGATCGAGCAACGGGAAGCGCGGCAGGATGATGGAGTCCCAGTCCAGCTCAACGTAGCACTTGTCGGCGATCTCGAGCGTGTTGTCGCAGGCCTCGGGGCAATACGGGAACATCGCCCGCATCTCCTCCTCGGTCTTCATGTAAAACTCCGAGCCGGTCATGCGCATGCGGTTAGGGTCGTCGACCTTGGCGTTCATGCCAATGCACATGATGACGTCCTGCACGGGCGCGTCCTCGCGGCGCAGGTAGTGGAAGTCGTTGGTGGCGATGACCTTGACGCCCACCTGCTTGGCGATGTCGATGAGCGTGCGGTCCATCTGCTCGTCGGTCAGGCCGTTGTCGGTGGTGATGCCGTGTTCCTGGATCTCGATGTAGAAGTCGCCGGGCTCGAAGGTGTCACGGAAGGTCTCGGCCCACTTGATGGCGCCCTCCATGTCACCGCGGTCGATGTACTTGGGGATGATGCCCGCGATGCAGGCGCTCGTGCAGATCATGCCCTTGGCGTGGCGGCGCAGGTTGTCGAGCGTCACGCGCGGCTTGTAGTAAAAGCCCTGCACGGCGGCCTCGGAAACCGTCTGCATCAGGTTGACGTAGCCCTCCTGGTCCTTGGCCAGAAGGATCATGTGGTAGAGCTCGGGCTTGTGGTCGCGAGCAAGGGTCTCGTCCGGCGTAAAGTAGACCTCGCAGCCAAAGATGGGCTTGATGACCAGGGGCGGCTTGAGCTCGTCGATGTTGCCCTTCTCGTCCCACATGGCCATGTCCTTCACATACTGGGCATGCTCGCGCGGGTTTTCCTCGGGATCGGGCTCCACCAGCTCGTCGCGGCGGTCCTTTTCCAGGAAGGCCTTGTCGTGGCTCCAGGTTTTGTACTCGGGCGTGTTGTGGTTGACGGCGTCGCAGGCCAGCGCCAGGTCGGGCACGCCATACATGTAGCCGTGGTCGGTAATGGCCACGGCGGGCATGCCCAGCTCAACGGCACGGTTGACCATATCCTGGATACGGGTTGCGCCGTCGAGCATGGAAAAGACAGTGTGGTTGTGCAGATGGACGAATGCCATGTGATGAGCTCCGATGCGGGTTCGTGTTCTGACTGAACGATTTTACCCCACGGCACGGACAGCACCCGAACCTAGCCAAACCCACACGGCTCCTCTTGAGTTGCGGTGAAATAGTTCCCGCTTGGGCCATCTGGGCCGCAATACAGGAACTATTCCACCGCAAGCTATCTGAGGGCTAGAGATTGTAGGTGACTACTTGGGGCTCGGCGGGATTGACGAAGAGAGTCGGATCGGCCTGCTCCACGCGAACGAACTTGACGGTCACAGCCTCAAAGCCCGCCCTGCGCAGAACGTCGGCGTAGACGCGCGCCTGCAGGGCGTGCTTCTCCTGCAGCTGTTCCGGTGTCTCGTCCGGCGCGCCGCCCGTCTTGTAGTCGATGACCAGCGCACATGACGAATCCGCCGGGTTCGTCGCCAAAGCGTCGATGGCGCCCTCGGCATAAGCACCGTAGCGAGCGATGTCCTCGTCCTCGCAGCCCAGTGAAAAGAACGGCACCTCGGCGCGAACGCACGGCCACGCGAGCAAGTCGGCACGAACAGCCGACTTGAGCCAGCGGTCCAGGGCAACGTCGAAGCGCTCACGCTGCTCCGGCGTCAGGCACCACAGGCGCGCCAGCGCATCGGCACGCTCAGCGGGCAGCGCATCGGCACCCATCTCGATCAGCCACTGGCAGGCGGCATGGAACGCCGAGCCCAGCGCCATGGGGTTGCCGGCGGGCTCAACGGCAGCCACGTCTGCATCCGTCATCTCCGAGCCATCCGACTCCGCATCATCGCCGGCCTCGTCCACGGGCACGTGTGCCTCGGCGGCACGATCTTCCGTCTCGGCATGGAGCGCCGCGGCGATTGACGAGTAGCTATACGAATCACGCATCGGATACGGACAGATGCCCATGCGCACGCCCACTGCCTGGGAATACACAAGCTCAAACGAATCGGGCTTGGGGTCGGCAGGACCGGGGACGGTTGAGCGCGCAGCATTATCGGCGGCATCGGCATCGCCACGAACAAGCCTGCCCTCGGCATCCAGCGAAGCGTTGGCCTCAAACGCCTGCTCGCCAAAGGTAAAGTCCGAAAGCGAAATGAGCTCGTAGTCGCCCGGCTGGGAGTTGTCGAACACCAGGCGGTCGGCATCGAGCTGCGGCATGTCCAGAGCGTCGGTCGGCAAAATACGGCGCAGCACGTCGTAGGTCAGATCGGTCTCGACATCGAAGGTCGGCGCCGTCACCTTGCCACGGCTCACGCCAGCATCCATCGCCAAGATCACCAGCTCGCGCGCACGCGTCATGGCAACGTAGAGCAAGCGGGCCCGCTCCTCGAGCGAAAGCCGCAGGTCGTCGTTGCGCAGGCGGGCAAATGCCTCGGCGGGAGAGCCCGTCGCACAGACGTCCTCCATGAGCTCCGGCGGCAGCCACAGCGACGTGCCCTTGCCCTTAAACGCATGCTCAAACTGCTTTTTGACGTCGTCGCCCTTCACAAAGGTACCGTCGGCGAGCTTAACGCCGTCGAAACGTGCCGGCAGTGCCACGACCTGTGCTCCGCCCTCGACGCGACCCATCTGTGCCGCACCCGAGGACTTACGCACGCCAAAGCACTCGGCGACCGCCACGACCGGATATTCCAGACCCTTGGAGGCATGCACCGTCATGATGCGCACCGCGCCGGCGCCCCCCTCGTTGAGGGCACCCGGGGCTTCCTTGCCCGCCAAGAAGCGGTCGAAGGCCAGCGCGATGGAACGCGGCGAGTTGCCGAACTCGGCCTCCGCCTCGGCCACGGCATCGAGCGCCTTGAGCACGTTGGCGGCAATGGCCTTGCCCTCGGGACCACGCTGTGCCAGACGTACAAACCAGCCGGAGGCGTTGACCACGTCGCGCGCGATGGCGGCGAACGAATCGCGGCCAACGCGACGAAGCGCATACCGCAGCACCTCGCGGGCGCGCGTCACGAGCGGCAAGTCTTGCAAACCCGGCACATCGGAATCGCTCATGATGCCCGCATCGATGTTGCGGCGCGACGTCTCGCCCGTCTGATCGTCGAGTTTGGTCGCCAGCGCCAGGAACTCCTGGGCGCCGAGTGCAAACATCGGCGAGGCGAGCAGCGGCATAAGGCCCTGCGCCGTATCGGCCGGATTGGCGAGCGCACAAACCAGGGCGCGCACCGTCTGCACCTCGGCTGCTTGGGCAAAGACCGAGCCGCCCGCGATGACGCAGTCGAGCCCCTGGTCGCGGAAGGCCTGGGCGTAGACGTCGGCGTTGGTCATGCGGCCCAGCAGCAGCACCATGCCGCCCTGGGGCTGGCCGGCATCGGCAAGCGCGCGGAAGCGCTCGGCGATCGCACGGGCCTTGGCCTGTGTGCGCTCCTGCGTACTGCCGCCGGCAACAAAGAGGGCCTGGCGACGCGAGGCGTCTGCCACCAGCGTGTCCTTGCGGCCGTCGCTCGCCTCAAGATCCAAAAAGCCCTGCATCAGGCCGCCGTCATCGCCATCGAAGACGCGCGCCACGTAACGCAGCACCTCGTCATGGCTGCGGAAGTTGCGCACGAGCTTGACGAGTTCACCGGCCGGTGCCCCGGACGAGGCCGACACCTCGGACGAAGCGAGGACGGCGCCCGGGGTGCTGGCAGCTGCCGCCGCGCCCGAAGCGCCTACCTTGCGCTCCTGGCGACGGAACACCTCGACCTCGGCGCCGCGGAAGCGATAGATCGACTGCTGTGCATCGCCCACGGTGCACAGCGCGCGCTCCCCCGCACCCGTCAGGTAGCAGATCAGATCGACCTGCATCTGGTCGGTATCCTGGAACTCGTCGATCATGACCATCTTAAAGCGGCTCTCGTATGCCACTCGGATGGCCGGGTAATCGCGCAGGGCCTCGTAGGCCATGCGCAGCAGGTCGTTGTTGTCGAGGGCAGACTGGGCAGCCTTCAGCGCGCGGTACTCAGCCTCTACAGAGCGGGCCAAGCCCACCAGCGCATCGAGCGCCGGGCCACCGCAGGCAAGCACGATATTGATAAATGCATCGGCAGCCTCCGCCTTGAGCAGCTCGACCTGCTCCTTGGGGAACGCCTTGCTCGCGCGCGGCATGGTGCACGACATCATGAGTCGCGCCGCATCGGCCATGGTCTTGCCGCTCGCCTCGAACGCGTCGATGGCATCGAGCGCCGTCTGCGCCTTCTCGGTCGCGGCCTTGCTTGCGCCCAGCGCCGCACGATAGGCATCGGCAAGTGCCGAGGTATCGGCCTGGCCGCGCGCCACGCACACGTCGTCCATACCGCCCGGCAACTGGCTCGACAGCTCCAGCAGGTCGCGCACCAGGCCCTTGATGGTCGTGCCGGTGCCAAAGGGGCCGCCCTCGCCCGCCATGGGATACCAGGCATAGAGGGCCTTGAGCGATGCCGCGAGCTCGGGGGCGGCATCGGGCGCCGTCGCGCGGGCCAACACATGCTCAACAGCTTGGTCCATAAGTTCGTCGGTATCGGTGAGCACCGTGAACTCGGGGTCGATACCCAGCTCCAGCGCATGCGCGCGCAGGATACGCGAGCACATGCCGTGAATGGTCGAGATCCACGCGTCGTCGACGGTCAGTGCTTCCTCGTCCATGCCCTCGTCGATAAGCGCACGGCGCACGCGGTCGCGAATCTCGGCCGCGGCATCTTTGGTAAAGGTAATGGCGAGCACCTGGTCCAGATGCTCAACGAACGGACCTGATTCGGGCGAGAGCGCGTAGACGATGCGGCGCGTGAGGGTAAAGGTCTTGCCCGAACCGGCGCCCGCCGAGACAAACAGCGGACGGTCGAGCGTTTTGACAATCTGCAGCTGTTGCGGCATCAAAGTCGAAAGATCCATGGTCTACACGTCCCTCCTTACAAACGTTCCTTCGTGGTTATACGAGCAGCGCGCATGCGCGGCCTGAGCCGACGTCGGGTCGATGGCGGCAACGTTGCCTGCCTCGAGCTCGCGCAGGCGCTCGGCGATGCCAGCCTCAACGCGATCGAGCAGGGCGTCGAAGTCCATGCTGCCACCCTCGCCGGGGAAACCTTTCTTAAGGCCCGGGATGCGACCGTCGCCGCGCTCTTCCTCGAGCAGCTCGGCGCTCGCAGCACCGCGCAACGCCGGCTTGCCACCCTTGGTCGAAAAGTAGAGCGCCGCGCGGGTGTCCAAATCCAGCGCCCGGCGCATGGCCTGGGCGTAGATGAGCGTTTGGGTATGTGGTGGCAACCAGCGTGGATCGTCGATGGGCGCCGTGCCCGATTCCTCGTCGCGCACCGTAGGGTCGGCGAGCTTAAACTCCTCAACGCCCGTGCGATGCTTGTAGTCGATCACCACGGCACGATTCTCGGCGTCCACGTCCACGCGATCGATGCGCCCGCCAAGCGGCCAACCGGCATACTCGACCTTGAGCTCGTTGAAGGCGAACTCCAGGTAGCGCGGGGCAAAGGGGGCAAGTGCCTCGGACTCGTAGGCAAGCACACCCTCCAGCTGCGGCAAGATCTCGGCCACCTGGCGCTCCTCCACCGCAGAGAGCGGCACCAGCGGGCCCTCGTTGCCACGCTTGGAGGCATGCTCGGCCAAGGTCTCGTCAAAGACCTCGCGCAGCAGCTCCTGAGCACGTGGCAGGTTCTCGGGCGTCACGCGCTCCATGCCCTCCTGGGGCAGACGGGCGTGCAGGTGTTCCAGCACGTCGTGGACAAAGTTGCCCTTCTCCATATTGCCAAAGCCTGCGTCGATCGACTGGGGCTTCACGCGGTACGAGACGAACCAGCATAGCGGGCAGGTCGAATAGGCCTCGATCTGCGAGGCAGACGTCAGGCGCGGCACGAGCGGCGCGTCCTCACCCTCGCCATCGCGACGGCGCAGGACCAGATACGGAATGGCTTCATCGCTCAGATGCTGAGGAGCATCGCAGGTCACGCGCTCGCGCCTAAGACCTTCGCCTGCAGCGGGATCAAAGTCGGCGATGATATCGCCCTCGCCCACGCGCATGGGCTTGGCAGCGCCAGCGGCCTCGGCATGTGCCCACAGCTCGGTCCATACGGCTGCCGGGTAGCACTCGCGTGCCTGGCGATCGTGCGTCACACGGGCGAGCGCGACCGGACCGCTCGCCGCCTGCATCGCACGGCCAAAGCGCACGCGCAGCAGGGCAGCGGGCTCCAAAGACACGCCGTCGCGGCGCAGCTCGGCTGTCAACGTGGCAAGCGGGCCCTCTTCGTGCGAAAGCGGATAGCTGTCCAGGTCGACATCGGCAAACAGCACGGCATCGTAGCTGCCAGGGCGAAGAACCGACGCATCGGCAAGCGACGCGAAGCGCACTTGTGCTCGTGGCGTGCGATCGACCTCATAGGTCTCGTAATCGTAGGCGGTACTGCGCTTGTCCACCTTGGTTCGAACGCCGTCGAGAACCGGCACGGTCGCGGCCTGCGACACGTCGAGCGCGCGAGCATCGTTCATAAGGATGTCGATGGCATGGCGCAGCAAAGCCGTCTCTGCCTGGCGACGGGCCTGGCCGTCAAGGCCGCCTAGAGCGCGATCGGGCAACGCCTCGGCAACGGCAAGCATGGCCTTAAGCGCCGTCACGGGCTTGTCACGCCGCAGCGCCTGGAACACGTCCGAGACCACACACGGTACGTTCTTAAACCAGTTATCGTCGCTCGTCGCCTTGCGCGCGCCCCTCACCTGGCCCTGAACGCTCTGCAGCAGGCTCTTGACGCCCGCGGTAGTCTTGCTGCGCGAGAGACGCATATTCTTATCGAAGGTACGGGCATTGACGGCATCAGCGCCCGAAAGCGGACTGTAGATCCAGTCGGTAAGCTCCGGCGCGGGCCACCACTCAGTCTTGGAAGCGGTGCCCTCGTCGGCGGCTTTCATACGCTCGATCAGGTTGGCGAGCGCCGTAAACTGCCTGCCCGCGATGGACTGGGAAAACGCCGTGAACTCAGTCGTCTCGGCCGCAATGTGACGCGCCGCCAAACGGGCGGCGAGCTCGCCGAACAGCTGGGGTGCCCGGGCAGAAACGACGAGCACGCGCACGGGGTCGGCGGGCGTTGCAGTAGCTTTATCGGCCTTGGACTCCTTGTGCGCTTTCACCAACTTATCGATGGCGTCCGCATAGACATGAGCACGGGCATGGGGGCCGGCGACCTCAATAAAGGCAGGCTGAGCGGCGGCCCCGCAAGCGACATCAGACGCGACGGCGTCCTCCCCCAGCGGCGCGATCTCAAACAGCACACCGCGGGCATCAAATGCCGTGGCAAGCTCCTCGCGCATCGCCGCCTGCTCGCGGGCAAGCAGCACGACGACCTCTCCCCCATTGTTCGCCACGGCAGACAGCAGCTCGAGTAGACCGTGCGTAAACGACGTGATACCGCGCACGCATACGGCGCGGGCGCACGCCGGCAGGCTATCGGCCAGGGCACCGGCCATAATGTCGGCTGCCTCGCAGGGCTCGACCATATCTCGACGGTCCAAACCGCCCGCGTAGGCACGCAAAAGCTCGAATACGCGAGCCTCGGCGTCGCTCTTGGGATCGGGACGGCAAACGTCGCCGCAGCAGCGCTCGGCACCCGTCCCCGCTACGCCCGGCAGCACATCGCGGCCCATGCGCGCGAGCATGCGCACCGTGCCCTGGCTGCGCGAAAGCGGCTGCAGGTCGGCATCATCGAGGCGCGTGACCATGTCCGAAAACAGCATCTGGCGCTGCAGGTTGTCGACGAAACCGCGCCCGTCGCCCAAAAGCTCCCAAAGCGAGCGAAGCCACGATGCGGGTGTCTTGTAGTCGATACCCAGCGAAATGCCGGCTTCCGCCGCATCATGACGGCACAGATCGAGCTCGGCAAACGTTGGTGCCAGCAACACGGCACGCCCGTGACGGGCAATAAGGTCGGCAAGCAGCGCCGACTCGGCATCGCTCAAATCCGTGCCGGCATTGGTGGTATAGATTCGAACAGGCATGGTCCTCCGCTCAAACCGTTCGCAATAATCAATGCATCCATCCTACCCGCCCAAGCGGACACATTGCCACCGCAGTTCCATCTTTTGGTACAAAGCAACCTGAACCCAACGCACCAGCCGATTGCAGGCATATAAAAACCGCCCCCGGAGGGACGGTTCTTCGTAATTCAATGTTGTCGCTGGCCTACTCGCCATCCTCCAACTTAATGAGGATCTTGCGGTAGCCACCGTACTCGCCGTTCAGCGCCTTTGAAACGCGGCTCACCGTGGTGGACGAAGCGCCGGTACGGGCCTGAACCTCAACATAAGGCTCGCCCTCGTCCAAATAGCGCGCAACCTGCAAACGCTGAGAAAGGTCGCAAATCTCGCGCGGCGTGCAGATATCGGTCAAAAACGCTTGGATATCCTTCTCGTCGTCCAAAAGGCTAAATGCGTGGACCAGCTGCTTGACATCAGGCTTGTCAAACATGTTCTCGATATTCATCGATCACCGCCAAACCCGCCAAAAGGCATCGAAGTTGATACTGACATCGGGCATCGTTCACCCGTTCTATGCAATAGGGCAACGCCTGTGGCTTTTGCCCGTAGCAGTGTAGCACACCACCAAACTAAAGCGACAAGACTCTCTGCCAGCGGCGCGTTTTTCAGGACGAACGCCGTTTAGAAACCATATGCGCACGTAAGCTCCACGAATATTTGAGACAATGGGCGCCCAAACACCGCGGCGCGCCCGCGCAACCATCCAGGTCGCCGCCGTAAGCCGCTTCACGCGACGCCAGCAATCCCGGCGCAAGAAAGGATTCACGCCATGCGCTTTATGCTTAACTGGCTCTTCACCTCGATCGCCATCGCGATCGCCACGTTCCTCGTCCCCGGTATCCAACCCTTCGGCTTTGCCGAGACCTGGGTCTGCTTTGCCTTTGTGGGACTGTTCCTGAACATTGTCGATTCGTTCGTCAAACCGTTCCTGACCGTCATCTCACTGCCGCTCACTATTATTACGCTTGGTGTTTTTCAGCTCGTAGTCAACAGCTTTATGCTCGAGCTGGCCAGCTACCTGTCGGTCAATCTGCTGGGCGCGGGCATCTCCATCGCCAGCTTTGGATCGGCCTTTATGGGCAGTATCCTGGTATCCATCACGCGCAGCATCCTCGACAGCATCGCCGAGGACTAAAACGGCCATTCCGGCCGTGCCCGTCTCAACAGCCCAAAACGAAGGCCGCCCATCGCAAAAATGGGCGGCCTTCTTATTTGTCAAGTCTCAAAGGGCGAGAGAATCTACCATTTCTACCCCGTCCCCAAATGGCAGGTGTGGGTTAGATGACGTAGTCGTAGCCATGGTTGGGAGCGACAAGTTGATCGAGTGTCACACCGTCGAGGTAGTCGTTGATGAGCTTGTCCAGGTTCTTCCACACGTCGAGCGTGGGGCACTCATCCGAGCGTGAGCAGCCCTTGCAGTCGCCATCCAGGCATGCAACCGGTGCCAGACTGCCCTCGGTCAGGCGCAGGATCTCGCCCACCGTGTACTGCTCGGGCGGGCGCGTGAGCACGTAGCCGCCGCCCTTGCCGCGCATGCCCGAAAGCATGTTGGCGCGCACGAGCGTAGCCAAGATGTTCTCGAGATATTTCTCGGAAATCCCCTGTCGCGCCGCGATCTCTTTGAGCGGGATGCGACCGGCCGCCTGGTGCTCGGCCAGATCGACCATAACGCGCAGGGCATATCTGCCCTTTGTAGAAACCAACATGTATAGTGCTGCCTTTCGGTCATTTAGTCCGTAGAAATTCTAGCCGAAAAATTGGTTTTGAAAATACCCGTTCCGGTCAAGATGGTTAATCAGCTCGTAATAATCTTCTATTTCCTATTGCATTACTAGGCTTTAGTGTCTAGTATGCTTCCCAACAGCTAAACGAACAACCTATAAGGTTTATGGGTTTAGCTGCTACACGCACCGTGAAACCACACGGCAACCAGCAACTTGAACACTTTGGAGGTTCACCATGAGCAAGGTTTACACGTCCATCGATCAGCTTATCGGCCACACCCCGCTCCTGGAGCTCACTCATTTTGAGGCCGACGAGGACCTCAAGGCTCGTGTGCTCGTCAAACTCGAATACTTCAACCCCGCCGGGTCAGTTAAAGACCGCGTCGCCAAGAACATGATTGACGAGGCCGAGAAGGCAGGCAAGCTCGTGCGCGGCGGCGACTACACCATCATCGAGCCCACGAGCGGCAACACCGGCGTCGGCATCGCCTCGGTGGCGGCCGCCCGCGGCTACAAGGTGATCATCACCATGCCCGAGACTATGTCCGTCGAGCGCCGCAAGCTTATGCAGGCATACGGCGCACAGCTCGTGCTCACCGACGGCTCCAAGGGCATGAAGGGCGCCATCGCCAAGGCTGAGGAGCTGCAGAAGGAGACCCCCAACAGCATTATCGCCGGCCAGTTTGTGAACCCCGCCAACCCCGCCATCCACAAAGCCACGACCGGCCCCGAGATCTGGGATGACACCGACGGCAAGGTCGACATCTTCGTCGCCGGCGTCGGCACCGGCGGTACCGTGACCGGCGTGGGCGAGTTCCTCAAGGAGCAGAACCCCGAGATTCAGGTCGTCGCCGTCGAGCCCGCCACCTCCCCGGTGCTCTCCAAGGGCCAGGCCGGCCCGCACAAGATCCAGGGCATCGGCGCCGGCTTTGTGCCCGACGTCCTCGACACCCGAGTCTACGACGAGATCATCCCCGTCGAGAACGAGGACGCCTTTGCCACCGGCCGCGCCGTGGGCCACAAGGAGGGCGTGCTCGTGGGCATTTCGTCCGGCGCCGCCGTGTGGGCCGCGCTACAGCTGGCCAAGCGCCCCGAGAACGAGGGCAAGACCATCGTGGCGCTGCTCGCCGATACCGGTGAGCGCTACCTGTCCACGGCACTCTTCCAGGGCTAGGGCCCGTCGCCCATAGGTTGAGCCCAGGGCGAACCGGTCTCCCCTCTCCCGGTAGCCTGAGCCCATCCCATCAGGGTGTCCCACGAGACGTCCGAACTTGCTACAATGTCTGCGGCGCGGAACCAGCCTCCCGCGCCGCTTTTCTTTTTTGGCCACATGCCACCAAGGAGAACCTCCCCATGCACAACAAGCGCGTGCTCGTCGCCATGAGCGGCGGCGTCGATTCCAGCGTGACTGCGTACCTGCTCAAAAGCCAGGGCTACGAATGCGTCGGCGCCACCATGCGCCTCACCTGTCCCGCGCCCGATCCCGTCACGGGCATGGGTAAGGTCGATCGCGACATCGCCGATGCAAAGGCCGTCGCCGAGCGCCTGGGGATACCCCACCATGTGCTCGACCTACAGCAGACCTTCGACCGCAATGTTATCGAGCGCTTCGTGACCGCCTACCAGGAGGGGCTGACGCCCAACCCGTGCATCATCTGCAACCGCCATATTAAGTTTGGCGCGCTGCTCGATGCGGCACTCGATATGGGCTGCGACTACATCGCCACGGGTCATTACGCCAAAACGAGCCAGGCGTCCGACGGAACCTGGCAGCTGCACCGCGGCGAAGATCTCAAAAAGGACCAAAGCTACTTTTTGTATTCGCTCACACAAGAGCGCCTGGCACGCACGATCTTTCCGCTGGCTGGGCTGGACAAAGAGCGCGACGTGCGCCGCATTGCCGCCGAGCAGGGCTTCATCAACGCCAAGAAGGCCGAGAGCGAGGATATCTGCTTTATCGCGGACGGCGACTACGCGGGCTATATCGAGCGCCGCTGCGGACATGCCGCTGCACCGGGCGACATTGTGTGGCGCGACGGCAGCGTGGTCGGACGCCATAACGGCGCGTTGCGTTATACCATCGGCCAGCGCAAGGGTCTGGGCGTCGCGATGGCGCATCCCGTGTACGTAACGGGCGTCGATGCCGCCAACAACATTGTGCATCTGGGCGAGGCCGAGGACCTGACGGCCACAGCGCTCACGGCCAACGACTGGATCTGGAGCGCCCCCGCCGACCGCATGGAGGCAGAGCTCAATGCCGGCGGCATTCGCGTGGGCGCCAAGTACCGCTACCGTCAGAAAGACCAGGCAGCAACCCTTACGCGTGACGAAGACGGGCAAATGCTGCTAACTTTTGACGAGCCGCAACGAGCCATCGCCCCCGGCCAGGCCGTTGTAGTCTACCACGGCGACATCGTCCTCGGCGGCGGCACGGTGACCGGCGCACTTAAGTAGCCCCATCCCCTTCATAAATTGCGGTGAAATAGGGACTGTTTAAGCGTTTAAAACCGCCAAACAGTCCCTATTTCACCGCAACTTAGAGAGGACGGCCTCGGTCGGTACTGCCGTATCAGCCGAGGCCGCTGCATCGTTAGCGCTGAACGTAGGCTCGGACCAGCTCGTAGGTGTTGCGCACGCCGTCCATGTGGCTGCGCTCGTAGTTGTGGCTCGCGTACACGCCGGGGCCGATCAGGCCATGGCGAATGTCGTAGCCAGCCGAAAGCGTGGCCTCGACGTCCGAGCCGTAGTGCGGGTACACGTCGATGGCGTAGTCAAGTTCAAGCTCGCGCGCGATATTGGACAGCGTGGTCACCAGGTCGTAGTTGTACGGACCGCCCGAATCCTTGGCACAAATCGAAACCATGCGCTCGGTGCAGCCCAGATCATCGCCCACGCAGCCCATGTCAACGCTGATCATCTCGCGCGTGTCGGCCGGCACAAAGGCACCGCCGTGGCCGACCTCCTCGTACACCGTAAAGAGCAACGAAACCTTGCGCGAAAGCGTCACCTCGCCTTCGGCGACGGCGCGGGCCAAACCCAGCAGAATCGACGCGGACAGCTTGTCGTCAAGGAAGCGACTCTTGATGTAGCCGCTCTCCGTCACCGTGGTGCGCGGATCCATAGCGATGATGTCGCCGGTTTGAATACCCAGCTCGAGCACATCGTCCTTGCTGTCAACGTTCTCGTCGAGCAGGATTTCCATGTTCTTCTCGATGGTCTTGACCGGCTCATCGGCCACGTGCGCCGAAGGCTCGGTATTGAGGACCACACCCGTGTAGACATTGCCATCGCGCGTATAAACGGTGCAGTTCTCGCCATCGGCCGTAGACCACTGATGCCCGCCGAGCGTCGTGGGGCGCAAGCGGCCATTGTCCTTGATGGAGCGCACCATGGCGCCCAGGGTATCGACATGGCTCGCCAACACGAGCGGCTCACCCTCACCACCAAGCTCAACGAGCACATTGCCCTTGTTAGAACGCTCGGGCCCAAAGCCCATATCGCGCAACGTCTCCATCAGATAATCAGTCGCCGCACGGGTATAGCCCGTAGGCGAAGCGATAGAAGTCAGCGCCTTAAGCTGTCCCGCGATATAGGAGAGTGTCTCCTCTAGAGAAGCATCAATATTAGAAGCCATATGCGTCCTTCCAAGTAAAACTAAGACCGAGTCCCGATTTTAACCGTTCTGCACGGTCAATGCCCTAGGAGCCGAGCCGCCTCCCGACGTCCCCGCACCGGTTTTGTGCACGCGCACGTCTTACAATCCCAATCTTGCATAAATCCTATCGGTATCTGCATAGAAATGAGGAATCTTTTTGCTTCGTCTCAGGGTACCCCACCTTGGGCCGTGCAAAAAACGGAGTATTCAGCACCGTGGGCCCCAACGACCCCATCGCGAACGACAAAACGACGTGGTTACAGCAGTGTTGCAGGTCGTCGCAAAGCAGAAACTCAGTAACAACCCCCTCCACTCATCGATAGCCCGCCCACAATGGCTGTCGATGAGCGCCTGCGGGCCACTCGGCCCATTCACAACGTTATGCATTTTTAAGAGCTTGCTGAATACTCCCAAAAATGCACGCGGGAAAGTGCACCACCTATCCGTAGCGGGCAGTACGCCTTGGTTTTGCCCGTCTCAGAACATTGACGCAGCACAAAAAGCCCCGCCGTGCGTAGCACGGCGGGGCCAGCGGCAAGTCAAAAGACCATACGCCTACGGGCGAAGGACCACCAAACTGGGTTAGGCAGCCGGGCAAATCTTCTTGAAGAGCTCGATGACGTCGTCGAGCGTCGCCTCGCGCGGGTTACCCGGGAAGCAGGCGTCGGCCATGGCGTCCTTGGCCAGGACCTCGATCTCGTCAGCCTTCATGGCCTCGCAGACGTGCGGGATGTTCACGTCGGCGGAAAGCTGCTTGACGGCGGCGATAGCGGCGTCGGCAGCCTCGTCGGTGCTCATGCCCGTGGTGTCAACGCCCATGGCAACGGCAACCTTGGCCAGGCGCTCGGTGCAAACCGGCTTGTTGAACTCCATGGCGATCGGCAGCAGCATGGCGCAGGCGACACCGTGCGGGGTATCGTAGTGAGCGGACAGGGTGTGAGCCATGGCGTGGTCGATGCCCAGGCCGACGTTGGAGAAGCCCATGCCGGCGATGTACTGGCCAAGAGCCATGCCCTCGCGGCCGGAGCCGGGCTGACCGGACTTGGCCTCGGCGACGGAGTC
>CAUAIH010000017.1:0-41787 GCA_958429025.1 uncultured Collinsella sp. | reverse complement strand
GGTGGACGGCACCGAGCCGTACGCTTGAACTGAGAAGGGGGAGGCCTCGCGGCCTTCCCCTTTTTGCGTTGTATACACGTTGTGCTTTGGGACCTACCTCCCCCGTATGCGCTCTTACTCTTTGGCTGTATTTTGAGTCCTTCTAGTGTATTTGAGCGATAATTACTCGCATTGGCGTTAGGGAGGGCTTGATGTTTACCGTATTTGTCTTGGGCAATATTGCTTCGGGTAAGTCGACGGCCTGCCGCTATTTCGAATCTCGTGGCGCTATGCTTATCGATCTGGATGAGCTTGCAAAATCTCTGTATGTGCCGGGCTCTGATATCGTCAATACTCTCGCGGATGAATTCGGTTGGGACATTTTGGATGAGGAAGGCGGCATTCGCCGCAGCATCCTCGCTTCTCGAGCTTTCGCTTCTCCTGATTCGGTCGCACGGCTCAATGGCATCGTGCATCCTGTTCTGATTGAACAGCTTTCGCTTAGGATTCTCGATCCGGTTTGTTGTACGGTTTCATCTCCCCGTTATCCCTTTGCGGTGGTCGAGGTTTCTGCTCCGACTGGTTTTGAGGATGCATTTGGCTTGGCTGATGAAATTCTGGTCATCAGCGCCCCTTTGTCAGTTCGTCGAGAGCGCGCTATTCAACGTGGCATGGAGCCATCCGATTTCGATGCTCGTTCTGCTTGCCAGCCCGATGAGTCTGCGCTGTGCAATCTCGCTACAACGGTGATTGATAATGCCGCAGGCGATAATTCGCTCTTTGAGCAGCTTGACTCATGGCTTGCATGCCACGGGTTTATAGATACTCCGGATAAGGAGGAGGCCGATGCCTAAGGCACGTTTCTTTACGTGGTATCGCGTGGCGCCACTTGCCGTTGTGTTCGTCTTCGGCCTTATTTCGCTCGTCTACTCGTGTGCCCCTGCCGCTTTCTTTAAGCCGCTGTATCCGATTGACTACGAGGCGTATGTAAAGCAATCCAGTATTTCGCATAATCTGGATCCGTATCTGGTGTGCGCTGTCATTAAGTCGGAATCGAACTGGGATCCCGAGGCCGAGTCGAATCAGGGTGCTCAGGGATTGATGCAGCTGATGCCCGAGACTGCCCAGGATATGATTGCCAAGGGCCTTGTCGATGGTGGGGAGTATTCGGCCGACAACCTTAACGATCCAGCTACGAATATCGAGTTTGGCTGCGCATACCTCTCGTATCTTCTCGCCTATTTCAACGGGTCGACGGATAGTGCCATCGCCGCCTATAACGCCGGTGTGGGCAATGTCGACGGATGGGCGCAGCAGGGTACGTCGCTTCATAATGCAATTACCTTTCCCGAGACGCAGGCGTATCTGATTCGTGTCAATAATGCCTGGGCTCGCTACAAGACCCTCTATCCCGATCGGTTCGTATAGGACTATGCCTGCCGCCTGCGTATACTGCAGATGTATGAGTTAGGAGTATCCATGGCGGAATTTGAAGTAGAACGCGTTGGTGGTGAACTTAAGCGCTTTGGCGTTGAGGGCGCTGAGGTGCCGTTTGAAGTCGTTTCCCCCTATGAGCCTGCCGGTTCCCAGCCCAAGGCCATTGAGTCACTTGTGCGGGGCGTGAGGGACGGAGACCGCTATCAGGTTTTGCTGGGTGTGACTGGTTCGGGTAAGACTTTTACGATGGCCAAAACCATTGAGGCCTTGGGTAAGCCGACCCTTGTCATGGCTCCGAATAAAACGCTCGCCGCTCAGCTTGCGAGCGAGCTCAAAGAGTTCTTTCCCAATAACGCTGTGGTCTACTTCGTCTCGTACTACGACTACTATCAGCCCGAGGCGTATGTGCCGCAAAGCGATACATATATCGAGAAAGACTCCTCGATTAACGAAGAGGTCGAGATGCTGCGCCATCAGGCGACCGCGTCACTGCTCTCTCGACGTGATGTGATCGTTGTCGCATCGGTCTCGTGTATCTATGGCATTGGCTCTCCTGAGGACTATGCGGGTCTGGCTCCAAACGTCGACAAGAAGGTGCCGCTCGAGCGCGATGACTTTATCCATGCGCTTATCGACATTCAATATGATCGCAATGACTATGACCTGGCGCGTGGCACGTTCCGCGTGCGCGGCGATGTTGTCGACGTGTATCCGCCTTATGCCGAGCATCCGTTGCGGTTTGAGTTCTTTGGCGACGAGGTCGAGCTGATTGCCGAGATCGATGAGGTCACCGGTGAGATGCTTCGTGAGTACGAGGCCATCCCCGTATGGCCGGCATCACACTACGTGACCGAGAAGCCGAAGGTCAAGGCTGCTCTGAAATCGATCAGCGAAGAGTGCGAGAAGCGCGTGGCGGAGCTCAAGGCGACCGACAAGTTGCTCGAGGCGCAGCGTCTGCAGCAGCGCACCGATTATGATCTTGAGATGCTCGAGACGATGGGCTTTTGCAACGGCATCGAGAACTACTCGCGTCATCTGGACGGTCGCAAGCCGGGTGAGCCGCCGTTTACCCTAATCGATTACTTTCCCAAGGATATGCTCTGCATCATCGATGAGAGCCATGTGACGGTGCCGCAGATTCGCGGCATGCACGAAGGTGACCGCTCGCGTAAGGTGACGCTGGTGGAACACGGTTTTCGCCTGCCCTCGGCGCTCGATAACCGCCCGCTTCGTTTCGATGAGTTTGAGGCAAGGATACCCCAGTTTATCTATGTTTCGGCCACGCCAGGCGACTACGAGCTGCGGGTGAGCCAAAACGATGTGGAGCAGATTATTCGTCCGACTGGCCTGCTCGACCCCAAGATTGACGTGCGTCCAGTTCGCGGCCAGATTGACGATCTTGAGGACGAGATTCGCGAGCGCGTTGCCCGCAAGGAGCGCGTGCTGGTGACCACGTTGACCAAGCGCATGGCCGAGGACCTGACCGACCATCTGCTCGACGCGGGCATTAAGGTCAATTACATGCACTCTGATACGGCGACAATGGACCGTGTCGAGATCCTGCGAACGCTGCGCGAGGGCAAGATCGATGTTCTCGTTGGCATCAACCTGCTTCGCGAGGGCTTGGATCTCCCCGAGGTCTCACTGGTGGCAATTCTCGACGCCGACAAGGAAGGCTTCTTGCGCAACCGCCGTTCGCTGATTCAGACGATTGGCCGCGCGGCCCGTAACGCCGATGGTGAAGTCATCATGTATGCAGACGTTGTGACCGATTCGATGAAAGAGGCCATCGAGGAGACGCAGCGCCGTCGCGAGATTCAGATGGCATATAACGAAGAACATGGCATTGTGCCCAAGACAGTGCGCAAGGCCATCAACGACATCTCAAGTTTTATTGCCGAGGCCGAAAAAACTGTGGGCTCCAAGGGACGCTCGAAGGGCGACTCTCTTGGCCATGGCGCATTCTATACGCCCGATGAGTCGGGCGAGGGCGGTGTGCCGGAAACGGTGGCGCCCGAGCAGACACTTGCGGAGCAGTTGGAAGAACTGCCGCATGACGAGCTTGTGCGGATCGTCGAAACCATGGAAGAGGATATGCGTAACGCTTCTGCCGCTATGGACTTTGAGGAGGCGGCGCGCCTGCGCGATGCCGTCGTTCAGATTCGGGCGATGCTCGAGGGTGCGTCTGAGGACGAGACGATCGAGCGCTTACGCTCGCAGGCCCGCAAGGGTTCCACGTTCGCATCGGGCAGAAAACGCCAGGGTGCACGGTTTAAGAAATAGCGAACAGGCCCCGAGTTCCCTGTGGAGCTCGGGGCCTATGTCTTTTGCGCGCTGGAATTTGTGCGTTAGAGGTCTGCGATCAGGGCTTCAGCACAACGGATGCCGTCGGTGGCCGCGCTCATGATGCCGCCGGCATATCCAGCTCCCTCACCACAAGGGTAGAGGCCCGGGGTCGACACGGCATGGCACGTTCGGTCTCGGGTAACAGTGACCGGTGAGCTCGAACGAGTCTCCACGCCGGTAAGAACGGCATCGGGACGGTCGTAGCCTCGTAGCTTTTTTCCGAGTAGGGGAAGTCCCAGGCGGAGCGACTCGACGATATACTGCGGTAGGGCTTCGTCAATTGCCGTCCAGGTCACACCGAGCGGATAGGCGGGCTTTACCTTTCCGGGCGCCTTGCTGGCGCGTCCTGCGAGGAAATCTCCGACGAGTTGTGCCGGTGCGTTCCAGTTGGAACCGCCCAGGCGATAGGCGGCCGCCTCGCAGGCACGCTGGAGCTCGATGCCGGCGAGCGGGTCATCGTTGGGAAGGTCCTCAGGCGTGACGTTAACGAGCAGGGCGGCATTTGCGTTGCGTCCGTCGCGGGCATTGAGACTGGCCCCGTTGACGCACAGATGGCACGGTTCTGAAGAGGCGGCAACAACCTGTCCGCCGGGGCACATGCAAAACGAGAACACGCTGCGGCCGTTGGGAAGATGGGCAACAAGTTTGTAGGGGGCCGCCCCGAGCGCTGGATGTCCCGCCGAGGCTCCATATTGGGCTCTGTCGATGTCGCGTTGCGGATGCTCGATGCGAACGCCCATGGCAAAGGTCTTTTGTGCGAGGGCCACGTTGTGGTCCTTAAGGAGCTCAAAAATATCGCGAGCAGAATGCCCGCAGGCGAGGATGAGGTGCTTTGTCTCGATTGGCTCGTAAGCGGCGTCTTGGGACGATTGGACATCAATACCGGTGATGGCGCCAGACGCGTCGATGCGAATGTCGACGAGCTTCGTTCGATAACGGACGACACCTCCGAGCTGCTCGATGCGCTGGGATATAGCGGTGACAACCTTGGGAAGGATGTCGGAGCCAATGTGCGGCTTGGCATCCCACAGAATATCGCGGGGCGCACCCGCCTCGACGAAGGTTTCGAGGATAAGGCGATGGGCGGGATTTTTTGTTCCCGTATTGAGCTTGCCGTCCGAGAAGGTCCCCGCGCCGCCCAGACCAAACTGGATATTGCTCTCGGGGTCGAGGATGCGCTCCTTTAGAAAGAGGTCGATCGCCTGCGAGCGGCGAAATGCCGGGTCGCCGCGCTCGATAAGCAAGGGCTTAAGACCTGCTTTGGCGAGCGTGAGCGCAGCGAAAAGGCCGGCGCATCCGGCGCCGACAACGACAGGGCGTTCTTGAGGTGCGTCGGAGATGGGGGAGGGGAATGAAGGCTCATCGTCTTCTATCGCGCGTACGCGCGAGCGGTCACGCTCGGCAACGCTGTCGACCGCTTCTCGCTCGAGGTGGGGGCTAGTCAGCTCAACACGAAAGCTCAGGATAAAATGGACGTCTCGTTTTTTGCGAGCGTCGATTGACTTGCGGTGGAGCTCGATGGACTTGATCTCGGAGTCCTTGCAACGTAGGACGCGCTTGGCGACTCGCTTGCCAACAATGAGGCAGGCATTTTCATCGCCGGCTTCATCGAGCGACGCGTTGACTTGGGTGATTTCGATCATCGAGGTCTCCTTAGAGGCAAGAAAGAGGCCGTCCGGTATCCCAGACGGCCCGAATGCGTTTTTGATTATAGACTGCGCGGCTACAGGCTGCTTGCAGCGCGAATGCCCGAGAGCCAGGCCCACGCAAGGTTAAAGCCTCCGCAATCGGCGTCGATGTCGAGCGCTTCGCCACAGATGTAAAGCGGGGCGTCGACAGCGCTGCGCGCGCGTAGACTGGGTATTGAGATGCTCTCGACAGATACGCCGCCACGCGTGACCTGCGCCGAGCGCTCCTCGGCTGTTCCCTCGACGAGCAACTTAAAGTGTTTGAGGATTGAGACCAGGTGGATGACATCGTTGGAGCCTGGATGGCACTGCTCGAACGTTGTGCAGACGACGCGGGAGAGTTGCGGGGCGAGCATGCCGTCGAGCCAACGGGGATCGCGGGGCGAAAAGCCGCCGAGCAGCTCAACGCGCCGGTTGAGCATATCGAGCAGCTCGTCTTTGGAGAGGTCGGGGAAAACGTCGAGCAGGATCGTATCGCCGCGCTGGATACGACGGGAGAGGTTGAAGACAGCGACGCCCGAGATACCGAAGGTTCGAAACAGGACTTCACCGTCTTCGTGCCAGAGCTCATTATGATTGCGGGCGAGCGTCAAGCGGGCGCGGACGCGCAGGCCATCCAACGTCTTGAGTGCCGCCCGATCGCCGACGACCGTTGCCGATACGGGGCAGAGGATGGGGCGCAGCGAAGTGAGGGGGAGGCGAAACGTATCGGCGATACCGGTGGGGTTGCCGCCCGTGGCGATAATTACGGCATGTGCCTGCAGGGCCTCGTTCTTGCGAGGGACATCGGCGAGCGCTTTCCGAAGCGAGCGGAGCTCCGATTTTCGGTCGTCGTGCTTTTTTGCCTTGAGTGCCCGCGCTGGACGGTCTATTTGGAGTGTCCAGCCTTCGGAAGCTTTGTGCGCCGAGGCAACGTTGGCTCCGCAGATTAAGGTGATACCTAGGCGGTCGCAAACGTTGAGAAGCGCGTCGCGCACCGATTCGGCGCGAAGGGAGCGCGGGTACAGTCGGCCTTCCTCGGAGGTTGTCATGATGCCCAGCGAGGAGAAGAAACCCATAAGCTCTTGTTCGGGTTGGGGGCCCATGACAGATTCGACGAATGCGGGGTGGTTATACCGCTGAGGATCAATCGATTCGTTGGAGAGGTTGCAGCGGCCGTTACCGGTCGCAAGGAGCTTAAGGCCGCAGGCGACATCGCGCTCAACGATGCAGACGCTTTTGCCAGCACGTGCGGCCGTAATGGCGGCGGCGAGGCCTGAAGCCCCGCCGCCGATTACCAGGACGTCATAGAAGGCGCTCGTGTTCACTTAGGCCTCGTCGGTCTCGTGCGGGGTAATAGCCTCGACGGCAGAGACTGCCTTGGGCAACATGCCATCGGGCAGTGCGGTCTCGACCTCGCCCTTATCGCAGGCCTCGGCGAGTGCCGGATTAATGGGAAGCGTGCCCAAGATGTCGAGGTTATAGCGCTCTGCGACCTCGGGGAGCTTGCTCTTGCCAAAGACCTCGATCTTCTTGCCGCAGTCGGGGCACTCAATATAGCTCATGTTCTCGACGATGCCCAGAATGGGGACGTTCATCTTCTCGGCCATGTTGACCGCCTTGGCGACGATCATCGAGACCAGATCCTGCGGGCTCGTGACGATGACGATGCCGTCGACGGGCAGTGACTGGAAGACGGTGAGCGCGACGTCGCCTGTTCCCGGAGGCATGTCGACCAGCAGGTAGTCGATGGGGCCCCACGAGGTCTCGCTCCAGAACTGCCTGATGGCGCCTGCGATGACCGGACCGCGCCAAAGGACGGGGTCGGTCTCGTTTTGGAGCAGAAGGTTGGAGCTCATGACCTTGACGCCGTGCTCGGAGATTTCAGGCAGCATGAGGTTGCCAAGGGCATGGACGTGGCGACCGCTCATACCGAACATCTTGGGGATAGAGGGACCGGTGATGTCGGCATCGAGGACGCCGACCTTGTGGCCGTGACGGGCAAGCTCGGTGGCGATGGCACCGGTGACAAACGACTTGCCGACACCGCCCTTGCCGGAAAGCACGGCGATGACGCGTTTGACCTCGGACAGCGTATTCTCCTCAAATTGCGACGGCGACGTTTGTCCGCCGGCGGCCTGTGCGTGCTCGCAACCCATGTATGACTCCTTTGTATATGTTGGGGCCGGGGCCCCGTGATGTGACACGAGCGTCATTGTACCCTCGTTTGCGAGCGGGAGTCATTTACGATGCATTTGGGCCGAGCGTGCTTGCAATACGATGGGTCCAAGCGAATGGGCGGGCTTACTGAACTTTGCTGGCGAACTCGAGGTATTGCATGCGCTGCAGCTTGTCGATCGTCGAGGCGTATGGGCTGTCTTCAGATTCCAAGTCGTAGCGCAGCCCGTCGGCACCAAGGTAGCCGGCGACATTGATGGTGGGCACATCTGACCTTGTTGCAAGCAGAGCCTTTTGATAGTCGGTGAGCGGGGCGCCGATCTTATTAAGGGTAATGGCTGCAATCTCGTTTGCCCCGACGGTGTCGTAGACGTTGAGCTCGGTATTGCCGGCGATTTCATAGTTAGCCCAGACAAAATATGTCGACTGATAGATACGGAAAGCGTGGCTTGCCGTATCTTCCTGAGGGTACAGCTCGTCGTTGAGAGTCGTTGCGGCGCTCGGCTGATGGTCGCCAAAAAAGACAAGGACAACCGGTCTGCCGATATTGCGGAGCTCGTTGATAAAGTACTCGAGGTCCCGGTCGGATGCGTTGATGCAGGTAAGATAGGTGTTGAGCGCGCTATTGGCGCCCTCGCTGGCTCCCTCGACCCAATAGTTTGTCAGCTCCTCGGCGGGAACGGTGCCATAGTCGTAGCCGCCGTGATTTTGCATCGTGACGTCAAAGATGAACTGCGGGGCTTCGTCGGTTCTAAGCAGGTCGAGTATCTTGTCGTAGGTGGCGTAGTCGCATACGCCGGCATGGTAACAGGGCGCACCTTCGAAATCGCCGATTGAAAGAAAGTCTCCAAAGCCCAGCTGCTGATAGATTTTATCTCGATGGTAGTTGACGGGGTTTTGCGGGTGCATAGCGGTAGCGGTATACCCAAGCTCCTTAAGGTCCTTTGCCAGGCTGTTGACGCCATTCATCTGATACAGCTGATAGGGGATTTTGCCTAATCCGACAAAGGCCGTTGTCGCTCCGGTCAAAAATTCGAATTCGGAGTTCGCCGTTCCGCCACCGGCGACCGAAGCGAGCATGGTGCCGCGAACAAGTGTGTCGGGAAGCGAGTTGTAGAATGCGGGGCCGGTGTACCCGGCCGCCTGGAGTTGCTCAAAGCACGAAAGATCGCTAAAACTCTCATTCATGACGGCAACAATCGTCGGCTTGATTTCATTGAACTGGGCAACGGCCGCCGCGCGCTGCTCGCTCGAGCCATACGTGCTGTCGTAGGTGGCGGCGAGCTCCTGCTCGATGCTCTGCGCCTCATCGGGCGTATAGTCTTCGGGCTTCTCAATGGGCAACTCGTTGACCATTTCGGTGAACGAAGTGATAAAACCCTGAGACGCATACGTGGTGATGGGCTGCCAACGGTCAAATCCAAAATTCAGCGCCTGCTCCAAGTCGATGCTGGAAAAGCCCGAGAGCCCCACAACGGTCACTAGCAGAAAAGCGCAGAGGTTAGCGGCGATTGCGGGGAAGACATGGGTGGGCGTACGGAGCTTTCGCGGTCGGATAAGCGAAAGAAGCCCCAGGGAAATCTCCAGCAGGGCGAGAGAGGTTACGATTCCGGCGGTAAAGGTAAACTCGTATCCCTCGCTCACTTCCATTGCGGTGCCGAGGGCCAAGATATCGCTTGGCAGGATGGCTTCGCCTTTAAACGTTATGACGAAGTGCTCGGCAATGCCAAGGATGCAACAGGCGACGGGCACGAGGGCCATGACGCCTCCATGACGCTGTCCCAGCAAATAAAGGGAGAGCAGAACCGTCGCGAGCAGCCCGACGGAAAACCCGAATGAGTTGGCGGGAATGCGATAGAACGTTTCGTTACAGGCAATTTCGAGTGAAACGAACGAGAGCGCTGAAACAGCGGCGATGACAAGGATGTCACGGCAAATACAGGCAACCGTTCCCGTCGCAAGATCGGTTTGGTCGATAAGTCCCGAAACCAAGGGCTCGACAAGAAGTATGACGGCGGCAGCACCGAGCGCCGAATAAGAAAGGACCCATAAGGAATTGTCCTCATTTACGAGCAATTGATTCGTAATCCATGCAGCTACCATGCCGAGCGGGATGAGGAGCGTCGCGCACCAAAAGACGCGGGCAATGGGCGGCTTTTCATTGTGTTTGATTGAAAAATACACGCGCACGACGACGGTGGCCACGATAAGGACGGCGATGAATATGGGCAGATTGGCCATGTCGCTCGAAGTGATTTCAAGGGGGATATCTTCGGTCATGGACGTTCCTCTGTTACAGCAAATTAAGTTCAGTAGTAGATTACTGTAACCTTTCCACGGCATTTCGAGAAACAAAGCACCCGATACGCAAAGCTAAAGGTCTGCGAATCTTGTATTACGAACATCTGTGCGCGTCGAGTGCGCTAAACTCATCGACAGTATGATTCGATGCAATAGGAGGCAAGGAGCTTCCATGTCTGATTCTTCTATCGTTATTCGCGGCGCTCGTGAGCACAACCTCCGTGATATCGATGTTTCCATTCCGCGTGACCAACTCGTGGTCATTACCGGTCTTTCTGGCTCGGGCAAGAGTTCGCTGGCATTTGACACTATCTATGCCGAGGGCCAGCGTCGATACGTCGAGAGCCTTTCGAGCTATGCGCGCCAGTTCTTGGGCCAGATGGACAAACCCGACTTGGATTCAATCGACGGCCTTTCGCCGGCGGTGTCGATCGACCAAAAGACGACGTCTAAAAACCCTCGCTCGACGGTTGGCACCGTAACCGAGATTTATGACTATCTGCGCCTGCTGTTCGCCCGTGTGGGCACCCCGCACTGTCCCGAATGCGGCCGCGTCATTGAGCGTCAGACGACCGACCAGGTTGCCGACAAGGTCTTGGCGGCGGGGGAGGGCCGCCGCGCGTTTGTGCTGGCACCGGTGGTGCGCGGGCGAAAAGGCGAGTACACCAAACTGTTTGAGGACCTTCGCGCCGAGGGCTTTAGCCGCGTGCGTGTCGACGGTGAAGTGCGCTCGCTCGACGATCCGATCGATCTGGACAAGAAGTTCAAGCACGATATCGAGGTCGTAGTCGATCGCATCGTGATCCGTGAGAACTCTCTGGGCCGTATCGCCGAGTCTGTTGAGCAGGCGACCGCGCTGGCTCACGGCAATGTAAACGTGTACATGCTGCCCGATCGTGATGCTCCCGAGGGGACCGAGGGCGAGCTGCTGGAGTATTCGTTGGCCTTGGCGTGCCCGGAGCATGGTCACTCCATTGACGATCTTCAGCCGCGTGATTTTTCGTTCAACGCTCCCTATGGCGCATGTCCTGAGTGCGACGGCCTGGGCTTTAAGAAAACCGTTGATGCCGAGGCGTTGATCGAGGACCCCTCGAAGTCCATTGCCGACGGAGTCTTTGGTAGCCTGTTTGGCAACTCGAACTACTATCCGCAGATTTTTGCTGCGGTCTGCAAACACTTTAAGGTGAGCACCGATACGCCGTGGGAGGACTTGCCCCCTCGCGTGCGTCGTGCATTCTTGGATGGCCTGGGCGATACGAAGATCTCGGTCGACTACCAAAAGCTCGACGGACGTCGCAGCCAGTGGGATACCAAGTTTTCGGGCGTTCGCAACATTCTGTACGAACGCTATACCGAGACGACGAACGAGAACACCAAGGCGCGCCTGGAGAAGTACATTCGCGAGGAGCCGTGCTCGAGCTGCCACGGCGCTCGTTTGCGCCCTGAGATGCTCGCCGTCACCGTGGGCGGCAAGTCCATTTACGAGGTTTGTTGCCTGTCGTGCCGTGAATCGCTCGAGTTTTTTGAGGGCCTGGAACTCACCGAGCGCCAACAGTTTATCGGCGGCCGTATCGTCAAGGAAATCCTGGAGCGCTTGCGTTTTCTGGTCGATGTTGGACTCGACTATCTGACGCTCGATCGTGCCTCGGCGACGCTTTCCGGTGGCGAGGCGCAGCGTATTCGCCTGGCAACGCAGATCGGCGCGGGTCTCATGGGCGTGCTCTATATTCTGGACGAGCCCTCGATCGGTCTTCATCAGCGTGACAACGAGCGCTTGATCAAGACGCTCGAGCGCCTGCGCGATATCGGCAATACCGTTATCGTCGTCGAACACGACGAGGATACAATCCGTGCCGCCGATTACGTGATCGACATGGGGCCCGGCGCCGGCGTCAACGGCGGACACGTAGTCGCGGCGGGAACGCCTGCCGATATCATGGCGTGTCCTGAGTCGATGACGGGCGCTTATCTGACCGGCAAACGAATGATCCGGGTGCCTGATGAACGGCGCAAGCCCGGTCGCGGCTGCCTTAAAATTACGGGCGCTCGAGCCAACAACCTCAAAAACGTTACTGCCAAAATCGAGTTTGGTACGCTTACGGTTGTTACCGGCGTGTCGGGATCGGGCAAGAGCTCCCTGGTTACCGATACCATTGCGCCTGCCCTTACGAATGCCATTCACCGTTCGACGCGCCCTGTGGGTCCATATAAGAAAATCGAGGGCATCGAGTGTATCGATAAGGTTATCGATATCGACCAGTCGCCGATTGGCCGCACGCCGCGTTCCAACCCTGCTACCTATATCGGCCTGTGGGATGATCTTCGCGCGCTGTTTGCGAGTACGCCGGAGTCGAAGGCGCGCGGCTACTCGCCGGGTCGTTTCTCCTTTAATGTGAGTGGCGGGCGCTGTGAGGCGTGCAAGGGCGACGGGCAGATCAAGATCGAGATGCACTTCCTTCCTGATATCTACGTTCCCTGCGAAGTTTGCGGCGGTAAACGCTACAACCGCGAGACACTCGAGGTCACCTACCGTGGCAAGACCATCTCGGACGTGCTCGACATGAGCGTCACCGAGGCGCTGGCCTTCTTTGGGAATATCCCGCAGATTAAGCGCAAGCTCCAGACGCTGTACGATGTAGGCTTAGGCTACGTGAGCCTGGGCCAGCCCGCCACGACGCTCTCGGGCGGCGAGGCGCAGCGTGTGAAGCTCGCCAAGGAGCTTCATCGACGCCAGACGGGCAAGACGTTCTATATTTTGGACGAGCCGACGACCGGTCTTCATTTTGAGGACGTCCGCCAGCTGCTCGATGTGCTGCAGCGCTTGGTCGATGCGGGCAACACGGTGCTGGTGATTGAGCACAACCTTGATGTCATCAAGGTTGCCGACCGCCTGATCGATATGGGTCCCGAGGGCGGTAACGGCGGCGGAACCGTCGTGGTTTCGGGCACACCGGAGCAGGTTGCGGACTGTCCGCAGAGTTATACGGGCAAGTTTTTGGCGCCGTTGCTCAGGCGTGACCGGGAGCGTCAGGCTCAACTTGATGCTCAATAAATAGGCGATTCAGTTTATGGGCGCCATCGACTCCTTGTGATTCGATGGCGCTTGCTGTGCCGAAGTGACGTATGCAGCCGAATTGGACATATACTTAATCCTTGCGTCCGAATGCGAGGGAAAGGATATGTCATGGCAAAGGCTGTAAAGACGCCAAAAACCAATGCGATGCGCGAGCTGGAAAGTGCCGGCATTTCCTATGTTCTACATACGTACGAAGACGATGGTGATGAGTCGGTGGGCCTGGGGGTCGCGATTTCGGAGCAGCTTGGCGAGGAGCCCGGTCAAGGATTTAAGACTTTGGTCTGCGTGACGCCGTCCAACGACTATGTCGTGTGCTGCATCCCTGTTGCCGACGAGCTCGATCTAAAGTCCGCCGCGCGTGCCGCGGGGGAGAAGTCCTTGGCCATGATGCATGTGAAGGATTTGCTTGCGGCGACTGGCTACGTTCGCGGCGGCTGCAGCCCGGTCGGTATGAAAAAACGCTACCGGACGCTCATTGACGAGACATGCGTCCTTTGGGATACCATTTTTATTTCGGGAGGCAAGCGTGGTTATCAGCTCGAGCTTGCACCCGATGATTTAATTGCATTTTGCGGGGCGACGGTTGCCGCGATTACGAGAGAGGACTGAGCGATGCCGCAGGAAGAATTGAAGTGCGGAGCTCATTTTGCAAAAGAATCTGCGCCTCAGACACCCTCATCCGAAGTTTCTTCGTCGCGAGATGACACTGACGACATGGGCTCGTCGGACTACTCCACGGTTGGTCGTTCCGCCGGGCTTATGACCATTCTGACTATCGTGTCTCGCGTCACCGGTTTTATCCGCACGTGGGCAATGGCGGCCGCTATCGGCATGTCGCTACTCTCGTCCTCCTATCAGGTCGCCAACAACCTGCCCAATATGCTCTACGAACTCGTGATGGGTGGCATGCTCGTGACGGCGTTTTTGCCCGTGTACATGGGCGTGAGGCGTGAGCAGGGTCGCGAGGCCTCGAACGAGTACGTGGGCAACCTGCTTGGCATTCTGCTTTTGGTGCTGGGTGGCATTTCGTTGCTGGGGACCGTGTTCGCCCCGGGCTTTATCTGGACGCAATCGTTCCTTTCGGGTGACGGCGGCAGCATGGATACCGCTGCGTTCATGTTCCGTTTCTTTGCCATCCAGATTCTCTTTTATGGTTTGGGCTCGGTGTTCTCGGGCGTTCTCAACGCACACCGCGACTACTTCTGGTCGACGTTTGCCCCGGTCCTCAACAATGTGATCGTCATTGCGAGCTTTATGGGTTTTGCGCCCGTGTCCGCACAGTTTGGCGAACGTGCCGGCATCATCTTGATTGCGGCCGGTACGACCCTCGGTGTCTTTGTTCAGATGGCATGTCAGATTCCCGCGCTTGGCAAGCACGGCGTGCATCCCCATATCCATATCGACTTTAAGGACCCCGCGCTGCGCCAGACGATTGCGCTCGGTATCCCGACGCTGCTCGCCACGGTGTGCATGTTTGTCTCGACTTCTATCACCAACGCTGCCGCGCTGGTGGTCCAGCCCGAGACGGGTCCTTCCGTCATCGCCTATGCGCGCCTGTGGTACACGCTGCCCTACGCGCTGATTGCCGCCTCGCTTTCGACGGCGCTCTATACCGAGCTCTCTCATGACGCACAGGAGAAGGATTACGACAGCGTTCGTACGGGCATTTCGCGTGGCGTCGCCCAGATGCTGTTCTTCCTGATTCCGTTCGCACTGTACCTGATTGTCTTCGCAC
Organism: uncultured Collinsella sp.; assembly: GCA_958429025.1. Taxonomy (GTDB): domain Bacteria; phylum Actinomycetota; class Coriobacteriia; order Coriobacteriales; family Coriobacteriaceae; genus Collinsella. The sequence continues at coordinate 27,068 of CAUAIH010000017.1, read as the reverse complement.
GTCCGCTCAACATGATTTACTGTGCCGGCAAGTTCGATGAATCCGGCGTGGCGCTGGTGTCCGAGTACCTTGTCTACCTGGCGCTCTCGCTGCCGCTCTACGGCGTGGTCGTGTTGATGCAGAAGAGCTTCTCTGCCTTGCTCGACATGAAGCCCTATAGCCGCTATTGCCTGTATTCCGCCATCGGCCAGGCTGGCTCGGTTCTGCTGTTTGGCGTTGTGCTGGGCTTCGGTATGCCGGCAATCGCGCTTTCGTATGTTGTCGACTACGTGATCTTGGTCGGCTGTTCGCTGTGGTGGCTGCGTCGTCGCCTGCGTGGCCTTCAGGTCAAATCTATCCTGCATGGCGGTTTCTTTGGCCTTTTGCTCGGCGGCCTAGGGGCTGCCGCAGGCGCCGGCGTCATGTGGGCGCTTGAACACTTTGTCGGGGTACTTGGCGGCTCGATTCTGATTACTCTTGGCTATGTTTGCGTTGCGGGTGTCGTCTCGCTTGCTGTTACCTTTGGCCTTGCCGTCGTTCTTAAGATGCCCGAGGTCTCGGCGCTGCTTCGTCGCAAGTAGGTGCGTGTGGCCGGTCACGACAACATTCCAACACTCGCCGAGCAGGTTTCGCGCGTTCCCACGCAGCCCGGATGTTACCTTTGGAAAGATGCCAAGGGCGATGTCATCTACGTTGGCAAGGCGAAAAACCTGCGTTCCCGTATGCGCCAGTACGTGACGCTGCAGGATGAGCGCCAAAAAATACCGCTCATGATGCAATTGGTTGCGAGCTTTGACTACATCGTTGTCGAAACCGAGCATGAGGCGCTTGTACTCGAGCGCAACCTGATCGGCCAGTACCATCCGTACTTTAACGTCGACCTCAAGGATGACAAGAGCTACCCCTTTATCGCCATTACAAAGGGCGACCTGTATCCCGCTATCAAATACACGCGCGAGCGTCATAAGCCGGGAACGCGTTATTTTGGTCCCTATACCGATAGCCGCGCGGCGCGTGAGACCATTGACACGCTGCGCAAGGTGATCCCGATCTGCTCGGCTTCTTGTGCGGAGTGGCGTCGTTGTCGTCGTATCGTCGAGTCCCACAAGGGCGAGGAAGACATCGTCAATATGATTTGCGCGCAAAACGGGCGTCCCTGCTTCGACTACCATGTCGGGCGCGGCCCAGGTGCGTGTGTCGGCGCGATTTCTCCTACGGACTATGCCAAGAACGTCAAGCGTGTCGAGCGCTTTTTGTCGGGCCATCGCAAGGATGTCGTCGATGAGCTGACCTCCGAGATGACGGATGCCGCCGAGGCGCTCGACTTTGAGCGCGCGGCACGCGTCAAACGTCGTTTGGAGGTCATCAGGGGTCTGGACGACCGTCAGCAAGTCGTTTTTCCCTCCAGTGTCGATATCGATGTCATCGGTTTCTATCGCGAGGAGACCATCTCCGCCGCTTGCGTCTTTGTCGTGCGTGAGGGTCGAACGGTTCGAACCTGCGAGTTTATTCTCGATAAGGGTTTGGATGTCGACGAAGAGGAACTTCAATCGGGCTTTCTTAAGCGCTATTACGACGAGACGGCTGATATTCCAGCTGAGATAAACCTCTCTGTCGAGCTTGAGGATGCGGAGGCGCTGGGGGAGTGGCTTGCAGGCAAGCGCGAGCGTTCCTGCCATCTCCATAGGCCGCAGCGTGGCGAAAAGCACCGTTTGCTCGATATGGCATCCAAAAATGCGCGCCATGCCCTCATGCGCTACATGATGCGAACGGGGTACGCTGACGACCGCACCAATCAAGCGCTCCTGGAGCTCGAAAGCGCGCTGGCGCTGCCGGCGCCGCCGATGCGTATCGAGTGCTTCGATATCTCGACGCTGCATGGAACCTTTACGGTCGCCTCGATGGTGGTGTTTACCAACGGACGCGCCGACAAGAGCCAGTACCGTCGTTTTAAAATTCAGGCCGAATTGGACGAGGCAAACGACTTCGTGTCGATGTCCGAGGTTTTGGGACGACGCTATGCTCCCGAGCGCATGGTCGACGAGCGCTTTGGCTCGCGCCCCGATTTGCTCGTTGTCGATGGCGGTAAGCCGCAATTGACCGCTGCGATCAAGCAACTTGAGGCTCTTGGGCTCGATATACCGGTTTGTGGCTTGGCGAAGGCCGATGAGGAAGTTTTCGTGCCTTGGGACGAGACTCCCGTCGTGCTGCCGACCGGGTCTGCTTCGCTCTATCTAATTAAACAGGTTCGCGATGAATCGCACCGTTTTGCCATCACGTTCCATCGCGAGTTGCGCGATAAAGCCATGACGGTTTCGGTACTCGATGACGTTCCAGGCGTGGGTCCCACCAGAAAACGTGCCCTTATGCGCCATTTTGGCTCGATGAAGCGTTTGCGCGCGGCGAGCGAGCAAGAGATCGCGGAAGTTCGCGGCATACCTGCCGATGTTGCCAAGGCGGTCCACGAGGCGCTCGTTGCATGGAATGCCGAGCGCGCCGAGGCGGCGGCTGGCCATTCCGATAGCTAAACACGAGCCAAACAACTGATATACATGATTGCGCGATTTTCAACCATTTATTTCGCCATGATTGCCTGCTGGTTTCGGGTTTTATTAACGCTAAAACGTTTGACTAACCCAAGCGAAAACCCTGCTATCCTGCGGGTTGACGAAGACTGATATCTCACCTCGCCGATACATACTGTCTGGCGAATCGTTTGTCAACGAATTCGGTGAACGGTAGTAAATACCGTTCAAGCGTATGTATGTATCGGTCGCCGAGCGCGGCACCTCAGTTGGGTTCGTCGGTAGGTAAGGTATATATCGTCCGCAAGTTGCGCGGGGGCAAGTCTAGGTGCTCCCGAGTAAGATTCTCTATTGATAGGAGAAGACATGGCCATCATCAACAAGGGTATGTCCAGGCGTTCGTTCCTCGGCCTCACCGGCAGCGTCGCTGCTGTCGCAGGGCTTGGTCTCACCGGCTGCGGTGGCAGCTCTAGCGACGAGGGTTCCGCTTCCGGTTCCACCGATTCCGCCAACCGTGGCGGCGGCGTGATCACCGCTGGTTCCGCTTACGCTCCGTCCAGCTTCGATCCCGCCAGCACCGGCTCCGCTGTGGGCCTGGGTGCTAACTGGCACGTCGTCGAGGGCCTCTACGGCATCGATTACCACGACTACAGCACCTTCAACGAGCTCGCCACCGACGATCCTAAGTCCGTGGACGACACCACTTTCGAGGTCACCATCCGCAAGGGCGCCAAGTTCTCCGATGGCACCGAGGTCACCGCTGACGATGTCGTTGCCTCCTACACCGCTTGCGCCGCTTCCGCTACCTATGCTCCGTTCTTCCAGCCCTTCGAGTCCATCGAGGCCAAGGACGCCAGCACCGTGACGGTCAAGACCAAGGTCCCCAACTTCTCCCTGCTCAAGGATCGTCTGGCCATCGTCCGCGTTACCCCGGCCACTCAGACCGAGGAGGATCGCGCCAAGCAGCCGATCGGCTCCGGCCCCTGGATGTACGACTCTATCTCCGATACCGAGATTACCCTGGTTCCCAATCCTGAGTACAACGGTGAGTATGCTGCCGAGGATAAGAAGATCCAGTACAGCATCCTGACCGACCCCACCGCTCGCGTTACCGCTCAGCAGGAGGGCTCCACGCTCGTTATGGAGCTCGTTACCGCTGACGCCGTCGACCAGCTTGAGAGCGCCGGCTGCAAGATCGATAACGTTCAGGGTTTCGGCACCCGCTTCATCATGTTCAACGTCGCCAAGGAGCCTTGGAACAACGTCAAGGTCCGTCAGGCTGTCATGTATGCGCTCGACACCGAGAAGATGGTCAGCAACACCTTCGCCGGCCTTGCCACCGCTGCCAGCTGCTACCTGCCCAAGAGCTTCACCAACTATCATGAGGCTTCCACGGTGTACAAGACCGACGCCAAGAAGGCTAAGAAGCTCATCGAGGAGTCTGGCATCACCCCGGGTGCCATCACCCTGCGCACCACCGACAACGAGCAGATTAAGGGCATGGCCGCCCAGGTCAAGAACGACCTCGACGCTCTCGGCTTCGATGTGACCATCCAGACCGATACCTCGCCGGCCACCTACGCTGCCATCGACGGCGGCGAGGCCTACGATATCCTCCTTGCCCCTGGCGATCCTTCCTGCTTCGGCGCCGACCCCGACCTGCTGCTCAACTGGTGGTACGGCGACAACGTCTGGATGCAGACCCGTTGCCCGTGGAAGGAGTCCGCTGAGTGGCAGAAGCTCCACAGTCTCATGGACGAGGCTCTTGCCGCCGAGGGCGACGAGCAGCAGAAGAAGTGGAACGAGTGCTTCGACATCATTGCCGACAACGCCGTTCTGTACCCCGTTGTCCACGTCAAGACCGTCTCCGCTTCCTGGGACGATCCGTCCACTGCGCCCAACGGCGAGGCCCTCGATGGCTTCAAGGGCATCGGCACGACGAGCATGTCCTTCAGGGGCGTTGCGACCGTCAAGGCGTAAGACTCGCTTGAGTCTGTATGCAGGATGTCGGTCATTGGGGCCGTATCCTCATAGTTGAAACAAAGACCCGGGCGGCAACGATGTCGCTCGGGTCTTGTAATGAGTACCCGTACTCATATACCAGTTGGTCCTACCGACAAAAGAAAGGGGAGAGAACGTGAACAACTTGCTACGTTTGATTGGAAGGCGTCTTGTGGCGCTGCCGATCATGGCATTGGGCGTCACCGTCCTGGTGTTCTTCCTTATGTCGTTCTCCAAGACCGACCCCGCCTACACGGCGTTGGGTGACGGTGCCTCGCCCGAGGCGGTTGCCGAGTACCATGAGAAGTATGGTCTGGACGACCCCTGGCCCGTGCGCTACGTGCGCTATATGGGCGATTTGATCCATGGCGACATGGGCACCTATGGTGCTGCTCGCAACTCCGTTGCCAAGCGCATCTCCACGGCCCTGCCCGTCACGATGCAGCTGACCTTTATCGGTCTTGCCATCGGTGCGGTCGTTTCGTTTTTGCTCGGCGTCATCGCGGCACTGTATCGCGACAAATGGCCGGACCAAGTGATCCGCGTCTTTTCCATCGCCGGCTTGGCAACCCCGTCGTTCTGGCTTGCCGTTCTGTTGATCCTGCTGTTCTCTTCCTACCTTAAGGTGCTCCCGGCATCGGGTGCTCTGCCTCACTTCACCACGAATCCGGTTGGCTATCTGGGACGTATGATCATGCCCGCTATCGCCTTGGCATTTCCGCTGACGGGCCAGATGACTCGTATCGTGCGTACCGCCATGGTCGAGGAGCTCGACAAGGATTATGTCCGTATGGCTCGCGGCGCCGGCGTTCCCGAGAAAGTCGTCGTCGGCATCAACGTTCTTCGCAATGCGCTGATCACCCCGGTCACCACCCTCGGTCTTAAGATCGGTTACCTCATGGGCGGCGCCGTCGTCATCGAGGTTATCTTCAACCTCCCCGGCATGGGCACTGCGATTCTGCAGGGCGTTCAGGGCAACGAGGCGAACCTGGTTCAGGGCGTCGTTATCGTCGTTGCTCTTGCCTTCATCATCATCAACATCGTGGTTGACATGCTCTACCTGCTCATCAACCCGCGCATCAGGACGGTGTAGATTATGGTAAAGATTCGAGAGAAGCAAACCGAGCAGCTCGAGAAGGCTGCCTCCAAGGGGCTCAAGCTCGGTGGCTGGAAGAAGATGACGTTGTCTTCTAAGATTGCCGCCGTCGTGCTGGTGCTGGTCGCCCTGACTGCGATTCTGGCGCCCCTTCTTGCCCCCTATAGCCCGGTCGAGATCTTTACGGCTCGCCAGGCTCCCGGCAACGGATTTATCTTCGGTACCGACGATAAGGGTCGCGACATTCTGTCGCGTATGCTCTACGGTGGTCGTTACTCGCTGATTATCGGCTTTGGCGCCACCGCCATGGCTCTGGTCTGCGGCTCGGTCGTGGGCGCCCTTGCAGCGGTTTCGCGCAAGGCCGTCTCCGAGACGATCATGCGTATCCTGGACATCATCATGTCCATCCCGGGCATCGCCCTCGCGGCCGTCTTTGTCTCCATCCTGGGCAACTCCGTGCCGTCGATCATCTTCGCCATCGGCTTTATGTACACTCCGCAGATTGCCCGTATCGTGCGCGCCAACATCGTGTCCGAGTACGGCGAGGACTATGTTCGCGCGGTCATCGTTTCCGGCGCCAAGGCTCCGTGGATTTTGATCAAGCATGTTCTGCGTAACTGCATCGCCCCGATCATGGTCTTCACCGTTACCCTGGTCGCCGACGCCATCATCTTCGAGGCCTCGCTGACCTTCATCGGCGCTGGTATCCAGGAGCCCACCGCTACCTGGGGCAACATCCTCGCCGACGCCCGCGGCGGCGTGCTCGCCGGCCGTTGGTGGCAGGCACTGTTCCCGGGCCTGGCCATCATGATCACCTGCCTGGCGCTCAACATCCTCTCCGAGGGCATTACCGACGCCATGGCCGCTGCTCCCTCCGCCGCCCTGGATCCCACCGATTCCTCCAAGCGTCGCGAGGCCGACCTGCTGGTCTCCGACCCCGTTCGAGCCTACAAGGAGCAGGCCCAGTCCCTCTCCGCTCGCCTTGGCGCCCTGCGCGATGTCGAGCTCAAGCGTGACGATCGCCATGTGCCCGACGAGTCTGTTGAACCGATTCTCTCGGTCCGTGACTTCTGCATCCAGTTTGAGCATCACGGTGATATCAACGTCGTCGACCATGTCAACTTTGACGTCCGTCCTGGTCAGACCATGGGCCTGGTGGGCGAGTCCGGTTGCGGTAAGTCCATCACCACGCTGGCCATCATGGGCCTGACCGATGAGGACGAGCACCTTTCCGGCGAGGTCCTCTGGGAGGGCCGTGACCTGCTCAAGATGAGCAAGAAGGAGTGGTTCGGCCTGCGCGGTACCGATATCGCTATGGTCTATCAGGACGCCCTGTCCTCGCTCAACCCCTCCATGCTCATCTCTGCCCAGATGAAGCAGCTCACCAAGCGCGGCGGAACCCGCAGCGCCGAGGAGCTCCTGGAGCTCGTCGGCCTCGATCCCAAGCGCACGCTCGAGAGCTATCCGCACGAGCTTTCCGGCGGCCAGCGTCAGCGTGTCCTGATCGCTATGGCCCTTACCCGCGACCCCAAGCTGGTCATCTGCGACGAACCCACGACCGCTCTGGACGTTACCGTCCAGAAGCAGGTCATCAAGCTGCTCAACGATCTTCAGGCCAAGCTCGGCTTTGCCATGATCTTCGTTTCGCACGACCTGGCGCTGGTCGCCGAGGTCGCCCACAACATCACGGTTATGTACGCTGGCCAGGTTATCGAGCAGGCACCCACCAAGGAGCTGCTCACTAACCCGATCCACGAGTACACCCGCGGTCTTCTGGGTTCCGTTCTGTCCATCGAGAGCGGTTCGGGCCGCCTGCACCAGGTGCCCGGCGCCGTTCCGAGTCCGCGCGATTTCCCCAAGGGCGATCGCTTCGCGCCCCGCTCGAGCCATCCGCGTATTGGCCTGGACACCCGTCCGGTCTTCAAGCGCGTGCCCGGCACCGAGCACTTCTATTCCGAGCTCCCCGACGAGGTGCTCAAGGCAAATGGTTTGACCCCTCACGCGGAGGTGATGTAGATGAGCGAGACCGCAGTCAACGGCGTCGAGCCGATCATCTTCCTTGATGACGTCCACGTCACCTTTAGGACCCGTACCGGCTCGATTCTGCACCCCAACCTGGTTCACGCCGTCCAGGGTGTAACGATTAAGCTCATGCCCGGTCAGACGATCGGCATCGTCGGCGAGTCCGGTTGCGGTAAGTCCACCACCGCCAACGTCATGTGCGGCCTGCAGGCCCCCACGAGCGGCAAGGTCTACTTTAAGGGCAAGGACGTTACCAAACGTACCGCCGAGGACCGTCGCCACATGGGTCGCGTCATCTCGGTCGTGTTTCAAAACCCGGCCACGGCGCTCAACCCCCGCATGGTCGTTCGCGAGCAACTGCTCGACCCCATGCGCGTCCACAACCTGGGTACCGAGGCCGAGCAGGAGAAGCGCGTCAAAGAGCTCCTGGAGCTCACCGGTCTGCCCAGCTCCGCCGCCGAGGTTCTTCCCGGTCAGCTTTCGGGCGGCCAGCGCCAGCGCGTCGCAATTGCCCGTGCCCTGTCGCTGAACCCCGATGCCATCATCGCCGACGAGCCCACCTCGGCTCTGGACGTTTCGGTCCGCGCGCAGATTCTGAACCTGCTGACCGACCTTAAGAAGGAGCTCGGCCTGGCCATGGTGTTCATCAGCCATGACATCCAGACGGTCCGCTATATCTCTGACGACATCATCGTTATGAATGGCGGCAAGATCGTCGAGCAGGGCGAGGCCAAGCAGGTCTTCCAGCATCCCCAGGACCCCTACACCAAGATGCTGCTCGGCGCTGCGCCGTCGCTGCTGCACCCCAAGCTCGGCGAATAGCCTCGCTTTCCCTCCCGTGCGCCCGGTTCCCTTGCCGGGCGCACCTCCGTTGCGATTTCGAAAGGTTGGGTTCACGAGCCATGCCAAGTGCTCAGGAGCTACAACATCAATTTGGTGAATATCGAGGCGCCATGCCCCGTCCATCAGATTTCGATCTCTTTTGGAAGGATCGCATGGCCGAGGCCGACGCCGTCGGGCTTGACTATGCGATCGAGGCGGCATCGGTCACCGATGCCGCGACCTGCCAGCTTTTCGACCTCTGGTATACCGGCATGTGTGGCGCGCGCCTGCATGCCAAGTACCTTAAACCCGTCTCGGACGAGCCCGTGCCATTGGTACTTCAGTTCCATGGGTATCCGGGTGCAAGCCGCAGCTGGTTTGAGCAGGCGTCGTTTGCGGGCATGGGCATGGCACTCATCGCCCTCGACTGCCCCGGCCAAGGAGGTCCCTCCGAGGACATTGGTGGATTTGAGGGCACAACGGTTGCCGGTCATATCGTCGCCGGTATCGACGGCGATCCGGCCAACCTCTACTATGTCCGCTTGCACCAAGATATTCGCATCCTGTGCCGCATCGTTCGCGAGCTCGAGGGCATCGATCTTGCGCGTGTGTTTGTGAACGGCGCGTCGCAGGGTGGTGGTTTGGGCATTGCGACCTGTGCGCTTAACAGCGAGCTTATCAATCGTGCCGCCATCCTCTATCCCTTCCTGTCAGATTTCCGCCTAGTCTGGGATTTGGATGCAGACGACATTGCCTACGAGGGCCTGCGCTATTGGTCTCGCTGGTTTGACGAGGACTCGACTCGTATTGACGAAGCCTATGCCAAGCTGGCGTACTTCGATTCCAAGAACTTTGCCCCTATAGTCAAATGCCCCGTGCTGTTTGGCACCGGCACAGCCGATATCGTCTGCCCGCCAGCGACGCAGTTTGCGGTCTATAACAACCTGACCTGCGAAAAGCGTCATGAGTTCTTTGAAGGCTTTGGCCACGAGGAGATTCAGGATTTTGACGATCTGATCATTCCGTTTTTCTGCAAGGGAGGGGAGGCTCATGTCTAAGTGCGAGAGCAATGTTAATGAGCTGATTGTCCCCGGGCTCGTGGGAATTCCTGGAACGGTTTCGTCAAGGCTCGCAGAATATCGGGACTGGCGCGTTGATGTCCAAGCAGATGTTTCTGATTTAGAGACATGCGCTTCGAATCTTGAGATTCAAGGCCTGGCCATTACGGCGATTGACTTTGTTAACCCCTGCGCCCGTTACTCGGAGGTCTCCTTTGAGCTCGGTGACGATGCGATTCACGCTCGTTTGATCGAGCCTGTCGGTCGTGCCCGAGTGTCTGAGCGCGTGCCGCTGTGCCTGATGTTCCACGATATCGATCGGCCTGTGCGCGGCTGGCATCACATGACGAGATTTGCCGCCATGGGGTATGCCGTCCTCGCGCTGGATGACGATGTTGCTGGTGCGGACGACCTGCAGCGGGGGATTTCTTCGCCCGCTTTTGTCGAGCGCGTCCGTTGGGGTTGCGCGCTGGCGAAGGTGGCGCGCAATCTTGATGGCATGGACCCCGACCGCATCTTTGCATGGGGCGAGGGTCTAGGCGGCGGAGTCGCGCTGGCGGTTTCTGCTCTGGACGAGCGGGGTCTCGCCTGCACGGCGGTTGCCAATCCGCTTCCTGGCGGCCTCGAGGCTCTGTCGTCTCGGGTGCGCGGATCGGTGCTCATGGGCACGTCGCTCATGGATACCGTGAGCGACCCCAAGGGTCAGTTTGCCGTATTCAACGGTCTTGAGTGTGACCGGAGGCATATCATCTATGCCAAATACGCTCATGAGCGTATTAACGCGTTCGAAAACGAAGTCGTCGACTTCTTTAACCAAACGTTCTATCCGTGTTCTTTGGCCTAGACGGCCTGGACACTGCCAACAAGAGTGAGCGGCATAGGGCCGCTCGCCAGACAGCTAAGGAGATTCTTGTGGCAACTCAGAAATTCACCGGCGTTATCCCTCCCGTCGTTGTTCCCGATACCGAAGACCACCAGCTCGACGTTGCCTCCTTTGAGCGCAGCATCAACCGCATGATCGATGCCGGCGTCGATGGTCTGTTCTTCTTGGGGTCTTCGGGCGAGGTCGTCTTCTCCACCGATGAGCGCCGTCGCCAGATTATCGCCGAGGCCGTTCGTATCGTCGACCACCGTGTGCCTGTTCTGGTCGGCATCATCGATACCGAGACCGAGCGCATGATTGAGCACGGCAAGGTCGCCCAGGAGCTGGGCGCCGATGCCCTCGTCGCCACCTGCCCGTTCTATGCCCTGCAGGGTATGACCGAGGTCGAGGAGCACTTCCGCATCCTGCACGAGGAGCTCGACCTGCCCATCTTTGCCTATGACATTCCCGTCTGCGTTCACACCAAGCTCCCCTGGAAGCTCCTTGCCAAGCTCGGCGCCGAGGGCGTCCTTGCTGGCGTCAAGGATTCCTCGGGTGATGACATCTCGTTCCGCTACCTCGTTCAGGAGAACGAGAAGAACGGCCATCCGATGAGCATCCTCACCGGTCACGAGGTTGTTGTCGACGGCGCCTATCTCGGCGGCGCTGACGGTTCCGTCCCGGGTCTCGCCAACGTTGAGCCCGAGGGCTACGTGCGTCAGTGGAAGGCCGCTCAGGCTGGTGACTGGGCTACCGTCAAGGCCGAGCAGGATCGTCTCAATGAGATCTCCCACATCTGGGATGTCACCTCGGGCGTCCAGGGCTATGCCGGTGGCGTCGGCGCCTTCAAGACCGCTATGAACCTCATGGGCATCTTCGACAGCCCGACCATGCCGCGCCCGGTGAAGGCCATGACCGGTGAGAACGTCGAGGCGATTAAGAAGGTCCTCCAGGACAACGGCCTCCTTTAAAGCTTTCCCAGGCACCCGACCTCGCCGTTCAACCGTGCGGCCATGACCCATTAGGTCAATGGCCACACGGCTTCTCGGCGATCTCGGGCACCTGGAAAACCTTTACCGCGCTGTGACGGCTAGCCTGACGGCGCATTTCCTGTAGTTGTTTATATCTCCTAAGGAGAGCGACATGGAGAACAAGTACGTTTGCTCCGTCGATATCGGCGGCACCAAGATTGCGACTGCCATTATGGAGTATCCGGCTGATGGCGGCGTGCCCCATCCGGTCTTTGAAGCCGAGGTTCCCACCGAGGCCCAAGAAGGCGGCGAGGCAGTTTTCCAGCGCATCGAGGCGTCCATCAAGGCTGCTCTCGAGGCGAACCCCGATGTCGAGGTCCTCGGTATCGGTATTGGCGCCGCCGGTGTCGTCGACCCCAAGACGGGCGCCATCGCCTACGCCAACGAGATCATGCCCGGCTGGTCTGGCGTTCAGTTGGGGCCGCGTCTGCGCGAGGACCTTGGTCTTCCCGTTGCCGTGGTGGGCGACGTGCAGGCTCATGCTCTGGGCGAGGCCCACTGGGGCGTCGGCAAGGGCAAGTTCTCCGTCCTGTGTCTGGGCATCGGTACGGGCATCGGCGGCGCATATGTCGAGAACGGCCGCGTGATGCAGGGCTTCCACGGTGCTGCCGGTCATATGGGCCACATCGAGTGCTCGGCTGCCGCCGGCATTCCCTGCGCCTGCGGGCGTTCTGGCCATCTTGAGTCTGTTGCTTCGGGCACTTCCATTGGTCGCATGTACGACGAGCGCTTTGGCCGCGTCGACCCCAGCCGTCCTTCGGTCGGTCGCGATGTAAACGACCTGTGCCGCGCGGGCGACGCAAAGGCGACTGAGGTCATCCATGACGCCGGCTTTGCGCTGGGTGCCAGCTTGGGCTCGCTCGCTAACATCCTGGACCCTGAGGTCATCGTGCTTTCGGGTGGCGTGATTCACCAAGGTCCCGATTGGCGTTCACAGACGTGGAAGGATTCGGTACACGAGGGCTATGCCAGCCAGGCGCTCGATCCGCTTCAGGACACGCCGATCCTCATCGGTTCTCTTGAGGGCGATGCTCCGCTCATCGGTGCCGCCGAACACCTTCTTGCGTCGTTGAAATAAACATAGCTACCAAGTGCGCCTTCTGAGGTGCCGCAGATTGACGTGAAAGAGGAGCGAAGCGTACTTCGGTACGCGAGCGACGGTTTGAACGTCAAGGTGCGGTGTCTCAGAAGGCTGTTTTTGAGAAAGGTTGAGTCGAACATGACCGTTGATCCTTTGATCCAGTCCCTGAAGGGCAAGCTCGTCGTGAGCGTTCAGGCGTATATGGGCGAGCCGCTTCGTACGCCCGAGACCATGGCTCAAATGTCTCGTGCTTGCGAGCTCGGCGGCGCCGCCGCCATTCGCTGCCAGGGCCTTGCCGACATTGCCGCCATTAAGGGTCGCTGTGAGGTCCCCGTTATCGGCCTGTGGAAGGATGGGCACGAGGGCGTTTACATCACGCCGACGCTGCGTCACGCTCGCGCCTGCGTTGCTGCGGGTGCCGATATCGTGGCGATCGACGCCACCGATCGTCCGCGTCCCGACGGCAAGTCGGTCGAGGATACCTTCCGCCCGCTGCACGAGGAGGGTGTGCTCCTGATGGCGGATTGTGCCACCATCGAGGACATTCGCCGTGCGGTTGATATGGGCTTCGACCTGGTATCTACCACGCTTTCTCACGGTGTCGCTGCCATCGACTGCACCATGGCCGATGGCCCCGATCTGCCGCTCCTGCGTCAGGCGACCGAGGAATTCCCCGGTCTTCCCATCATCTGCGAGGGCCGCGTGCACACGCCCGAGGAGGCTCGCGCCGCGATCGATGCTGGCGCCTGGGCCGTTGTCGTCGGCACCGCCATCACGCATCCCACGAGTATTACAAGTTGGTTCAAGGCTGCGCTTGAGGCGTAAGACAGGCCTCGTATCCGCTCGGGGCGGTATACTCAATAAAGGCAATTGATCGCGCGGGATCCGCTGGCCGGGTCCCGCGCTTGTTTTAGGAGGCGCACATGCAAAAGGGAGATGCCATGGATGCGGCGGAGCGCTCGGAGCGCATCCCCGATATCGTCATCATCACCGGAATGTCTGGATCGGGCCGAACGCAGGCCATGCATGTGTTCGAGGACATGGGCTACTTTTGCATCGACAACTTGCCTCCGCGTCTGATCGCCCAGCTTGCCGAACTCGTCGGCATCAATACGGGCGTGGGCAGGCATCTTGCCGTCACCTGCGACCTGCGCAGCCAGGGCTTGTTCGATGAGCTGCTCGATGCCGTTGCCGCACTCGAGGAGCGCGAGATGAGCTGTGACATCGTGTTTCTCGAGGCCTCTGACGAGGTGCTGATTCGTCGCTACAGCGAAAATCGCCGCCGTCATCCCATTGCCAAGCCGGGGGAGACTACGGCCGATGCCATTCAGCGCGAGCGCCTTCAGCTGCAGGGCGTGCGCGACCGAGCCGATATGATTATCGACACGAGCCGTCTGCGTACCTCTGCGCTGCGCAACAAGCTACGTATGGCATTTTCCGAGCTGTCCGACCAGCAGCTCATGGACGTCCACGTGTTCTCGTTTGGCTTTAAGCACGGCATGCCCGTCGAGGCGGACATTATGATCGACGTCCGCTTCCTGCCCAATCCGTTCTACGATCCCGAGATGCGCACGATGACCGGTCTCGATAAAAAGGTCTCTGATTTTGTTCTGGACCATCCCAAGACGCAGGAGTTTTGGAAGGCTTGGACACAGCTGCTCGATACGGTGATGCCAGGCTATATCGCGGAGGGTAAGCCGCAGCTTTCTATCGCCATCGGCTGCACGGGCGGCCAGCATCGCAGCGTTGCCATTGCCGAGGCCACGGCCCGTTACCTGGAAGGCGCTCAGTATCATGTGAGCATCTCCCACCGCGACCTGTCGCGCGCCAACACGAAGGCATAGGCCTGCATGTCGTTTACCGCTGAGGTGCGCGACGAGCTTGCGCGCTGCGAACCCGAATGTGAATACTGCGACTTGTCGACGCTCGCCGCCCTCACGCGCGTGAGTGGTACGCTCTCCCTTGCCGGCTCTGGGCGGTATCGTTTGACCGTTGCGACTGAGACGGGAGCCGTCGCGCGCACGATGATCACGCTGACGCATCGTATCCTTAAGCTCAAAACGGAGTTCACCGTCCGCAAATCTGTCTTGCATAAGGTTCGAAACTACCTCATCACCTTGCCTGATCAGCCAGACCTGGATAAGGCCTTGGTTCTGCTGGGTATCCTCGACCGTAGGGGAGGACTTGTCGCCGGCGTACCCCGACATATCGTTGCCCGTCCTTGCTGTAGACTTGCCTATATCCGCGGCGCGCTCATCGCGGGCGGCTTCGTGGCCGATCCACGCGGCGATTTTCATTTGGAGATCGCTGTGCAGGGCGAGCAATATGCCAAGGGACTTTGCAATCTGTTGGAGCAGATTGGGGTCCATGCTCGTGTTAATGCACGGCGGGGGTCATATGCCGTGTACATTAAGAGCGCCGAGGAAATCGAGCATCTATTAAAGCTGATTGGTGCCAAGCGCAGCGTTGCCGAGATTGAGGAGGCGCGCGCGGTCAAGTTGGTTAAGAACGATGTGAACCGTCGCGTGAATGCCGAGCTCGCCAACCAAACCAGAAGCGCCGGTGCTGCCCAACATCAGCTTGCGCTTATCGACGAGCTCGAGCAGCGTGGCCTTCGCGATGCGCTTCCGGATGCCTTGGCGGTCTTTTGCGACCTGCGCGAGCGCTATCCTGATCTGTCGCTGCGTGATTTGGGGGAGATGGCTGACCCTCCCTTGTCGAAGTCAGCCCTCTACCATCGTGTTTTACGGCTTGAAAAGCTCATTGAAGCAAACAGGTAGTTTGAAGTAACGACTTATATACGGATTTAGCTGCTATTTTAGTCTTTAAAACGTTTTAACGTAAATTTGCTTTTCAATTTCGAGCATTCTCGTGAAATTCAAGTCAAAAAAAAGGTATATTAGGCGAGTGGTTAGTTTGTGGGCCTCAACGGCGGGCGCTGTAGCTCGCGGGGGCCTTACGAAAGGAGACACAATGGCAGTAAAGGTTGCTATTAACGGCTTCGGTCGCATCGGTCGTCTGGCTTTCCGTCAGATGTTCGGTCATGAGGGCTCCGAGATCGTCGCTATCAACGACCTCACCTCTCCCGATATGCTCGCTTACCTGCTGAAGTACGACTCCACGCAGGGCAACTACGCTCGCGATCACGAGGTCGTTGCTGGCGAGGATTCCATCACCGTTGACGGCAAGGAGATCAAGATCTACAAGGAGGCCGACGCCAACAACCTGCCTTGGGGCGACCTCGACGTCGACGTCGTTCTCGAGTGCACCGGCTTCTACACCAGCAAGGCTAAGGCTCAGGCCCACATCAACGCTGGCGCCAAGAAGGTCGTCATCTCCGCTCCGGCCGGCAGCGATCTGCCCACCATCGTGTACAACGTCAACCATGAGACGCTGACCGCTGAGGACAACATTATCTCCGCTGCTTCCTGCACCACCAACTGCCTCGCCCCGATGGCCAAGGGTCTGAACGACTTCGCTCCCATCGTGTCCGGCATCATGACCACCATCCATGCCTTCACCGGCGACCAGATGCCGCTCGACGGCCCGCAGCGCAAGGGCAACTTCCGTCGCTCCCGCGCCTGCTCCGAGAACATCGTCCCGAACACCACGGGCGCTGCCAAGGCCATCGGCCTGGTTCTCCCCGAGCTCAACGGCAAGCTCATCGGTGCCGCCCAGCGCGTCCCGACGCCGACCGGCTCGCTGACCAACCTCTACGCCGTCGTTGACAAGAAGGTCACCGTCGACGAGGTCAACGCTGCCATGAAGGCCTACGCCGAGACCATCCCCGAGACCTTCGCCTACAACGAGGACCAGATCGTCTCCCGCGACATCGTCGGCGAGACCCACGGCTCCATCTTCGACGCCACTCAGACCATGTGCTCTGACCTCGGCAACGGCCAGACCCTCGTTCAGGTCACCTCTTGGTACGACAACGAGAACTCCTACACCTCTCAGATGGTCCGCACCATCAAGTACTTCGAGAAGTTCGTTGCTTAATTTAGCTTTTAGCGAATAGCTCGTTGAGCGTCTAAAGAAGGGCGCGGCCTTATAGGGCTTACACCCTAGGGTCGCGCCCTTTTTATAAGAAATCGTCTGCCGTAATGGGAGGCAGACACGTACGAAAGGTAGAAGCAAACATGGCCTTTACCAAGAAGACCGTCCGCGACATCGATGTCGACGGCAAGCGCGTTCTCGTCCGCGTTGACTTTAACGTGCCTATCAAGGATGGCGTCGTTGGCGACACCACCCGCATCAAGGCTGCCCTGCCCACCATCAACTATCTCGTTGAGCACAACGCTCGCGTCATCCTCATGAGCCACCTCGGCCGTCCCGAGGGCACCGGCTTCCAGCCCGAGTTGTCCCTCGAGCCCGTCGCCAAGAAACTCGCTGAGCTCTCTGGTCTCGACGTTGCCTTTGTCGCCGACACCTACGGCGAGAAGGCTGCTGAGGCTGTCGCCGCCGTCGAGCCGGGCAAGGTCCTCGTTCTCGAGAACGTCCGTTTTGACAAGCGTGAGAAGAAGAACGATCCCGAGATCGCCAAGAAGCTCGCTTCCTATGGCGACGTCTTCGTTCTCGATGCCTTCGGCACCGCTCACCGCGCCCAGGGTTCCGTCGTGGGCCCCGCCGCTTACCTGCCTGCCGTCGCTGGCTTCCTGCTCGAGAAGGAGGTCGACACGCTGACCGGCATCTTCGCCGAGCCCGAGCGTCCCTTCGTCGCCATCGTCGGCGGTTCCAAGGTTTCCTCCAAGATCGGTGTTCTCGATCACCTCATCGACTCCGCTGACACCCTGATTATCGGTGGCGGCATGGCCTACACCTTCTTCCTGGCTCAGGGCCTGACCGTTGGTCAGTCCCTCAAGGAAGAGGACTGGGTCGAGCGCGCCGGCGAGATGCTCAAGAAGGCCGAGGAGAAGGGTGTCAAGATCCTACTCCCCATCGACAACCGTGTTGCCGATCACTTTGGCGAGGACGCTGTCCCCGAGGTTGTTGCTTCCGACGCTATCCCCGACGATCGTGAGGGTATGGACATCGGTCCCAAGACCGAGGAGCTCTATGCCGAGGCTGTCAAGGGCGCCAAGACCGTGTTCTGGAACGGCCCCATGGGCGTCTTCGAGTTTGACAACTTTGCTCACGGCACCCAGGCTATCGCCGAGGCTCTCGCCGAGGCTGACTGCACCTCGATCATCGGCGGTGGTGACTCTGTCGCAGCTGTCAACAAGTTCAACCTGGCCGACAAGATGAGCTGGATCTCCACCGGTGGTGGCGCTTCCATGGAGCTCGTCGAGGGTAAGGCCCTGCCCGGAGTGGAGGCGCTTCTCGATGCCTAATCGCACCCTTCTTATCGCTGGTAACTGGAAGATGAACAACGACGTCGCCGAGGCCGCCAAGCTCGCCGACGAGCTGGCTCAGGCTCTGCCCGAGGTTCCGGCTGGCGTCGAGGTGCTCGTCTGCCCTCCGACCATCGACATCACCACGGTTCATGACCGCATTCAGGCTGCCCCCATCGCCCTCGGTGCACAGAACGTGTACTGGGAGGCCAAGGGTGCCTTCACGGGTGAGTCCTCTTGCGACATGCTCAAGTCCGCTGGCTGCACCTACTGCATCATCGGTCACTCCGAGCGTCGCGACTACTTCCACGAGACCGACGAGGACCAGAACAAGAAGGCCAAGGCTCTCGTTGCCGCCGGCCTTGTTCCCGTCTTCTGCTGCGGCGAGTCCCTTGAGGTCCGCGAGGCCGGCACCTATGTCGAGCACGTCGTGAACCAGGTCAAGGCTGGCCTTGCTGGTCTTGAGATCACCTGCCCCAAGCAGGTCGTCGTCGCCTATGAGCCCATCTGGGCCATCGGCACCGGCAAGACCGCTACCGCCGAGGATGCTCAGGAGGTCTGCGGCGCTATCCGTGAGACCCTCAAGGAGATGTTCGGCGAGGAGCTCGCCAACGGCATCCGCGTTCTCTACGGTGGTTCCGCCAAGCCCGGTAACATCGCCGAGCTCGTCGCCAAGCCCGACGTTGACGGCGCCCTCGTGGGCGGCGCTTCGCTCAAGGCTGCCGACTTCGCCTCTATGGTCGTCAAGGCAGGCGAGTAGGACATATGGCACAACGTCATCTTCCTGCACTCCTGATTATCATGGACGGCTGCGGCCTGGCTCCGGCTGATGGCGAGAACGCCGTCGCCGCTGCCAAGACGCCCTTCCTTGATGGCCTGTACGAGAAGTATCCTCACACCACGCTCGGTGCTTCGGGCGAGGACGTGGGCC
This sequence comes from uncultured Collinsella sp., assembly GCA_958429025.1. Taxonomy (GTDB): domain Bacteria; phylum Actinomycetota; class Coriobacteriia; order Coriobacteriales; family Coriobacteriaceae; genus Collinsella. The sequence goes on along the minus strand of CAUAIH010000017.1, from coordinate 8,330 downwards.
TTCCCGACGGCCAGATGGGCAACTCCGAGGTGGGTCACCTCAACATCGGTGCCGGTCGCATCGTGTTCCAGGAGCTTTCGCGCATCAACAATGCCATCAAGGACGGCTCCATCGCCAAGAACGAGGTTTTCGTCAAGGCCATGGACGATGTCAAGGCTGACGGCAAGACTCTCCACCTCATGGGCCTTATGAGCCCTGGCGGCGTTCACTCCCACATGAACCACGTCGAGGCTCTGGTCAAGATGGCTGCCGAGCACGGTGTCAAGACCGTTCGCGTCCACGCCTTCATGGATGGCCGCGACGTTGACCCGCAGTCCGGTGCCGGCTACATGAGTGAGTTCTGCGCCTTCCTGGCTAAGATCTCCGAGGAGACCGGTTGCGACGCTCGCGTTGCCACCGTCTCGGGCCGTTATTGGGCCATGGACCGCGATAATCGTTGGGAGCGCATCCAGCGCGCCTACGACGTCATGGTCAACGCGTCCGATGCTGATACCGACCCCGTTGCCGGTATCAAGGCCTACTACGAGAAGGACCCGCGCGGCGACGAGTTCGTCGAGCCCTTCGCTGCCCACAACGAGGGCATTCACGAGGGCGACGCGGCCATCTTCTTCAACTTCCGTCCCGACCGCGCTCGTCAGATGACCCGCGTGTTCACGGACAAGGAGTTCGACGGCTTTGAGCGCGAGCAGATCAAGCTTTCGCACTTTGTGACGATGACCGAGTATGATCCGACGTTTGACGTCGAGGTCGCCTTCCCCAAGACGTTCCCCGAGAACGTCCTGGCCGACGTTATCGCCGCCAATGGCCTGAAGCAGCTGCACACTGCCGAGACCGAGAAGTACGCCCACGTGACGTTCTTCCTCAACGGTGGCATCGAGGAGCCCAAGGAGGGCGAGGAGCGCGTGCTCGTCGCTTCCCCCAAGGTTGCTACCTACGATCTGCAGCCCGAGATGAGCGCTCCCGAGGTTACCGAGAAGCTCGTCGCCGCCATCAACGAGGATCGCGCTGATTTCTACATCGTGAACTTCGCGAACTGCGACATGGTTGGTCACACCGGTGTCTTCGACGCTGCCGTTAAGGCCGTTGAGGCTGTTGACGATGCCCTGTCCAAGGTTGTCCCGGCGATTCTCGCCAAGGGCGGCTTTGCACTGATTACCGCCGACCACGGCAACGCCGATCACATGTTTGACGTTGCTTCCGACGGTTCCAAGCATCCGTTTACGGCTCACACCACCAACCGCGTGCCGTTCATCATCGTTGATGAGAAGGCCAAGCTCACCGGTATCGAGGACGGCCGTCTTTCCGATATCGCTCCGACCATGCTCACCATGGCTGGTATTGAGCCTTCCGCCGAGATGACGGGCCGTGTGCTCGCCACCGAGGCCTAAAAGAAAACTCCAAGCGTTTTCAAGCGAGGGGGTTGTCCACAACCGGACAACCCCCCTTTTGGTATTTCTGCCATTTCCACCCCGTCCTTGAGTGGCAGGTAGGGGAGAGCGGGGGATTGTGGTACAGTACTGGAGTTTGAACTGTTCTATTAAGGAGCTTATCTATGGGTCCGTTCCAGATTCTTCTGTTTGTCGTTTGGGCTGTTTCTGCCGTGGCGCTGACGATTCTCGTCCTGATGCATTCCGGTAAGGGTACCGGCGTTTCGGATATGATTGCCAGCTCGCTGTATAACTCCAGCTCTGCCACGGGCGTTATGGAGCAGAACCTTGACCGCCTGACCGTCATCATGGCTGTCGTGTTTGCCGTGTGCGTCGTGCTGTGCATGTTCTTCTTCCCGCAGGGCATCGTGGGCTACTAATCACGAGCCGCATAAATACTTGAAAAGGGTCCCGCAAGTGCGGGACCCTTTTTGTTTACATATTTGTAACAGAGTCAAAATATCCTCATATACTTCGCCCAACTAAAGAAAATCTCGACCGTTAACCGGAATTAGCCCCAAATCGTGCATAAAATGCGCTACTGTATTGCAATACGTTGGTCCGCTTTGTATAACCAGCCAAAACGGCGGACCGCGTTTGAATGGTTCGATTGGGCTGTCTTGACGTTGCCCGACCGAACTTACTTTGTCCTATCTCATAAGGAGGATGGCATGGCTGATTCTATGTTCCACCAGCCCGTTATGGGTCGTCGCGCCTTTGTCGGCGGTACCCTTGCTGCGAGCTCCATGGCTTTTCTTGCCGCATGCGGCAAGAAGGGCGGCGACGCTTCCGGTTCTGAGTCCGGTTCGACGCTGAACTTCTACATCAACAACCCGGTCTGCATCGACCCCTACAATGTCCAGGAGGACCAGGGCACTCAGGTCGAGTACCAGCTCTTTGACGCTCTGACCTCTTATGACGCCGAGAAGGGCGAGATCGTTCCGCTGGCTTGCGAGTCCTTCGAGGCCAACGACGACGCCACCGAGTTCACCTTCAAGATCAAGAAGGCCAAGTTCCACAACGGTGACGACGTTACCTCCAAGTCCTTCAAGCTCGGTTGGGAGCGTCTGGTCAACACCAAGTCGGCCATCGCTACCGAGTATGGCCCTTCCGAGGTCTCCTATCACCTTTCCATGGTCGAGGGCTATGACGATCTGCTTGCCGGTAACGCTACTGAACTCAGCGGTGTTACCTGCCCCGACGATGAGACCCTCGTCGTCAAGCTGTCTTCCGCTTACGCCGACTTCCCCTTCGTCGCCTCTCACCCGGCTCTGGCCCCGGTTCCCGAGTGCGCCGAGTCCGATGCCAAGAGCTTCTACCTTGCACCGGTCGGTAACGGCCCGTTCATGATGGACGGCAAGTGGGAGGATGGTCAGGAGATCAACCTCAAGAAGTTCGACGATTACTATGGCGACAAGGCCAAGATCGATGGCATCCACTTCCAGGTCATCAAGGACATGGAGACCGCTTACAAGGAGTTCCAGGCCGGTAACCTCGATGTCTGCGACGTTCCCGTTGCTCAGATCGACGCCGCCAAGAAGGATCGCGGCGTGTCCAAGGACGGCTACACCATGGGTGACGGCGAGCGCATGCTGCTCGGCTCCGAGCCTTCCACCTACTACCTGACCTGCAACAACACGGCCGAGCCGTTTAACAACGCCGACCTGCGCAGGGGTATCTCCCTGGCCATCAACCGTGAGGCCATCTGCAAGACTATCTTCAAGGGTACCCGTACCCCCGCCGACGGCATTGTTCCTCCGGGCATCGATGGCTACAAGGAGGGCGCATGGGAGTTCTGCGCCTACGACGTCGACAAGGCTAACGAGTACCTGGACAAGGTTGCTCCCGCTGGCGCTAACGGCGATCGTGGCATTAACGTGACCCTTTCCTACAACCAGGATGGTGGCCACAAGGAGATCATGGAGTCCATCATCGGTGACCTCGCCAAGGTTGGCGTTACCGCTGTCTCCGATACCCCTGAGTGGTCTGCCTTGCTCGAGCAGTACCAGAACTTTAACTATCAGTTCGGTCGTCTGGGTTGGATTGCCGACTACCCGATTATGGACAACTTCCTGTATCCGCTGTTCCACTCCGACTCCCTCGGTGGCGACAACCGCTCCGGTTACAACAACCCCGAGTTCGACGCCAAGGTCAACGAGGCTCGCACCACGGTTGACGACGAAGAGCGCGTTGCTAAGATGCAGGAGGCCGACGCTATGGTCGCTGCCGACTGCCCGGTCATCCCGGTGATGTTCTACACGCACACCATCGTCGGCTCCGATCGCATCAAGCACCTCTATGTCGATCCGCAGAAGCACGCTGAGCTGGGTACCGCTGAGCTCGCCTAAGAGTTTGCAGCTTCCGTGAGGGTCAAGTATTTACGTAGACCTCATGGGAAACATACAGTTCTCCCTAACCTGGGGTAAACTGGCTGATGGTAATTTTGGGATGCCGGTCTGGCGATCGGCATCCCATTTAGGTTAATCCCTAGATAGGGGAGTGGTATGGGTAAGTACATCGTTAAACGTGTGCTTCAGTTCATCCCGGTATTTTTGGGCGTTACGCTGATTCTGTTCGCCCTTCAGAATATCGTGCCGGGAGATCCGATCAAGCTGATCGGTGGAGACAAGGCTCTGTCCCCCGAGGTGGAGCTTCAGCTTCGCGTCCGCTATCACCTGGTCCAGTCGGACGAGGACGGCAACGCGATCCTTGACGAGAACGGCGACCCCGTTCAAACGTCGCTCGTGGACCGTTACTTGTATTACATGAACGGCCTGCTTCATGGCGATCTGGGCAATTCGTATCAGCGCAAGCTGCCGGTTACGGAAATTTTTGCCCAGAAGTATCCGTATACGGTCAAACTTGCCGCGTGCGCCATCGTGCTCGAGGCAATCATGGGTATCGGTGCGGGTATCATTTCGGCGGTAAAGCGTTATTCCTTCTGGGATATTTTGGTAACGCTCACCACGTCGATCCTCGTTGCGGTCCCGGCCTTCTGGCTCGGTATGTTGCTGCAGCTGTTCTTTGGCGTCATCCTCAAGGACGCTACGGGCGGTGCAATCTCCATGCCGATCTCGGGTGCCGGCGGTTCCAGCTCTCAGTATCAGGATTGGATGCACTATGTGCTTCCGACCATTACGCTGGCTTCGGTTTCGACCGCTTATGCCGCCCGCATTATGCGCTCGCAGCTGCTTGACGTCATGAACCAGGATTACATCCGTACGGCAAAGGCCAAGGGTCTCTCCAATCGCGCGATCATCGTCAAGCATGCGCTTAAGAATGCACTCATCCCCGTCGTTACCTATATTGGTGTCGACTTTGGTGGCATGCTTTCGGGCGCCATCCTGACCGAGACGGTTTTTAACTGGCCCGGTATCGGCTATGAGGTCTATCGCGCCATTAGCATGCGTGACTGGCCCATCGTTATGGGCGGCGTTACGCTCATCGTCGTCGTCGTCATGGTGATTAACCTGCTCGTCGACATTAGCTATGCATTCCTCGACCCGCGCATCCGCCTTGGCGGTCCGTCGGATAAGGCCTAAGGGAGGTACGTCTCATGCAGGAAACTGATTCTCAGTCTCAGGAGCAGGCTACCGCCACCAAGGCCGCATCTGCTCCCGCCAAGTCCCGCACGCTGTGGGGTGACGCTTTTAAGCGTCTTCGCAAGAACAAGCTCGCCGTTATCGGTGTCTGCTGGATCATCATCGTCGTTTTGGTTGCCCTGACCGCAGATCTGTGGGCTAAGCCCTGGCTCGGTTCGCCGACGGCTTCCGACTCGACCACCATGGCCGAGACGTCGCTGTTGGCTCCGTGTGCAGAGCACCCGTTTGGCACCGACGCCCTTGGTCGCGACATTCTCGTCCGCGTTATCTACGGTGCACGCGTTTCGCTGTCCGTCGGCATTATGGCCACCGCGATCTCCACGGTGATCGGTCTGGTCATGGGTGCTCTGGCCGGTTTCTACGGCGGGATCTGGGATACGATCATCATGCGCTGTGCGGACATCTTCCTGGCGTTCCCGTACGTGCTGTTCGTTGTCGCCATGATCGCCGTTATCGGCCGTGGTCTTCAGAACGTCTTTATCGCCATCGGTATTCTCGGCTGGCCTTCGATTGCGCGCGTCTTCCGCTCTGCAATCTTGACGGTCAAAGAAAACGACTATGTTGACGCTGCGCGCGCGATGGGTGCATCTGATGCTCGTATCGTAGTGCGTCACATCTTCCCGAACTCCGTCGCCTCCATCGTGGTCTACGCGACCATGAACATTGGTGGCGCCATTCTGACCGAGTCCGCTCTGTCCTTCCTCGGCATGGGCGTTATTCCGCCTACGCCTTCGTGGGGCTCCATGATTCAGGACGGTCAGCAGTATCTTCTGACTGCTCCCTGGATGATGATCATGCCCGGTCTGGCAATTCTCTCGACGGTGCTCGCCTTCACCCTGCTGGGTGACGGTCTGCGCGACGCCCTCGACGTCAAGATGAAGGACGCATAAGGATGAAGAAGAACAAGAACTATGTGGACCTGAAGGACCAGCCGGTTCCCGAGGGCCAGCATCTGCTCGAGGTCGATGACCTTAAGATGTATTTCCATACCGAGGATGGTGTCGTTCGCGCTGTCGACGGTGTGTCCTACACGCTCGATCGCGGCGAGACCCTGGGTGTCGTCGGTGAGTCCGGCTCCGGTAAGTCCGTGACCGCCATGACCATCATGGGCCTCATCTCGATGCCTCCGGGAAAGATCGAGGGCGGCGACGTTCGCTATCGCGGTCGTTCTATCCTCGAGATGACCGAGGAAGAGATGCAGCACATTCGCGGAAACGACATCGCGATGATCTTCCAGGATCCTATGACCTCCTTGAACCCGGTCTATAAGATCGGCAAGCAGGTGGGCGAGGGCCTTCGTCTGCACCGTGGCTACTCCAAGCAGGAGGCGCTCAAGCGCGCTACCGAGCTTTTGGACCTCGTGGGTATCCCCGAGCCCGAGAAACGCGTCAATGAGTATCCGCACCAGTTCTCCGGCGGTATGCGTCAGCGTGTCATGATCGCTATGGCTCTTGCCTGCGATCCCGATATCCTGATTGCCGACGAGCCCACGACGGCTCTGGACGTTACCATTCAGGCTCAGATTATCGAGCTCATGCAGGAAATGCAGGAGAAGAACGGCAACGCCATCATCATGATTACCCATGACCTGGGCGTCGTTGCCGATATGGCCGATAAGATCATGGTTATGTACGCCGGCCGTCCCGTCGAGTTCGGTACTGCTGAGGAAATCTTCTACGAGAGTCGCCACCCCTACACCTGGGGTCTTATCCGCTCCATCCCGGAGCAGGCCATCGAAGAGAAGAAGCCGCTTACGCCGATTCACGGCAACCCGCCTTCGCTCATGAACCTGCCTGAGGGCTGCGTGTTCTCGCCTCGTTGTCCCTATGCGACGGACAAGTGCCGCAAGCAGCGCCCCGAGCGCGTTGTCACCGAGTCTGGTCATTACTCTGCGTGCCACTACTCCGGTGACCCCGAGTTCCTCAAGAACGCTCCTGAGACGTCCCGTACGCGCAAGGATTCCAAGAAGGGAGGCGAGGCGTAATGGCAGATACCAACGAGCGTACTCCGCTGCTGAAGGTCGAGCACCTCTCTAAGGAGTTCCCCGCTGAGTCCGGCATGTTCGCCAAGCGCTTCTCCAAGCGTGTTGTCTCTGCAGTAAATGACATTTCGTTCGAGATTTATCCGGGCGAGACCTTTGGTCTGGTTGGTGAGTCTGGTTGCGGTAAGTCCACCACGGGCCGTACCATCATGCGCCTGACCAAGCCGACGGCAGGCAAAGTGTTCTTCCAGGGCAAAGACGTTGCCGAGATGAGCAAGCATGAGATCAAGGACATGCGTCGCGAGATGCAGTTTATCTTCCAGGATCCTTATGCTTCGCTGAATCCCCGTATGACCATCGGCGAGATCGTCTCCGAGCCCATGACCATTCACGGCGTGGGCACCAAGGAAGAGCGCATTGAGCGTGTCCGCGAGCTTCTCGACGTTGTCGGACTGAACCCCGAGCACATCAACCGTTATCCTCATGAGTTCTCCGGCGGTCAGCGTCAGCGTGTCGGCATTGCCCGCGCATTTGCGCTGAAGCCAAAGCTGATTATCTGCGACGAGCCGGTTTCCGCTCTGGATGTGTCCATTCAGGCTCAGGTTTTGAACCTGCTTAAGGAACTGCAGGACAAGTTCGGTACCGCGTATCTGTTTATCGCTCACGACCTGTCTGTCGTGCAGCACATCTCCGATCGCGTTGCCGTTATGTATCTGGGTAAGATGGTCGAGGTTTCGGACTGGAAGACACTCTACAGCGAGCCTCACCATCCGTACACGCAGTCGCTGCTGTCTGCCGTGCCGGTTCCCGATCCTGATATCCAGAAGACCCGCAAGCGCATCATCCTCGCCGGCGATCCGCCGTCGCCGCTGGATCCGCCGACCGGCTGCCGTTTCCACACGCGCTGCCCGATCGCGCAGGGCATCTGCTCCGAGAAGCTTCCCGAGTTTAAGGAAGTTGCCCCGGGCCACTGCTGCGCTTGTCACTTCGCGGAGCCGTTCCCGATCAAGGAATCGCACATCGACCTGTAGTCGGTTGTTTGTCCAGCACGGGCCCTGCGGTAACTCGGCAGGGGGAGTGCGATTCCTTGATCGCTCACTTAGTTTAATAAGAAATTGAGCGAGGCCGGAGCTTTAGCTCCGGCCTCCCCATATAAGGGCTCGGCAAAGCCGAGCCACCAAATTTGCATCAGCCCCCAGAACATGTTTGAGAACTGTGCCTGAAGTACGTATTTGCAGGCCCCGTATCGGTGTTGCCTCCCGGCGCATTCCGCACTGATATCTTCTGTATTGAAGACGTCGATGGTGCACCCGTATACCA
>CAUAIH010000016.1:0-42430 GCA_958429025.1 uncultured Collinsella sp. | reverse complement strand
GGTGCCCTACCGGGAGTAGCCCCGACGGTTGACAAAACTATAGGAACACCCAACGGTTAGTTCAGCGCATCAGCGCAGCGTTTGCAGATGTGAGCGTGGCCGTTGTACTCGCCGACGGTGGTGCGGTAGTTCCAGCAACGGTCGCAGCACTCGCCCTCGGCTGCCTCGATAGCAACGGAGAGCTCCTCGCCCTGGGTCAGCTCAACATCGGAGACGATGTAGAACTCGGCCAGATCGACGGCCTTATCACCGGTCAGCAGCGCGTACATCTCGGCGGGAACGACCGCCTTGACGCGGACCTGCTGGCTCTTGGTGAAGGTGCCGGCAGAACGGGCATCCTCAAGGGCCTTGGTCACGGCGCTACGGAGCTCAAGAGAAGCCTCGAGCACGCCCTCAAACTCGTTGGCCTCATCGACCGTGATGGGCGACTTGTACCAATCGAGCAGCGCGGCGTACTTCTGGTGATCGACGCAGCCGGCGGGCGCATATGCCATGGCCTCGTCGACGGTGTAGGACAGGATCGGCTGCAGGTCGCGCATGAGCATCGAGAAGAGCTCGGCCAGCACGGTCTGGGCGCTGCGGCGCTCGAGCGAGCCGGGCTTATCGCAGTACAGACGGTCCTTCAGGGCGTCGAGGTACACGTTGGAAAGCTCGGTAACCACGAAGTCATAAAGCGCACGGTAAGCGCGCGGGAACTCGTAGCAAGAGTAAGCGTCGTCGACCTCGGCCTGAACCTGGGTCAGACGGGCAACCATGAGCTTGTCGAGCGGCAGCAGGTCGGCAAAGGCGACACCGTCGGTCTCAGGCTCAAACTGGCCCTCGAGCTCGGAAAGCAGGAAGCGCAGCGTGTTGCGGAAGCGACGGTAGGCATCGGACGTACGAGCAAGGATCTCGTGGTCGATGGAAACGTCGGAGCTGGTATCGACGGATGCAACCCACAGACGGATGATATCGGCGCCCATCTCGTCGCAGACCTTGTTGGGGTCGATGACGTTGCCGAGCGACTTGGACATCTTGCGGCCCTGGCCATCGAGTGTGAAGCCCTGAGAGACGACCGCCTTGTACGGAGCATGGCCGTTGGCACCCACCGAGGTGAGCAGCGAGCTCTGGAACCAACCGCGGTGCTGGTCGGATCCCTCGAGATACACGTCCGCCGGGTACTCAAGCTCGGGGCGATACTCGCAGACGGCCTTCCAGGAAACGCCGGAGTCCCACCACACATCGAGGATGTCCTTATCGGCCTTGAGGTGATGGCCGCCGCACTTGGGGCAGACGCAAGCCTCGCCCAGGTAGCTCTCGGGAGCGTCAGTAAACCAGGCGTCGGAGCCCTTCTCGTGGAAGAGCTTGATGACGGCGTCGAGCGTGGCGTCGTTCATGACCTTCTCGCCGCAGTCGGCGCAGGTGTAGCTGGGGATAGGCACGCCCCAGTTGCGCTGGCGGCTGATGCACCAGTCGGGACGCTGCTCGACCATGGCGCCAATGCGGTTGGCGGCATGGGCCGGATACCACTTGACGTTCTCGCGGACCTCCTTGCCAGCCTGCTCACGCAAACCGGTCTTGTCCATCGAGACAAACCACTGGTCGGTAGCACGGAAGAGCACCGGGTGCTTGCAGCGCCAGCAGTGCGGATAGCTGTGCGTGATCTTCTTCTCGAGGATCAGGGTGCCGCGCTCGCGCAGGAACTCGATGATATGCGGGTTGGCCTCGTCGGTATCCATGCCGCTGAAGGGGCCGCCGGTACCAAACTCCTCGCCGGTGTAGAACTTGCCGTCATCATCAACCGGCATGCAGATGTCGGTGATGCCTTCCTTGAGGCAGGCGAAGTAGTCGTCGACGCCGTGGCCGGGCGAGTTGTGGACGATACCGGTACCGTCATCGACACCGACGTAGTCGGCCAGGAGCGCCACGCCCTCAACACCGTCAAAGATCGGCTGCTTGTAGTGGATGTGGTGGAAGGTCTCGGCGGGAACCACATAGGGCTTACCGTCGACCACAACCGGGGTGTACTCCCAGCCAAACTCCTCGCAGCACTTGGGAGCCAGGTCCTCGAGCATGACCTCGGCGCGGCCGTCGTGCTCAACGGCGACGTAGGCGGCGCCGGGCTTGAGAGAAACGGCCTGGTCGGAGGGGATGGTCCACGGCGTGGTCGTCCAGATGATAAAGTCAACCGGGCCGTCGAAGTTCTCGAGGCCGGCGGGCTTGGAGGTCATCTCAAAGCGCACGAAGATGGACGGGCTCGTCTCGTCGGAGTACTCAATCTCGGCCTCAGCAAGTGCGGTATGGCAGTGCTTGCACCAGTGGACGGGCTTGTGGCCGCGATAGATCATGCCCTTGTCGAACATGGCCTTGAAAACCTCGATGTCGGCGGCGTCATGCTGGTGATAGAGCGTCAGATAGGGGTTGTCCCAATCGCCGAGCACGCCCAGGCGACGGAAGCCAGCCTTCTGCAGCTCGATGTTCTCGACAGCGAACTTGTTGCAAAGCTCGCGGATCTTAGCCGTGGAGGTCTGGTTGAACTTCTCGGTGCCGAGCTTCTCCTCGACCTTATGCTCGATCGGCTGGCCATGGCAGTCCCAACCGGGGACATAGGGAACCTCATAGCCCTGCATCATCCAGTAACGGTTGATCATGTCCTTGGAGATCTTGTTCATGGCGTGGCCGATGTGGATCGGGCCGTTGGCGTACGGAGGGCCGTCGTGCAGCACGAACTTCTTGTGACCCTCGTTCTTCTTCAGAACCTGCTCGTAGACCTTGTTGTCCTGCCAGTCCTTGAGTCGCTTGGGCTCGGACTTGGAAAGACCGGCACGCATGGGAAAACCGGTCTTGGGCAGATTCATCGTCTGCTTGTACTCGTTTGCCACGGTACCCCTTTCATGTCGTGGGCGCGCACGCCCGTTGGGCACCAAAAAAGCGCCCGTCCCTACAAGCTGGGACGAAGCGCCACAAAACGGACTGTACGCCCGCAAAAGCTCTTCGTTTAACCACCCAGCTTAGATGCCCTCGCCCGCGTATTCGCGCGCTCGCATCCGTTACTCGGCTGGCCTGTATCGACGACCATCTCGGCGATATCTACTAAGACGAGCCTGTGCGACGCGTCCGTTGGGACCGCAGCTCCGGGGTGATTTTCATCGGTCGCATGCACGGGTTCTCAGCGCTCCCCGCTCTCTGTAACATGCGGACGGCCGACTACTCGTCCCCATCAACGCTTATGCGGAGTATGCTAGCACGTTCCGCGCCGGCGAAAAACCCTCAACACTGGTTTTATACGTTCGAAATTTCTCGCGGCTGTGGACCTTCTCTTGGAGCAAAATACCTGAAAGCACTTTATCGAACGAAAGAAGGTTGCTATGCGAACCATTGGAATGAGTGATTATACCGTCGGCGAAGACTGCTTTGACGAGCTGCCCGGCGCGCTGGCCGAGTACGGAGCGACCAAGGTCGCCATCATCGGTGGCAAGCGAGCCCTGGCTGCAGCGCTACCAGGGCTCGAGGCGGCACTTGAAGATACCGATGTCGAGGTCCTGGAGACGCGCGTCTACGGTACCAACAGTACGCGTGCCAATATCGCCAAGGTCGTAAACTCCCCCGCCTGCCAGGAAGCCGACGTGCTCATTGCTTGCGGCGGCGGCAAGGCGCTCGATACCGTCAAGACGGCGGCCATCGAGCTCAAGAAGATCGTCTTTACCGTGCCGACGATCTGCTCCAACTGCTCCGCCGCGACCGCCATTGCCGTTGTCTACAACGACGACGGCTCGCTCGAGGGCTATTCGTACCCCAACCGCCCCGCGCACATCTTCATCAACCCCAAGATCATCGCCGAGGCACCGGCAGAGTACTTCTGGGCCGGCGTGGGCGATGCCCTGTCTAAGCAGCCCGAGGTCGAGTACGCCACGAGCGCCGGTAATTTGGAGCACACCGCCGGTCTTGGCCTGGCACTCGCCCACACCTGCTCCGAGCCGCTGTTTACCTATGGCGTCCAGGGTCTTGAGGACGTGCGCCAGGACCTGTCGACCGAGGCCGTCAAGCAGATCGCGCTCGACATCGTGGTCAACACGGGCTATGTCTCGAACCTGACCAACCAGAACGATTACTACTACAACTCGAGCGTGGCGCACGCGTTCTACAACGCCACCTGCAGCATTCCACGTGAGGGCACCTACCTGCACGGCGAAGTCGTAAGCCTGGGCGTGCTCGTCCTGTTTGCCTATACGGGCGATACCGAGAACCTTGTGCGCTACGCCGCCTTTAACAAGCAGATGGGCCTGCCCGTGACGCTTGAGCAGGTCGGGCTTTCCGAGGCCGACATCCCTGCCCTGTGCGAATACGCGCACGCCACCAACGAGTGGAAGCAGGGCAACCCTGAGCCCTTCACTGACGAAAAGTTCGCCGCCGCCATCAAGGCCGCCAACGCCTACGGCCACTCTATCCTGGCCTAACCGGCCAAAACCGCCACAAAGGGGACAATTCCTTTGTGGCGGTTTTTTATTGCTGTAACATGCTCGAGTCGAATTCGCTTGCCGGGATCACGCGGTAGCCGTGGCGCAGGAGCAGGTCAACGAAGACACCGTTACCCGTTGTGAGCGTGCCGCTGAAGGATCCGTCGTAGATATGGCCCACGCCGCACGACGGACTACGATCCTGCAAAATGCACGCGGAAATCTCGGACGGCCCACCCGCCTGCTCACACATATCGAGCGCACGTTGAGCGCCCAGGCGGAATTCCCGGTCAACGGACACGCCCTCGCAGGTACGAACCTCGCCGTTCACAATCTCGGACGGCTTGCGCGGCGTGGGCAGGCCCCCAAAGACCTCAGGGCACACCAAGAGGACCTCGGTCCCCGTACGCTCGCAGGCCTCGACCAGCTCGCGATGGTAGTTGTCGAGCCCGTTATACTTGCAGCTCTCGCCCATCAAACAGGCACTCACCACGATCTTCATATGCATCCCTCTCAAGCAAAACGCCCCATTTGAGATAGGCACTCAAATGGGGCGTCGATATTTACTGTCCCGAACGCAACGCTATTGCTGCTTAGGCATCAGCGGATTTTCGCGCGTGAGGAGGTTCATAAACTCCTCGCCGGTGATCGTCTCCTTCTTGTACAGATAACGAGCCAGCTCGTGGAGCTTGAACTTGTTCTCCTTCAGGATCTGCAGGGCGCGGTCGTGCGCATCCTCGATCAGCTTGGCGACAATCGCGTCCACGCGCTCGGCCGTACCGGGGGCGCAGGTGAGCGACGTGTCCTGGTTGAGGTACGCGTTCTGGACGGTACCGAGTGCCATCATGCCAAACTCATCGGACATACCAAAGCGCGTCACCATGTTGCGGGCGAGCTTGGTTGCCTGCTCGATATCGTTGGCGGCGCCGGTCGTCATCTCGCCAAAGATGAGCTCCTCGGCTGCACGGCCACCGCAGTAGACCGCAAGCTTGTCCAGGACCTCCTGGCGCGTGGTCAGGAAGCGCTCGTCCTCCTCGACCTGCATGGTGTAGCCCAGAGCGCCGCTCGTGCGCGGCACGATGGTGATCTTGGTAACCGGCGCGGAACCCTTTTGGCGGGCAGCGACGATGGCATGACCGATCTCGTGGTAGGAAACGACCTGCTTCTCGTGGTCGGAAAGCACCGTGGACTTACGCTGCTGGCCGGCAATGACGACCTCCACCGACTCCTCGAAGTCGTCCTGGGTCGCGCGCTTGCGGCCTTCGCGAACAGCGCGCAGGGCACCCTCGTTGATGATATTGGCAAGGTCGGCGCCCGAGGCACCGGGCGTGGCGCGGGCAATAGCGGTCAGGTCGATCGGCGGCTGCGTCTTCACGCTCTTGGCATGCAGCTCGAGGATGTTCTTGCGGCCAGTCAGGTCGGGCAGCTCAACGGGAATGCGGCGGTCAAAACGACCGGGGCGCAGCAGGGCGGGATCGAGGCTGTCGGGACGGTTGGTCGCAGCGAGGACGACGATGCCCTTGTGGTTATCGAAGCCGTCCATCTCGGTCAGCAGCTGGTTGAGCGTCTGCTCGCGCTCGTCGTTGCCACTAAAGCCGCCGCCATCGCGCTTCTTGCCGATGGTATCGATCTCATCGATAAAGACGATACACGGGGCCTTTTCCTTGGCCTGCTTAAACAGGTCACGAACCTTGGCGGCACCGCGGCCGACGAACATCTCGACGAACTCAGAACCCGAAATGCTAAAGAACGGAACGCCCGCCTCACCGGCAACGGCCTTGGCGAGCAGGGTTTTACCGGTACCCGGAGGGCCGACAAGGAGGGCACCGCGCGGCAGCTTGGCGCCAATTTCCTCGTAGCGCTGCGGCTTCTCCAGAAAGTCGACGACCTCCTTAAGGGATTCCTTGGCCTCTTCCTGGCCTGCAACATCCTTAAAGGTCACGCCCACATCTTTGGAGGCGATAACGCGAGCGCCGGACTTACCCAGTCCGCCGCCGCCAAAGCCACCACCGCCAAAGTTCATCGACGGACCGTCTTCGCCCATGGCCTTCTTCATACGGCGGTTGAGCCACCAGCCGATGAGGAAGAAAATCGCCATGGGAAGAATGAGGGTGAGCAGGTAGTAGGTCATCAGACCCGAGTTCTTATCGGGAACGACCGACTCAAGCGAGGCACCAGATTCAAGCACGCGATCGGTAAAGCCCGCATCATTCGGCACACCGGTCGTCTTGTAGGCGATGTTCTCGTCCTCGCCCTTCTTGGTGTAATAAATCGTGTAATCGTCCGTGTTGTACTCAACCTTGTCAACGCTCTTCTTATCGAGCGCTTTGACAAACGTCGAGTAATCGGTCTTCGTAATCTGCTGCGTGTGACCGATGTTGGGGAACAGAACGGTCGAGAGCACGAGGTAGACGACGAAGGCGATGAGCACGTAGAGGATCATATTCCGTCTACGTTTGTTGTCATCCATCTCCATCTGCTTGAACTCCATCTACTGGGGCTGATAATGCTAACTAGAATACCCAACCCGGACGGCGATAAACCGACGCCGGGCACGAAAGGACAGAGATGGCATCACTTGAAGTCGGCAAGGTTCAGATCTATACGGGCGACGGCAAGGGCAAAACCACGGCTGCGCTGGGATTGGCGATGCGCGCCAAAGGTTATGGGCTCGACGTACTCATGCTGCAGTTTGCCAAGAAGCTGCACTGCGCCGAGCACGACGCCGCGCCGCGCCTGGGACTGCGCATTGTACAGGCCGATCGCGACACACCCGAGGCCTGCGCCGAGCAGATCATGGAGCTCGCACGCGAGCAGATATCACAGGTCGACGTTCTGATTTTGGACGAACTCGGCGAAGCGATGCGCCGCGGATTCGTGACGCGCGAGGATGTGGAGGGACTGATCGCGCTGAAGCCTGCCACCACGGAGCTCGTGCTCACCGGCCGCGGGCTGCTGCCTCTCGCGGACCTCGCCGACCTAGTCACCGAAATGCGCCCCGTCAAACACTACTTCGACGAAGGCCTCCTAGCCCGTCAAGGCATCGAATACTAATTGATCCAAAGGGGACGGAGGAAAACGGACCATCGACATCAAGACGGAGAGAAATGATCCGTTTTCCTCCGTCTCATACGGATCATTAGGCGGTGGCGCGGCCGAGCCAGTTGCCGCTATGGTGGTAGATGGTGAACATCGTGGCGGTGATGAGCCAGGTTACAGGGTAGACCAGCAGCAGGTGCTCAAGCGACGGATCGAACGGCATAATCGCAAACACCCAGATCACCCTGAGCACGACGGTGCCAAAAATCGTGAGCAGCATGGGCTGCAAGCTCACGCCGGCACCACGAATGGAGCCCGACGCGTTCTCGATAATCGAGAAAATCGCGTAGAACGGCGCAATGAAATGAAGAATCGTCGTGGTATACGCCGAAATCGAAGCATCGTCGACAAACAGACGCGACAACGGACCCGAGAATACCAGCAGCACGGCAGACAGGCCGCCAATGAGCATAAACGACAGCACGAGCGACGTATGGTAGCCCTTGCGCATGCGCTCGTAGTTGCGCGCGCCAAAGTTCTGTGCCGAGAACGTGGTGATCGACACGCCAAGCGCCTCGGTAACCATCCAGACGATGCCATCCAAGCGGCCCGAAAGACCCCACGCCGTGGTGACATCGGCACCAAACGAATTGACCGACACCTGAATCAAAACGTTGGAAATCGAATACGCAGCAGACTGAAAGCCAAGCGGCAGACCACACGAGATCATGCTCTTGCAAATGCCAGGATCAATGCCGAGTTTGGACAGTGAAAGCCGCCACGCACCCGGTGCGTGCATCATACGAATCACGATCATCGTGGCGTTAGAGCAAATGGTCAGTGCCACCGCGATACCGCAGCCCAGAGCCTCCATATGAAGCACGGCAACGAAGATGACATCCAGCACCGCATTAACAAGGCAGCCGGAAGCGATAATCACAGCAGGCCCGCGCGTGTCGCCCACGGCGCGCAGCAGTGCCGTTCCCATATTGAGCAGCAGCGCCGCAACCATGGCGGCAAAATAGCAACGAGCATATGCCACGCCCTCGGCCAATAGTTCATGCGGCGTGTTCATAAGCACCAGCATGGGCTCAACGAACACTATGCCAAGAATCGAGAAAACGATACCGCCCACCAACGCGAGCGTCATGGCCGTATGGACCGAACGACTCAGCCGCTCATCATCGTGCTGGCCAAAATACTGACCGGTAATGACCGCGCAGCCGGCGCCAACACCAACGCAAAAGCCAATGCAGAGCTCGGTAAGCACCATCGTGGCTTGAATGCCACCCAGTGCGAGTTTGCCGCCAAACTGGCCGACGATATACGTACCGATGAGCGTGTAGGCCTGCTGAAAAAACGAACTAAAAAAGATGGGAACGCACAGCGAAAGCAGCTGCTGCCAAATAACACCCTGCGTTACATCGATAGCCGTAGATTTCTTAGCCACACGCCCTCCCCAAAAGCGCACGTCAACCGACAAAACAGCAAATTAAGGCCAACGCCAATACCAGCTTAGCACCGACCGGCGTCGACCGAAACACCCCGAATAAGAGCCCGGTGCGAACTATCTGCCTAGTGATACAGCCCCGGCTGGTAGTGGTACTCATTACTCACGTGCGGGCACAGCTGCCAAAAGGCGACGGCACTCGCCGCTGCCACGTTAAGCGAATCGACCCCGTGCGCCATCGGAATGCGCACGGCCCGGTCGCAGCCCGCGATAGTCTTGGCACCCAGGCCGGCACCCTCGGTACCCATAAAGATTGCCAGGCGGTCAATCTCCTGCAGCACGGGATCGTCCAGCGATACGGAATCGTCCGTCAATGCCATGGCAGCACAGGAAAAACCGGCTTCGTGCAGTGCCGCCAGGCCATCGTGCGGCCACACACGAGCCTCGCTGCCAATGCGCGTCCAAGGCACCTGGAAAACCGTGCCCATGCTCACGCGGGCCGAGCGACGGTACAGCGGGTCGCAGCACGTAGGGCTGACCAAAATACCGTCAACGTTCAATGCGGCCGCCGAACGGAAAATCGCGCCCACATTGGTATGGTCGACAATGCCCTCGAGCACGCACACACGCACCGGACGCTCCCCCGCCGCCTCGACGACGCCGTCGAGAAACTCATCAACCGGAATCTGCCGCGGGCGACGAAACGCCGCGAGCGCGCCGCGCGTCACGTTAAAGCCCGTCAATTGCTCCATGAGCTCCATGGAGGCAACGAACACAGGAACCGGACCTGCGCCCTCGCGCACAACCAGGCGCTCAAACAGCGGCATCATCTGATCAAGCCAGCGTTCGCCCAAAAGAAAGCTCACCGGCTGGTATCCGGCGCGCACCGCGCGCTCGATAACCTTGGCACTCTCAGCGATAAAGATACCCTTTTGGGGCTCCAGCACGCAGCGAAGCTCGCGCTCGGTCAGTCGCACGTAGGCGTCGAGCCGCTCATCCGTAAGCGAATCGATTCGCAGAACCTCAACGGCATCAGTCATAGCAGCCAGCCCGCACCCTTCTTAACAGCACATCTATACCAAACGAGGCGACGCGAAGCGCCGCCCCATGCATTCAATCAACCCGATAATACCGTTCACGCTAGGCGATTCACGCCTCAACGCGACGATATGTCACGAACTCATAATCGAGACCCTCGTCACCCTCGCCCGCGGCAATCGTGGCAACCCCGCCAGCCTGCGAAACTTCCCATGCAGGATCGGCGTTCAAATTGGGAAAATACGTGTCCACGGGATGAACGCAGTGGTCATGCGTGACCTCGGCCTCCACGCAGTACGGCAAAAACTGCCGATAGACATCGCCACCACCGATCACCCAGGCAACGGGCTCATCGGCAACCGCGGCGAGCGCCTCGTCGATACTATGCACCACGTCGACGCCCTCGGGAGCAAAGCTCTCGTCGCGGGTAAGCACAATATTGCGGCGGTTCTTGAGCGGACGCCCGCCGGGAAAACTCAGCAGCGTCTTGCGTCCCATAATGACCGGGCAACCTTTGGTGCACGCCACAAAATGGCGCATGTCGGCGCGATTGGACACCACCATGTCGCCCTCGCAACCAATGCCCCAATCATCACACACGGCGACGATGGCAGAAAGCTTACACGTCATAAGCGCCACCTACACCGCAATGGGAATGTTCTTGACCTGCGGGCCGTGCTCGTAGCCCTCCACGATAAGGTCATCGGTCGTAAACGCGTAGAAATCATGCACGTCGGGGTTAAGCGTTACCTTAGGCGCCGCAAACTGCGGACGCTCGATAAGCTCACGGACGATATCGACATGACGGTCATAAATATGGGCATCGGCGATCACGTGCAGCAGCTCGCCAGCAATCATGTCGACCGACTGCGCGACCATCATCAGCAAAATGGCGTACTGGCACACATTCCAGTTGTTCGCGGCCAAAATGTCCTGGCTGCGCTGGTTGAGAATCATGTTGAGCGTGGGCTTATCGTCATGCGGGCGCTGCGTAACGTTATAGGTCACGCTGTACGCGCACGGATACAGGTGCATTTCGGACAGGTCGCTAAACACGTACGTGTTGGTCATGATGCGGCGGCTGTACGGCGTATGCTTAAGGTCGTACAGCACGCGGTCCATCTGGTCGAAATCGCCCTCGGCATAATGGCTCTTCTGGCCAATCTGATACCCATAGGCCTTGCCGATGGAGCCGGTCTCGTCGGCCCACTCGTCCCAAATATGGCTGTTGAGGTCATGAACGTTATTGGACTTCTTTTGATAGATCCACAGGATCTCGTCCATCGCAGACTTAAGCGCCGTGCGGCGCAAGGTAAGCGCGGGGAACTCCTCGCACAGGTCGTAGCGTGCCGTAACGCCAAAGTTTTTAATGGTATAGGCAGGGGTGCCATCCTCCCACACCGGACGGACCTTTTGCCCCTCGGTGGTGGTGCCATGGTCCAGAATATCGCGGCACATGGATACAAACTGTTGATCAGCCTTGCTCATTGACCCTCCTGTCAGTCGCCTATAAGCGAGATTCATTGTAGCCCAGGCGCACGCAGCCCCACAGCCCAAACATAAGCCCTCATTTTCTGACATATGCCAGAAATTCCTTGCTCAAATCCGCATATTCGCTATTCTATTATTGACATATGTCAGATAAGGAGCATGTATGGCAGGAAGACGCGAAAAATTGCGCCGCGTTGGGATCATCCCCGAATATCGCGGCTTTACCCCTGACGGCCTTGCCAGCGGAGACGCCATCGAGATGACGGTCGACGAGCTCGAAGTCCTGCGGCTGTGCGACCTGGAAGGCCTCAATCAGCAGACCGTCGCCCAGCACATGGGCATCGCTCGCGCCACCGTGGCGGCCATCTGCAGCCGCGCGCATCGCAAGGTGGCAAACGCGCTGGTCAACGGGCGCGCGCTGAGTATCGAGGGCGGCAATATCGCATACTCCCCCATCACCACGACGACGGCCGCATGGCCAGCAAAGGAGGTCGGCACCATGAGGGTGGCAACGACGTACGACAACGGCAACATCTTTATGCACTTTGGCCGCAGCGAACAGTTTAAGATCTACGACATCCAGGATGGCAAGGTGCTCAACGAGCAGGTCGTAGGCACCGGCGGCACCGGTCACGGCGCCCTGGCGGGCCTGCTTGCCAACGGTGGCATCGACGCGCTCATCTGCGGCGGTATCGGCGGCGGCGCCATCAACGCGCTCACCCAGGCCGGCATCACCGTCTATGCGGGCGCCCAGGGCAGCTGCGATGCCTGCGTCGAGGCCCTCATTGCCGGAACGCTCGCTCAGACCGGCGAGGCCACCTGCGACTGCCATGGTCATGACCACGAGCACACCCATGAGCATGGCGAGTCCTGCGGCTGCCACGGTCATCACGACCACGACGGACATGAGGGCTGCAGCTGCCACTAGCGGCAAACCCGCGCGTCAGAACGCTTCCGCACATGCAACAACCTGCAAACAAACGGCGAAGGCCGCCTGGAGTACCATCCAGGCGGCCTTAGCAACACACGACTCAATCAGTCGTTATTTTTTATTGCGCATCTGCGCTTCCATCTGACGCAGCAGGTCCATATCGGACTTAGGACCACCCGCTCCCAGTCCGCCCATGCCGCCCAGACCCATGGCATCCAGACCGGGAATATTGGGCATGCGCATCTTTTTGCCCTTCTTACCCTTCTTGCCCTTCTTGCCGCCGGCCTGCGCCTGATTGGCCATCGTGCGCATGCGGCCCATCATCTTATTCATCTCGCCCCACTGCTTCATAAGGCTATTGACCTCGGTGGGGGTCACGCCGGCGCCCTTGGCAATGCGGGCACGGCGCTGGCCGTTGATGATGGAGGGGCGAAGGCGCTCCTCCTTGGTCATCGACATGATGATGGCCTCGTTCTTGTCGAAGATGCCCTCGTCCAGGTTGCCGCCCATCTGGTTGAGCGCGCGCTGGCCACCGGGAAGCATACCCAGAATGCCCTTCATGCCGCCCATCTTCTTGACGGCCTTCATCTGGTCGAGCATATCGTTCATGGTAAAGCCCTCGCGCAGCATGCGCTCGGCGGCCTCGAGCTGCTCGGCATCGGCGGCCTCCTGGGCCTTCTCGATGATGCCGACGACATCGCCCATGCCCAAGATGCGCTTGGCCATGCGGTCCGGGTAAAACGGCTCCAGCGAATCGGGCTTCTCGCCCATGCTCACGAACTTGATGGGCTTGCCGGTCACCTGGCGCACAGAAAGCGCGCCGCCGCCACGGGCGTCGCCATCGAGCTTGGAGATGATCACGCCGTCAAAGTCGGTGCGCTCGGCGAAGGTCGAGACAACGTTGACGATATCCTGGCCGGTCATGGCATCGACGACCATCAGCACCTGATCGGGCTTGACGGCTTTCTTGATGTCCACGGCCTCCTGCATCATTTGCTCGTCGATCTGCAGGCGGCCGGCGGTATCGACGATGACCACATCGCGCAGGTGGTCGACAGCCTCCTGGATGGCGCCCTTGGCGATATCGACCGGGTGCTCGCCGTCACCGCGGAAGACCGGAACGCCGATCTCTCCACCGAGCGTGGCCAGCTGGTCGGCAGCGGCAGGGCGGTAGACATCGCACGCGGCGAGCAGGGGCGAGCGGCCCTGCTTCTTGAGCAGGTAGGCCAGCTTTACGGCCGCCGTGGTCTTACCGGAACCCTGCAGACCCACGAGCATGATGACATTGGGGATGCGGTTGCTAAAGACGAGCTTGCTCTCGGTGGAGCCGAGCATCTCGGTGAGCTCGTCGAGCACGATCTTGACGACGTTTTGCGCCGGCGACAGCGACTCCATGACCTCGGCGGTCATGCAGCGCTCCTTGGTCTTGGCGACAAACTCCTTGACGACCTTGAAGTTGACGTCGGCCTCAAGCAGCGCCATGCGAATGTCGCGCATGGCCGAGGTGATATCGGCCTCGGTCAGCTTACCCTTGCCGCGCAAGCGGTCAAATGTGTCGTTGAGGCGATCGCTCAGGGAATCAAACACTGGTTACTCCTTAGTTGGACTCGCCCACCAGGGCGCGGCAGAAATCTTTGGCATTGAACTCCTGCAGGTCATCGACCTGCTCGCCCACGCCCACGCGCAGGATCGGGAGCTTGAGCTTCTCGGCAACGGCCATGGCGATACCACCCTTAGCCGTTCCGTCGAGCTTTGTCATGATAATACCGTCCAGACCCAACGCCTCGTTAAACTCAAGCGCCTGGTTCAGACCGTTTTGGCCTGTCGCGGCATCGATTACGAGTACAACCGAGACGGGCATGGGGCCGGCGGCCATATTGGCGGCGCGCTTACGCGTCACGTTGACCACCTTGGCAAGCTCGCGCATGAGCTCGGGGCTCGTGTGCAGACGGCCGGCGGTATCGATAAGCACCAGGTCGCTGTCGCGCTTGTCGGCCTCGTCGAGCACGTCGTAGCAAACGCTTGCCGGGTCGGAGCCGCGGTCGCGCTTGATGACAGGGACGCCGGCGCGCTGGCCCCACACATCGAGCTGCTCGATGGCGGCGGCGCGGAAGGTGTCGGCCGAGCCGATCACGACGTTCTTGCCGCGGGCAGCCATGGCGCTCGCAATCTTGCCGACCGTCGTGGTCTTGCCGGCACCGTTAATGCCCACAAACAGCACGCAGCTCGGCGTGTCGGAGAACGGATCGCGCTCGACGGGCACAAAATGCTGCTCGAGCTGCTCGGCCAGGGCGCGACGGAGCTGCGGGGCGGTCTTAAGGTTCTTCTTGGCCGCGGCATCGCGCAGGTCATCGGACACCTGGATCGCGACCTCGGCACCCATGTCACCCATGACGAGGGTGTCCTCTAGGTCCTACCAAAAATCCTCATCGACCTCGCCGCCAAAGTAAAAGACCTCGTTGAGGGCCTCGCGGCTGCGCTCAAGTCCGCGCGAGAGAGCATCGAAGAATCCCATTATGCATTCACGACCTTTCCGGTTTCGCGATCGAGTTTTTGCGAGACGACGCGACTGACGCCGTCGGCTTGCATCGAGACGCCGTAGAGGACGTCAGCGTCCTCCATAGTACGGCGCTGGTGCGAGATAACCAAGAGTTGCGTATCGGAACGCAACACATCGAGCGCGCCGATGAGCTTGGACAGGTTGGCGTCGTCGAGCGCCGCCTCGACCTCGTCCAGCACATAGAACGGCACCGTACGCGTGCGATACACGGCAAAGAGCAGAGCGAGCGCCGTCAGGCTCTTCTCGCCGCCCGACATGAGCATCATCTTGGTGGTGCGCTTGCCGCGCGGCTGTGCCACGACCTCGATGCCCGTCTCAGCCGGATGCTCGGGGTCGGTCATCTCCAGATGTGCCTGGCCTCCCGGGAACAGCATGGCGAAGATCTCGCGGAAGTTAGCATCGACCTTCTCAAAGGTCACCAGGAAGGCCTTACGCATCTTGCGGTCGATGGCCACCGTGATCTTGGTGAGCGCCTTGCGCGCGCTCTCCAGATCGGCCAGCTGCTCCTCGATGTAATCGGCGCGGCGCTTGAGCTGCTCGTACTCCTCCATGGCAACCTGGTTCACAGGGCCCAGGTTGTTGATCTGGCGCACGAGCTGGTTGAGCTCGCGCTCGGCGGCGTCGCGGTCGGTAGGCGCAGGAAGCATGAGCGCTTCCTCGAGCACCGTGGTGCCATCGGCGGTAATGGCCTTGATGGCCGCCTCTACCTGCACCTCGAGCTTGCCGCGTGCGACCTTGAACTCGTTTTGCGTCGCGGTGGCGGCATCGACCCGCTCCTTGGCGCGGGAGACCTCGGCCTTGGCATCCTCGATGGTCTTCTTGAGCGAAGCCGAGTCCGCCTCCTCGAGCGAAGCCTGGTCACGCAGACGCGCGGCCCAATCCGATGCGCGCTCCAGCAGAGCAGAATAGCGCTCGTGCATGGGATCGACGCGCAGGCGCAGCAACTCGAGTGAGCGCGAGGCCTGGCGTGTTCCGCGGATACGGCGGTCGATGCCCTCCAGGCGATGCTCCAGGTCGGGCACACGGCCCTTCAGCGAACGCAGCCGCTCGCTCGTCTGAGCCAGGCGGACCTTGGCATCGGCGAGCTTACCGGCTGCCTCGGAATCGTCACGGCGCACGCGATCGAGCTCGTCGTTGGCTTCGGCAATCTGGAGACCCAGATCGCTTGCCTGCGCACGGGCCTCGTCGCGCGAACGGGTGAGCTCGTCAACTCGCGGACGCGCAGCACGAACGGCCTCGGCGGCCTGCTCGCGGCGCTTGGAGATGCGTACGCGCTCGACCTCGGCATTGTTGGCGCTTTGCTCCAAGCGGCCGATCTCGGAGAGCAGCGAGCGGCGCTCGCCCTCAAGACGAGCAATCTCGCCGGCGGCATCGCCCTCGGCAGCACGCGCCCCCTCGACGGCCGCATTGGCCTCGACGACCTGATCCGACACATGCTCAAACACGGCAGCCAGATCGGGCTCCAGGCCCTCCAGCTCACGGATACGACGCTTGCGCTCCAAGGCACCCGAAGCCTCGCCGGCATCGAGCCCCACGCGCACCAGGCCGCCACAGCTCACCCGAGCGCCATCGGGCGTCACGTAGGTCACACCGCCAACGACGGGCGCGGCCAGGGCGGCAGCCAAATCGTCGACCACGTAATAGCCGCCGAGCAGGGCCTCGACAATCGGGCCATAACCGGCACGAACGGACAGACGATCGACCAGACGCGAACCGGCAGCGCCCTTAGCAGCAGCACCGCCGCTCACGTCGCGCGCCATCAGCAGTGCCTCGCCCGAGGCCTTCTTTTGGTCCAGAGCCGCACGACCGGCACGCTCAAGCGTGGCTGCGTCATCAAACAGTAGGGCATCGATGTCGCCGGCAAGCAGCTGCTCGACCAGGCCCTCGAGCTCACGAGGAGCCTCGAGCACGTCGCCCAGGCGACCCGAGACATCATCGCCCAGCGCGCCCATCAAACGGCTCACCAGCGGCGAGCTGTCTGCCATGCGGGCGTCGAGCTTCTTTTGGCTCGCGAGCTCAGAGCGAACCTCGGACAGTTTATTGCGCGCCTCGCTCTCGCGATTACGCAGGTCCTTCAACGCTGCACGGGCGACCTCGGTGGCCTCACGCGCATCGACCTGGGCCTGGCGCGCTTCCTCAAGAGCACCCTCAAGCTCCTCTGCGCGGTTGCGACGGCTCTCGAGCGAGGCCGTGACCTCCTCGAGCTGCTCGTCAATCTGCTCCAGGCGCGAGACATACATGTTGTCCTCGACCTCAGCGTTGCTCAGCGAGTCCTTCACCTTGGCGAGCTCGAGCGCGGCGTTGTCGGCCACGCGCTGCACATCGCGTTGCTCACGCGTAAGCTGCGAAATCTGATTGTCGAGCGCCACGCGCCGCTCGTGGAGCTCAGCGGCAGCAGGACCAGCGGCGTCAACGTCCTCCTGGGCCTGCATGTGCGCACCGGTCACTTCCTCAAGCTGCGCACGCGCGTCCTCGAGCTCCTCGACCACGCGACGTCGCTGATGCTCGGAGCTCGAGATCTGCCCGCGCATGTCGGACAGGCGCGACACCATGTTGTGGCCCTTTTCCTCGAGCAGGCGCATGTCGGAGTTAATGCGGCCGACCACATCTTGCATATGACGGCGTTGCTCGCCCAGATCGCCCACAAACAGGCCCTTTTCCTCGAGCATGACCTGGAGCTTCTCGAGCTCACGCTCCTTTTCGCCCATGCGGTACTGCGCAAGCTCCAGCTCGGCCGCGCCCTCCTTGGAGCGGCTCTCCAGGTCGTTCCACTGCGACTGCAGCGAACGCAGCTCATCGACGGCTAGCATCTGCGTAAGCTCGTTCGCGCGCGAGGACAGCTCTTTGTACTTACGTGCGCGATCGACCTGACGCTCCAGTGGTCGCAGCTGACGGGCGATTTCCTTATTGATGTCGCGGGCACGCGTCAGATGCTCGTCCATCGACTTAATCTTTTTGAGCGCACGCTCCTTGCGGCGCTTGTGCTTGGAGATGCCGGCGGCCTCCTCGATGAGGGCACGGCGCTCCTCGGGGCGGCTCTGCAAGATGGCATCGAGCTTGCCCTGGCTGATGATGGAATGTGTATCCTTGCCCAGGCCCGAATCGTGCAAGATGTCCTGAATGTCCATCAGGCGGCACGGGCTCGAGTTGATGAGGTACTCGCTTTCGCCCGAGCGATACATACGACGGGTGATGGCGACCTCGTCAAAATCGACGGGCAGCATATGGTCCGAGTTATCGAGCACAAGCGTGACCTCGGCGACACCCACCGGCTTGCGCGCTGACGAGCCCGAGAAGATGACATCCTCCATGGCCTGGCCGCGCAGCTGCTTGGCGCTCTGCTCGCCCAGGACCCACAGAATCGAGTCAGAGATGTTCGATTTTCCCGAGCCGTTGGGACCGACGATGACGGTCAGGCCCGGCTCAAACGTCATATGGGCGCGGTCGGCAAACGACTTGAACCCTTTGAGCGTGAGGGACTTGAGATACACGGTTCCTCGCTTACACGTGCTTCTTGTTCAGAATCACGCCGTTGGTGGTGTAACCCATGCGGTCGAGCGCTTCGAGCGCGGCAGCTCCCTCGGCTTCCTTCTTTGAGGAGCCGGAGCCGCGACCCTGACGAATACCATCGATCAACACCACAGCGGTAAAGGTGGGCGCATGCGCCGGGCCCTCGGAGCCAACGAGCTTGTACGCCGGAGGTTCGTGACCGTCGGCTTGCACGCACTCCTGCAAAAACGACTTGGGGTTCGCAGGATGCTCGGCACGCTCGGAAGCCAAATGCGGCTTAAGCGTACGGTGAATGAACTCCGCCGCAACGTCCCAGCCGGCATCCAGGTACAGCGCGCCCACGAGCGACTCATAGACGTTCTCGAGGGCCGAATGCAGGCCGCGCGCACCGGTACCGGTCTCGGAGGCACCAAAGATGATGATGTCGTCGATGCCCAGCTCGTGAGAAACCTCGGACAGCGTAGCGCCCGAGACAAGCGACACCTTCAAGCGCGTGAGCTTGCCCTCGTCAAACTCCGGATAGGACTCAAACAGGGAGCGTGCGACCACAGCGCCCAAAATGGAATCGCCCAAGAACTCAAGGCGCTCATAGCTGGCAGAAACCGGCTGGCCCTCGACTGCCGAGGGATGCGTAAGCGCCGCGCGCAGCAGCACCTTATTGTTGAACTCGTGGCCCAGGATTTCCTGGGCGCGCGTAAGTCGGTCGGATAAAGCCAAGACTTAGGCCTCCTTGGCAGCTTCGATAGCGTCGACGGCGTCGGCGACAGAGTTGAGCGAGAGCAGGGTCTCGTCATCGATCTCGAGGTTGAACTCGTCCTCGATAGCCGTAACCAGCTGCAGGCGCTCGAGCGAGTTGGCATCGAGGTCGTCAAAGGTGGTCTCCTCGCTAATTTCGGCAACATCGACGCCTAGAACGTCAGCAGCGACCTCGGCGATCTTGTCGAAGATTTCGGAGCGGTCCATAGCGCTTCCTCTCATAGTGCATGAATACCAAAAGAATGGTACCGCCCGGGCGGTACCAAGACACGGTTCTGATTCTACCCCACGACGTGCGCCGCGAAGCACATAACAGCACTCTTACTCGCTCTTATAAAACGATACCGTCCATAGAGTTGGCGACATTCTCGACCAGCCCGGCGCGCACGGCTTCGGCCGCCGCGAGCGTACCGTTTCTAACAGCCTCGACCGAGGTGGCGCCATGGCCGATCAGGACCACGCCGCGCAGGCCCAAAAGAATCGCGCCGCCCTTGGCGTCGCCCGAAAGCTTGGCTTTAATCTCGCGCATCTGCTTTTTGATGAGCAGCGCGGCAATCTTGGTGCCGAGCGAAGACATAAAGGCGCCCTTGAGCTCCTGCAGTAAAAACTTGGCAGCGCCCTCGGTGGCCTTGAGCGCAATATTGCCCGACATGCCATCGGCAACGACGACATCGAAGTTACCTGAGGTGATGTCCGTTCCCTCGCAGTTACCAACAAAGCCGGGAACGGCGGCTTTCATGGCCGGGAAGCAGGCCTTGGTAAAGTTGGAGCCCTTCTCGTCCTCGGTGCCGTTGGCAAGCAGGCCCACGCGGGGATGCTCGATGCCCAGGACGACGCGGGCATAGGCGCTACCCATCTGGGCAAAACGTACCATATCGTCAACCTCGACATCGGGGTTGGCGCCCATATCGCACAGCACCGTCAGACCGCCGGCGCGATTGGGCAGCGCATTGGTCAGACAGGGGCGCACCGGCTGCTTCTTGCCTTCGGCCTGATACCTAAACGGCGTCACATAGGCGGTGGCGGCGGCGGTCATGGCGCCGGTGGAGCCGGCAGAGAAGAACGCGTCCGCATTACCCTTCTTGATGGCGCGACACGACAGCACGATCGACGACTTGCGTTTGGTCATCACGGCGCGAATGGGATCGTCATCCATGGCGATAACGTCAGGTGCCTCAAGGGCCTCAACACGTGCATGGGAAGCGGCAAAGGGATTGACGATTTCGGCGGGGCCAGCTGCCAAGACCTCGATATCGGGATCGGCGGCAAGTGCAGCCTCGATACCATCGAGAACAACCTGAGGTTTCTCGTCTCCGCCCACAACGTCTACACAAACGCGAACGTTACTCATATACATGCTCCTTATACAAAAATGGCCGACTCATTGAGCCGGCCATTGTGGTTCCATTTGGAACGGCATCGCATCCAGAGTATACCGTTACTCGGTAACGATAACCTCGCGGTCCTTGTAGAAACCGCAGCTGGGGCACACGTGGTGCGGAAGCTTGACAGCGCCGCAACGGGGGCACGTGGACTGAGCCGCAGCCGAGATCTTCATGTTGGCGGAACGACGGGTGTGAGTGCGGATACGACCCTGCTTTTGTTTAGGTACGGGCATAGTGACCTTCCTTATGAACTATCCAGTGTGGCGATTACGCGCAAGTAGCGATACTACCACAGTTTTACTCATCAAGCTTGAGATTCTTCAATGCTGCAAATGGATTTTCCGTGGCAGCGGCCCATTCTGCCTCTGCCTGGGCGGCGCAATCGCATTGCTCGACGTTGAGATTGCAACCGCATGTGGGGCACAGACCGCGGCAATCGGGCTTGCAGAGCACCACAAACGGCGTGTCCATGACGACCGCGTCGTTGATGGGCTCACCCAGATCGACGATGCGGTCCTCACACAGGAGCTCGTAGCCGTCCTCGTAGGCCTCGGGATCCTCGGGCTCCTCAAAGAGGTAGAACTCCTCGATCTCGCCGGCGATATCAAACGAGGCGGGCTCCAGGCAACGGTCGCACTCGCCGGTGGCGTGCGCGCGGACCATGCCCGTGAGCAAGACACCGGTACCGGCATTGGTAAAGACAACGTCGTAGTCGATGCCGTCCTGAAGCTGGTACTCCTTCTCGCCCACCGTGTAGGTGGCGACATCGACCTTACCGGTCAGCGGATACGAATCTCCAGGAAACTCGAGCTGCTCGGAAAGATCGACGGTAACGCTCGGAAACTCAGCCATTACCACTGACCATTCTGTTGGGCGGCACCCTCGTTGAGCTGCTGACGGCAACGGGTAACGGTGCCAGTCAGGCTCTTGAGGTTCTCCTCCAGGTGCGTAAAGACCTGCTCTGCATAGTCCTCGGCAGCATAACGCGTCTCGCGCTCGTACTGCTGGGCACGATCGCGGATGTCGTCGGCCTGCTGCTGCGCAAGGCGGACGATCTCTTGCTCACCGGCAATGGTGAGGGCCTGCTGCTGAGCGTCAGCGATGATGGAATCGGCCTGAGCGGCGGCGGAAGCCATGAGCTCCTCGCGCTCCTTAAGGATACGGCGGGACTTCTGCCACTCCTCGGGATAGCTCATGCGGATCTCGTCGAGGATGTTGAAGAACACGTCGGCGTCGATGACCTTGAACTGAGCGTTCTTGCCGAAAGGCGGCTTGGCTTCCTCGATCAGCCCTTCGAGCTCATCGACCAAGCTGACGATCCTATCGCCAGGAAAATTCTCGCCCGGCATCCGGTCTCCTTTCATAGGTAACATATCATCGTGCTAGTTTACCACATGCCACCAAGCAATAAGAAACGTCACGAAAAGCGATGTTTGAGCGCTTCGACCACGTTGGACGGGACAAACGTCGATACATCGCTGCCGAGCGAGGCAATCTGGCGAACGACCGAGCTCGAGATATAGCCGTACTGCGGCGCACTCATGACAAAAATGGACTCCAGCTCGCTATCCAGGCGATAGTTAAGGTCGGCCTGCTGCAGCTCATACTCAAAGTCGGTCATGGCGCGCAGGCCCTTGACCACGGCCCCCGCCCCCTGCTCGCGAGCGAAGTCGACCAAGAGGCCGGTAAAGGGCAGGACCTCGACGCCGTCGATATCACCGAGCGCCTCGCGGGCCAGCGCCACGCGCTCATCGAGCATAAACGTGGTGCCCACGCCGTTTTTACCCTGCGACTCGGCAACAGCGACGATCACGCTGGGAAAGATGCGACGGGCGCGGCGGATCACATCGATATGGCCAAACGTGATGGGATCGAAGGTGCCCGGGACGATCACGCGGTTGATGGTGTCATTCATGGGCGTCCTCCTGAAACGTCGTGGCATCGTTGTTCTCGGCATTTGCGCCGGCGCTGACACCTTCACCATCGTTATCGTCGACCCAACGAAGCAGGTCGACCGAGGTAATGCCGTAGCGCTTCTCACGTACAGTCTCAAAACCTGCCGGATGCGCGCCCGCATCGGCGGCGGCATGCTCAAACAGGGCGTAAGCGCCAGGCGCAAGTAAACCCTGCTGAGCCAGGTCCTGCAGCAGTTCCTCGACCGGCTCGGCACCAAAAGCATAGGGCGGGTCGAGCAGGACAAGATCAAAGGGACCGCCCGGCACGCGGCCGCGCGAGGCACTCGCCAGCATGTCGCCCGTGACCACGCGCCAACGCGCACGGTCACGGCAGAGCGACTCGATATTCTTGGTAATGAGCCGCGCGGCGTTGCGATCGATCTCAAACGTCGTGAGCGAACGGGCCCCACGAGAGAGCATCTCTAACCCTAAGGCACCGGAGCCACCAAAGGCGTCCAGCACACGAACCTCGTCCAAATCGAAATCGAATGCCGACATGACCATAGATGCGCACGCCTCGCGCACGCGATCAGTCGTGGGGCGGGTGACATCGCGACCACGGGGCTCCTCGATCTTACGACCGCGCCATTCGCCGCCGATGATTCTCATCCTCCGCTGACCTCCTTAAAGATATGTCGATAACGCATGGCGACCGCGTCGCGCAAGGGACGCGTCGCCACAGAGTCAAGGTTGCAAGCATACCGCAAGAGCTCGACCGCGTCCAAATGGGCCCACTCTATCAGCTCCTCGTCGGCATCTAGGTCGACAAAGCGCAGGGTCACACCACCATGCTGGCGGTACCCCAGGATTTCGCCCTCGTGGCGCAAACGCAGGTCCATTTGGGCGAGCGTAAAGCCGTCCGAGGTCTTTTCGAGCGACTGGAGACGGTCTTGCGCCGCCGATGCGCCGCCGTTGCCCTTGGAGTGCGTCATAACCAGGCAGGTGCCCGACACGCTGCCGCGGCCCACGCGACCGCGCAGCTGGTGCAAGGCCGCCAAGCCAAAGCGATCACCGTTCTCGATGACCATAACGGTGGCGTTAGGCACGTCGACGCCCACCTCGACCACCGTAGTCGAGACGAGCACGTCGATCTCGCCACGCTTGAAGGCATCGATGACCCGATCCTTCTCCCCCGCTGGCATACGGCCGTGAAGGCGCTCGATGGCAAGACCCGGCAACGCCAGACGCAGGCGGTCGAGCTCGGTTGCCGTATCGTGCAGTGGCACGGGGACGGTTACGCGGCCATCGTCGTCGCGGGCAATACCGGGCACGTCTTCCAGCTCATCGGCCGAGTCACTCGGCTCCACGAGCGGACAAATCACGTAGGCCTGCTGACCCTTTTCATGCGCCTCGCGGATGGCGCCATAGGCGAGGTCACGGCTCGACTCGGTGAGCACGCGTGTCGTCACGCCAGCACCAGGGACGGGCCGATGGCGAATGATGCTCGTGTCCAGATCGCCGTAGACCGAAAGCGCCAGCGTACGCGGGATGGGCGTCGCCGTCATAACGAGCAGATCGGCACCCGGTCCCTTCGCGCGCAGGGCGTTGCGTTGGCCGACGCCAAACCGGTGCTGTTCATCGATGACCACGAGCGACAGATGCTTGAACGCAACGTTATCCGAAAGAACCGCGTGGGTGCCAAAGAGCACGTCAAGCTCGCCCGATTCCAGCTGGGCATGGATGCGCTCGCGCTCTGCGGCCGGCGTGGCACCCGTCAGAAGTGCCCAGGACATGCCGGCCTGGGAGAGCAGAGGGCCGGTCTTATCGGCATATTGGCGCGCCAGAACGCCCGTGGGCGCCATAACGCAGGCCTGCGTGCCGCTATCGGCAGCCACTGCCAGCGCGCAAGCGGCAACGGCGGTCTTACCGGTACCGACATCGCCCAGCAGCAGCCGGTTCATCACGCGCCCGCCATCGCACATATCATGCAGGATGTCTTGGAACGCGGCCTCCTGCTCGTCGCTCAGCGAAAACGGCAGGGCTTGCTTGAGCGCGGCCAAGTGCTCGCCCGCGGTGTGGGCATAGGGCACCACATCGACCAGGCCGCCGTCGTTGCGCAGACGCAACGCCAGCTGCAGGTAGAGGCACTCCTCGTAGGCAAGCCGTGCGCGCGCGATATCGCGCTCTGCCATGCTCGAGGGAAAGTGGATCGATCGCAACGCGCGGGCATTGCTCATGAGCTTCCGCTTTGCGCGCAGCGGCGCGGGAATGGGATCAAAGGGATTGCCGACGACCTCGAGCGCGCCGCTTACGATGCGGCGCATCCACGCCTGGCTCACGCCATCACTCACGTAATGGACCGGCAGGATAGTGCCCGCGGCACGCCCTTCCTCGAGCTTTTCAAAGTGCGGAGAGGCCATCTGCTTAAAGCCGTAGGCAAACTCGACCTTGCCCATCACGGCCAGGCGGTCGCCCTGCTTAAGCTGCTGGGCAATCCAGGGCTGGCGGAAAAAGGCGACCTGCAGCACGCCCGTCTCGTCAACGAGTGAGACCTCGGTCACCTGCATGCGCGGACGCGGCTGCTTTTGGACGATACGGTCGACCGTGGCGATGATGGTGCACACGGTACCGATGGGCGCCATCTCGATAGACCAAGAACGGGTAAAGTCGAGGTATCGATGAGGGATATGGAGAAGGAGGTCCCCCACCGTCCGAATTCCCAGACGGCGAAGGGCCTCCTCACGTTTACCCGAAACATATTTGAGTCGCGCGATATCCTCGTCGAGCGCATTGCTCTGGGCAAAGCGCTCCGAGACGCGCGGCACGGAGCACAGCTCGGACATGGGCAGTTGCCTACTCGATCGAGAAGATCACGGGATAGAGCGGCTGCTCGCCACGATGAGCGTCGATCTCCAGATCGGGCTGAGCCTCCTCGATGGCGTCGACGATCTCCTGGAAGGCCTCATCGGACAGCTCCTCGCCGGCCAGAATCGTCAGCGCGTCGCCCTCCTCTTCCTCCTGCATGCGGTTGATGCAATCGAGCGTGACCTGCTTCACGTCGGAGCCGACCACATCGATGGAGCCGGCGATGATACCCATGACGTCGCCGGAGTGAATCGGCGAGCCGTCGGAGGCGCTGGAATCGCGCACGGCGCGGGTGACCTCGCCATCGCGGACCTCGCTGATGGCGTCGACCATAGCGGCGACGGCGTCCTCGAGCTCGGAATCGGGCAGGACGGCGAACAGCGCGGAGAAGGCCTGCGGAACGGTCTTGGTGGGAACGACGGCGACCTTCTTGTCGGTGCAGGCAGAAGCGGCAGCCTCAGCAGCCATGCGGATGTTGCCGTTGTTGGGCAGAATGATGACTGAGGTCGCGTTAACCTGATCAACGGCGCCCAGCAGGTCTGCAGTCGAGGGGTTCATGGTCTGGCCACCCGACACGATCACGTCGACGCCGAGGGACTTAAGGATGTCGGCCTCGCCAGAACCGGCGGCAACGGCGACAAAGCCCAGGGCCTTCGCGGACTCGGCGGCCTTTTCCTGATCCTCGTGAATCTTGGCGGTACGGTCGTGGGCCTCCATCTCCATGTTGTGGATAAAGACCTCATAGATCTGACCAAGCTGCAGCATGTGCTCGAGCACCAGGTTGGGGGTGTTGGAGTGCACATGGATCTTGTAGTCGGGGTAGGCACCCACGAGCAGCTCGCAGTCGCCCATGGAGCCCAGGAACTTAAGGCACTCGTCCTCGTCAAACGGGGCGTCGGCCTTAAAGAGGAACTCGTTGCAGTAGCGGAACTCCGAGCCCTCCCAATCGTCGTTGGCCTCGATCTCAACGCGACCGAGGGCCGCGTCGCGGGCAGAGCCAGCGGAATCAAACGTGGCGGAGAAATCCTCGACAACGGTGCTGCGACCAAGTGCTGCGGCCACAAAGTTCTCAAGGAAGATGGCAAAGCCAAAGGCGCCGGAGTCGACCACGCCGTTCTCCTTGAGGACGGGCAGCAGGTCGGGCGTGCGGGCGACGGACTGGTAGGCCTCGACGACGATGGCGTCGAGCGCGTCCTCGGCCGAGAACTTCTTCTTCTCGCACTCGTCGGCCTTGGTCGAGACATCGCGCAGGACCGTGAGGATCGTGCCCTCGATAGGCTTGCGGACAGCCTGGAAGGCGACCTTGACGGCACGACGGAACGCATAGGCGATGTTGGCGGACGTAATGGGATCGTCGGCAGAGACGAGACCCTCGGCCACACCGCGCAGGATCTGCGAGGTGATGACACCGGAGTTGCCGCGGGCGCCC
This sequence comes from uncultured Collinsella sp., assembly GCA_958429025.1. Classification (GTDB taxonomy): domain Bacteria; phylum Actinomycetota; class Coriobacteriia; order Coriobacteriales; family Coriobacteriaceae; genus Collinsella. The sequence continues at coordinate 15,645 of CAUAIH010000016.1, read as the reverse complement.
ATGAGGGAGCCGTGGGTGATGGCGCCGGCGATGGCTTCCATGTCGGCGTCGGCAGGAAGGGCGGAGAGCTCCTTGGTCACCGAAGCGAGCGTGAGCGACATGTTGGTACCGGTGTCGCCGTCGGGTACGGGGAAGACGTTGAGCTTGTTGATCTCCTCGGCCTTGTCGGAAACAGCAGCCGCAGCGATCGGAAAACAGGTGCGAATGGTCTTTGCAATCATGGGTATTTGAATCTCCGTTTTCGGATGCTAGTTCAGACGGCTCTTGAGCGCGTCGATGTGAATGCCGATCTTAAGGCTGGCGGGATCGATCTGAGCGATCTCCTGCAGGGTGAAGGCAACGGAACTCGAAAGATTGTGGCAGACGGACTTCATGTTGACGCCGTTCTCGAGCACGACGTGAAGATCGACCGTAAGGCCGTTCTCGTCGGCGGAGACAAGCACGCCCTTGCGGAGGCGCTGACCGGCAAGCAGGCGCACGCTCTCGGCGCCCTGGAGCTGCTCAGCCATACCGACAACGCCATAGCACGTCATCGCGGCATAACCGGCAATATCGGCAATAACGTCGTTCGAGACGCTCAGGCTGCCGTTAATGGTCTCAGACACAAGAATCTCCTTTTCTTGGTGCTCGCGGCACCATGTCGTGGGAGCAATCATTGCAATATTCTACAACGACCGCGCCATGTTGAGGTGGCGGGCCTCGGGATTACATCCTCGACACGAAATGTTGATACGGTAACGTTCGCGAACGGCGATCGCGGCATGAAAAAACCCGCCGCATAAGCGACGGGTTTTACAACCTGGCTCCCCGGGTAGGACTCGAACCTACAACAGCGCGGTTAACAGCCGCGTGCTCTACCATTGAGCTACCGAGGAATTTAAAAGCCCAACGGAAAGGGCTAGAAAATTCTGGCTCCCCGGGTAGGACTCGAACCTACAACAGCGCGGTTAACAGCCGCGTGCTCTACCATTGAGCTACCGAGGAATAGGTGCGTGCTCTCAAGCAACGAAGTTTATTATACGGACGAATCAGCTCAGGGCAAGAACTTTTTTAAGAAATTTTCCGACCTAGTCATTGGGAACGTTCTTAAACGGTAGTCATTCAAGAACGACCCCAATGACTACGTGAAAGCGCCCCCAAGCGGATGTGCTTGAGGGCGCCTCTTGCTTGACTAGCTTTCGATATAGTCCTTGAGCTTGCTCGAGCGGCTCGGGTGGCGGAGCTTGGCCAGGGTCTTGGACTCGATCTGGCGGATGCGCTCGCGCGTGACGCCAAACTCGCGGCCGACTTCCTCGAGCGTACGGGGATGTCCGTCGACAAGGCCAAAGCGCAGCTCGATAACCTTGCGCTCACGATCGGCAAGCGAGTCGAGCACCTGGGTGAGCTGCTCCTGCAGCATGGAGAAGCTGGCCGCATCGGGCGGAACGATAGCCTGGGAGTCCTCGATAAAGTCGCCCAGTTGGGAATCCTCTTCCTCGCCGATGGGGGTCTCGAGCGAAACGGGCTCCTGCGAAATCTTCTGGATCTCGCGGACGCGGTCGGCACTCATGTCCATCTCGGCACCGATCTCCTCGGGGGTCGGGTCGCGACCCAGGTCCTGAAGGAGCTGGCGCTGCACGCGGACGAGCTTGTTGATGGTCTCGACCATGTGCACGGGAATACGGATGGTACGGGCCTGGTCGGCGATAGCGCGCGTGATGGCCTGACGGATCCACCACGTGGCATACGTGGAGAACTTAAAGCCCTTCTGGTAGTCGAACTTCTCGACGGCGCGAATCAGACCGAGGTTGCCCTCCTGGATCAGGTCCAGGAACAGCATGCCGCGGCCGACATAGCGCTTGGCGATGGAGACGACCAGACGCAGGTTTGCGCTGATGAGCGCCTGCTTGGCTTCGAGGCCCACGTTCTCAATGCGCGTAAGACGACGCATCTCGGCACGCGTGAGTTCGAGCTCACCAGCATCGGCAGCCTCGAGCTTCTCGGTGGCCTCAAGACCGGCCTCGATCTTCATGGCCAGATCGACCTCTTCGGAGGCGGTCAGCAGGTCGACCTTGCCGATCTCCTTGAGGTACATACGGACCGGGTCGCCGGTCAGCATCACCGTGGAGGCATCGATGCCGCGCACGCGCGAACGCGAACGGGACGTGCGCACGGTGCGCTTCTTCTTGCTCTTGGAAGAACCCATCTCGGCGTCGGCCTGGCGGGCCATCTTGAGCTCGTGATCGTCGAGCGAGCCGGAATCGTGCTCGTCGTCGTCATCGAAATCGTCGGTATCGGTATCGTTATCGTCATCGTCGACGTCCATGGGGGCGTCGTCGTTACCGCTCGCGGAGATAATCTGGATGCCGCTGTTGCGCAGCGCGGAATACACCGCGGTGAGCTGCTCGTCAGAAACATCGATATCCTTCAGGGCGACCTGAATCTCGTCCTCGGTTACCGAAGTCCTGTTTGAGCCGTTGCCCATAAGCTTTGCAACGTAGGATTCCAGCCCAGTACCCGTGCTCTCAGTCTTTTTTGGCACAGATTCTCCCTTCATAGTCCACAGGACTCAATACTTTAGCACACACATTGACGTCTATACCCAAAAAGAGGGCTGGATATAGGCGAGAATACGCTGGTTGACCACAACATCTAGGCTTGTTCGGTGCCTGCGGCCTCCAGGCCAATCAAACGGAACGGGTCCGCCACGCCGCCGATTGACTTTTGCAGTTCGCGCTGACGCTGCGAATCCTGCGCGGCCTGCATGGTTAGCGCGCGACGGGCCTCATCATCGAGCGAACGGTCCTGGCGCAGCTTGGCCTGTGCGGCACGCATGCGGCGTTTGATGGTGTAGAGCTCAAGCGTATCGAGCATAAACACGATGTTCGTCTCGGTGGGGTGCTTGCTCGTCGCCGAGATGCGCCCGGCACTCACAAGCGTTGCCGCCTCGGGACACACCGAGCGCGCCGCATCCATGCAGGCTGCAGGATCGGTTCCCGGCGGCGTTGCCAGAACGGCCCATGCGATGGACTCGTGACGTGGGTCAACCCACTCGATGGAGCAGATGCGATCGGCATACGTGCGGAACAGGTCGGGGTAGCTCGTGAGCATGGTCAGCAGTTCACGCTCCCCCGCCAAGGACTTGCGTTCAAGATCGGTAAGAACCATCGGCGCCGCCGCAGCCGGTGCGCCCGAACCGTCAGCCACAGGCACAGCGCCCATACCATCAGGCACATCGATCGGCGGCAGGTCGTCGACGACCTCCACGGGCGCGGCGCCGTAGGCATCGAGCGGGACGTAGTCGTACGGCTCTTCTTCGACCGGCGCGGACACCGGCGGCGTCGCGCCCGATGCCCAAGCACCGCGACCGGCATCGCGAGAACCCGACGCCCGACCGCCCGCGCTACCGGACCGCTCAGTCTGTGCCCGCTGGCGCTCATAGTTCTGCTCACGACGTCGTTCCGCATCCTCGCGCTTGGCGACATCGCGAAACACACGACCCGAGCTCGCGCGCACCGTCTCCAGATCCAAACCCAGCAGATCGGCAATCTGGATAAAGTACGTGTCGATCATATAGCTGTTGCGCAACGGATAGATAAGCGTCAGCGCATCTTCCAGCGCCTTAGCGCGACCGCCCGGCGTGGTGATGTCACTCGACTCCTGCAGCGAACGGTAGACAAAGTCCATAAGCGGCTCGGCAGCGTCGATGCGCGTCTGCAGTGCCTCGCCACCATGTGCGGTGATGAACTCCATGGGGTCGTTGCCGTCGGGGAGCACCACGCAGCGCAGGTCCATGGAATCCTGCTCGATAAACTGAATCGCGCGACGGGCGGCCTTCTGGCCCGCGGCGTCTCCGTCAAACATATAGACGATGCGCTTGGCAAAGCGGGTGAGCGTCTTGACGTGATGCTCCGTGAGGGCGGTGCCCAGCGTGGCGACAACGTTTTTAATCCCCGCCTCCCAGCAGGCGATGCAATCGGTATAGCCCTCTACCACGATGGCGGTATCCTGCGCGACGATAAACTCCTTGGCCCAATTAAAGCCGTAGAGGTTTCGCTTTTTATGAAACACGCTCGTCTCGGCGGTGTTGAGATACTTAGGCTGGCCGTCGCCCATAATGCGACCGCCAAAGGCAATGTTGTGACCCTGCTCGTCAAAGATGGGGAACATCACGCGGTCGTAAAAGCGGTCGGCAAGCTGCCCGCGCCCGCGACTCACGGCAACGTTGGCGTCGATCATCTCCTGCGGGGTAAAACCCGCCTGGGACAGGTGCGACACCAGCGCGTTACGGCCCGGTGCAAAGCCCAGGCAGTAGCGGCGGCAGACGTCGCCGCCCATGCCGCGGCTGGCAAAGTACTCGCGCGGACGGCCGTCCTTACCGCGCATGAGCATGGTGTGGTAGAACTGGGCGGTCTCGGCGCACAGATCGTAGATGCGGGCACGCTTGGTGCCGCGCTCGCGGCGATCTCCGGTGTCATGCAGCTCAATACCCGCGCGATCGGCCAAGTAACGGATTGACTCGGGAAAGCTCAGGTTCTCGCGCTTCATGATATACGTGAAAACGTCGCCACCCTCGCCGCAACCAAAGCAATGCCACACCTGCGTGGCGGGGATAATGTGGAAGGACGGCGTCTTCTCGCCATGGAAGGGGCAGCATCCCCAAAACTCATGGCCGCGAGGCTTGAGCTCGACCGTTTCCTGCACGATGGCAACCAGGTCAGACGCAGCGCGTACCTGGTCTTTTTCCTCATCGCTAATCACGGATGCTCACCCCCTGATCGCCCAAGTTGTGACGAATATCCTCGATATTACCCTCGACGGTCGCGATCAACTCATCCAGCGAATCGAACACACGCGAGGGACGCAGCCAGCGCGTAAACGCCAGCGAAACGGAAGCGCCGTACAGGTCGCCCGTATAACCAATTAAATTAGCCTCGAGATGCGCAGATGCCGCATCGTCAGCATACGTTGGCGGCAGGCCGACGTTCACAGCAGCGGGCCACGCGGTGTCATCGACCAGCACCAGACCCTCATACACGCCATCGGCTGGCACCTGAATGCCGTCGGGAACCTGCAAGTTTGCCGTGGGAAAGCCCATGCCAGAACCCTCGTGACGGCCGCGAATAACACCGCCACGCACCATATACGGACGGCCGAGTAACCCAGCAGCAAGCTCCACATGGCCCTGTCCCAGCTCATGACGAATGCGGGTGGCGCAAATGGCCTCACCGCCCTCGCAAAGCAGGTCGTGACCATACACGTCAACGCCGTGCTCGGAACCCCAGGAGCGCATCTCGGCAACACCAGAAGCACCGCCACGACCCAGCCTAAAGTCACTGCCAACGCGAATCGATCGAATGTCGACCAGACGCGACACCAGCGAGAGAAAATCAACATGGTCAAGCGCCGCAACCTCAGACGTAAAGGGAACGGCCACCACCGCATCGACCCCGGTCTGAGCCAAGGCATGCAGACGGTCGGCCGTCGTCATCAGTTTTTGAGCGGGCGAAGGGCTCACCACGACGTCCGGGTCGGGATCGAAGGTAACTACTACCGCCTTGCAGCCATGGGCACGGGCATCCCGGACAAGCGCCGCAATGAGCTCCTGGTGTCCACGGTGAACGCCGTCGAACACGCCGATGGCAATCGATGCGGCACCCAAGTGCTCACACTCATCAAACGTATCGGCAGCAACGATGCGAGCCTCGTCCGACTCGCCCGCGAAAAAGACACGCGCGAGCTCATGAGCGGACAACATCATCGAACACCGCCGATTGCCTGCGGAAACACGTGCTCCATAACAAAGCGGCCACTCTCAATGCGGGCGAGCGCCTTGAGTCCCCCATCGAGCACCAGCGCAAACAGCGCCTTCGAGACATCGAAATCGGCAAGCGCACGCTCAACGGGAATGCGACGGCCGCAGAGCAGGTCGTCGGCAAGATTGCCCGGCAAGTCAACACGCATGGCGCCCAAGGCCGCAATGGGATCCAGGGCAAAGCCAGCGGCGGACTCGGGAGAAAGCTCCTCCACCGCATGACAGGCGCCAATGGAAACAACACCAGATGCGGTGCGACGAAGTGCGGAAATATGCGCGGCGCTATCGCAAGCGCGGCCCAGGTCGCGAGCGAGCGCACGGATATAGGTGCCCTTGCTCACCGAGAACGCCACGGTCCACACACACGTATCACCTTCGCCGCCCACGGCAATCAGGTCGGCGGCATAGACCTCGACGGGGCGCGGAGGTAGGTCCACCGCATTGCCCTCGCGAGCAGACTTGTAGGCGCGAACGCCATTGACCGAGATAGCAGAAAACGCCGGCGGCACCTGCATCTGCGGGCCCAGCATGGCGGCCAAGCGCTCACGAGCATAGGCAGGATCGCGGAGCTCGTTGGCAACAGCCACCGTGCGGACCGCCTCGCCCTCCGCATCATCGGTATTGGTCTCGGCGCCAAACGAAATATCGGCGACGTAGCTTTTGGTATCGAGCGTGAGCATGCCCAGCAGACGGGTGGCCTGGCCCACACCCACCACCATGACGCCAGATGCCATGGGGTCGAGCGTGCCGGCATGGCCGACACGCCGCTCATGGAGGGCGCGTCGGCATTGCGAGACCACATCGTGGGACGTGCAGCCCACCGGCTTATCGACAGCGAGCAGCATATTCAGTTGTGAAGGCGTACGACGAGCCATGTACCATCCAAAAAGTTAAAGCTCGACGGTCACCGAAGCGGGATCCTCCCCTACCAGCTCGGCCAGCATGGGAAGTGCCACGGTGAGCGTCTCGAGAATTGTTCCGTTGTTGGAAAAGCCGGCGGCGGCATGATGCCCGCCACCGCCAAAATTGGCAGCAATCTCGGACACATCGAGGTCGCCCTTGGAGCGCAGGTTGCCACGCACCTTGGTATCGCCCTCAATGCCCTTTAAGAACATGCAGACCTCGACGCCCATCACCGAACGCACCACATCGACCAGGCCGTCGCACTCGTCCGAGGTGACGCCGCAGGCTTCAAGGTCGCTCTGGTAGGCATAGCTATACGCCACGCGCCCATGCGCGACCGTCTTAATGCGACCCATGACAATGGACTTGAGGTGCAAAAACTCAACGCGCATGCTCTGGTAGACCTCGAGCGCAACGCGCGCCGGATCGGCACCGTGCGCCACCAGGCGCGAGGCTGCATGGAACGCGGCGGCATCGGCGTTTTGGTACTGAAAACGGCCGGTATCGGTAACCAAGCCACACAGCAGGCAGGTCGCAACGCCATCACGTGCGACAATGCCGCAATTGTCCAAGAAGCGGTCGATGATCATGGCGCAGGCCGCGGCATCGACGCGCCTCAGGCTCAGCTCGGCAAACTCCTCGCGCGCCGGATGATGATCGAAGCACACCACATGCTTGGAGCGACGAAGCACCTCGGCGGAATTATTGAGGCGCTCGACGACCGGCACGTCCACCGAGATGAACAGGTCCGGATTGCCGGTATACGCAGATGCCGGCACCAGACGGTCGGCACCCTCCATAAAGCGGTAGATGCGCGGAACCGGGTCATCGTCTGCCAGCAGCAGGGCAATGTCCTTGTTGGGGAAAAACTTCATGAGCGAAAGGCCCAGACCCAATACGGAGCCCAAGGCATCGCCATCGGGAGAAGTATGTCCCGAAATCGCAATGGAGGACGCACCCTCGATGAGCTCGAGGATGCGTCGCTGAATATCTGCAGACTCGCACGAGGCGAGGTCGGCGGAATTAGTCATCTAAAGCTGCCTCCTGGGCGGCATCCGCTATCGGATAGCCGTCCTCGTCCTTTTCGATCGCAAGCGTGGCGGGAACGTTTTCCAGCGCACGCGTGATGCGCTCGGCCTCATCGGTCGAGCGATCGATGCGAAAATCGAGCTCGGGCGTGACACGCCAATCGAGCGAGCGAGCCAACAGGCTACGAATGCGGCCCTTGGCGCTTGCGAGCGCCTCCATGACCTCGTCGTAGCGGCTCGCATCGCACGACACGTACACACGCGCGAACGAACGGTCCACCGCGACCTCGACCGCGGTCAAAGTAACCAGGTCGAGACGCGGATCGGAAACCTCAAAGAGCAGGATATAACCAAGCTTCTCGCGAAGCTGCTCGCCCAGACGGCGGGTTGCCTGCGTTTGCTTCATAGCGCTACCCCCTACTCGGTACGGGCAACCTGGTCGATGCGGTAACCCTCGATCTGGTCGCCGGGCTTGATGTCCTGGAAGTTCTCCAGGCCAATGCCGCCCTCGGAACCGCTCTTGAGGCTCTTGGCCTCGTCCTTGTAGTGGCGCATCGAGGCGATCTTGCCGTTGAAGACCACGATACCGTCGCGCACCAGACGCACGGAATCGGTCGCGGCGATCTCGCCCTCCTCGACGCGGACACCGGCGGCGATACCGACTTTGGGCACCTTGAAGGTGTCCAGGACGGTCGCGGTACCCGTGGCGACCTCGACCTCGGTGGGCTTGAGCATGCCGATACGGGCGGCGTCGAGCTCCTCGAGGCACTTGTAGATAACGTCGTAGCAACGGATCTCGACGCCCTCGCGCTCGGCAGCGGAGCGGGCCTTACCGTCGGGACGGACGCCAAAGCCGATGATGATGGCGTTGGAGGCGTCGGCCAGGACGACGTCGGTCTCGTTGATGGCGCCGACAGCGGAGTGGATCGTGTTGATGCGGACCTCGGACTGATCCATCTTGTCGAGCGAGTCCTGAAGAGCCTCGATGGAACCCTGGACGTCGGCCTTGATGATCAGGTTGAGCTCCTTGACCTCGGCGTCGGCGATGGTCTCGAAGAGGTTCTCGAGCGTGACGTGCTTGACGCGGCTCTGCTCCTCGATACGGGCCTTGAGCGAACGCTCGTCGGCCAGCGCACGTGCCTCGCGCTCGTCCTCGAACACGCGGAACTCATCGCCGGCGTTGGGCACGGACTGCAGGCCCAAAATCTCGACGGCGTCGGAGGGACCGGCCTCGGTGACGGCGCGGCCCTTGGGGTCGAGCATGGCGCGGACGCGGCCGTAGGTAAGGCCGGCGACCAGCGTATCGCCCACGTGCAAGGTACCGCGGGTCACGAGCACGGTAGCGACCGAGCCACGGCCCTTGTCGAGCTTGGCCTCGAGGACGTTGCCGGAGGCAAAGGTGTCCGGGTTGGCCTTGAGCTCGAGCACGTCGGCCTGGAGCAGCACGGTCTCCAGAAGTTCGTCGATACCGATCTTCTGCTTGGCCGAGATGTTGACGAACATGTTCTGTCCGCCCCACTCCTCGGGGATGACTCCGTACTCGGTGAGCTCCTGACGCACACGGTCGGGGTTGGCGCCCGGCTTATCTATCTTGTTGACGGCAACGACGATGGGTACGCCGGCAGCCTTGGCGTGGTTAATAGACTCGACCGTCTGGGGCATGACGCCGTCGTCGGCGGCGACGATCAGGATGACGATGTCGGTCACCTTGGCGCCACGGGCACGCATAGCCGTAAAGGTGGCGTGACCCGGGGTATCGATAAAGGTGATCCTGCGGTCGTTGATCATGACCTGCGAAGCGCCGATGGCCTGCGTAATGCCGCCCGCCTCGCCGGCAGCAACGCCGGTGTGACGGATGGCGTCGAGCAGCGACGTCTTGCCGTGGTCGACATGGCCCATGACGGTGACGACCGGGGCGCGCGGCTTAAGGTCGGCGGGATCGTCGTAGAACGAGAAGGTGTTCTCCTCCTCGGGGGTGATGATCTTGATCTGGCGGCCCAGGTCGTCGGCGACGAGCTCGACGAGGTCGTCGGACATGGACTGCGTCATGGTGAGCGGCGTACCAAGCAGGAACAGGCGCTTGATGATGTCGTTGGCCGGAACGTCGAGCGCCTCGGCAAGCTCCTGGACGGTAACGCCCTGGGAGACCTTGATGGCATCGAGGTCCTCGGGGTTCACGCCCTGGGCCAGCGCCTCCTCTATCTTGCGCTCCTCCTGCGCCTTGGCAGCCTCGCGCTCGCGCTTCTCCTTGCGCTTCTTGCGGCGACCGGTGGACTCGCGAGAGGCCTCCTCGACGGCAGCACGAGCCTCCTCGAGCACCTTCTCGCGGCTGTACTCCTCGGCCTCGCGAGCCATACGGCTGTAGTGGTCCTCTTCGTTGTTGTGACCGCCCTTGCGCTTCTTGCCCTTGCCCTGCTTATCGGGGTTGGGGAAGTCCATGCCGGCAGCGACGTTGTTGCTGGCGTTGGTGCGATGGCTGTGCGGACGGCTCTCGGAGGCGTTGCGCTCGGAGTTGTTGTCGGAGGCATTGCGATCGTTACGACGGCCACCGCGGCGGTCATTGTTGCCGCCACGACGGTTACCGCGCTCTGCGGCGCGCTCGGCCTTGGCCTTGTCCTCGGCGTCCTTCTTCTCCTTGAGCACGGTCTCCTGTGCGGCGATCTGGTCGAGCAGCGAACGGAAACGCGAACCGGAGTCGGAAGCGGGAACGGCGCGGCGCTGGGCCTCGCGGGCAGCCTCCTCCTTCTCGCGGGCAAGGCGCTCCTGCTCGGCCTTCTTCTTGGCCTCGGCCTCGGCGCGGGCAGCCTCCTCGGCAGCCTGGGCTGCGGCAAACTGGCGACGCTCCTCCTCGCGGGCCTTCTCGGCGGCGATGCGCTCGCGCTCGGCCTCGGCGGCGCGAGCGGCCTCCTCGGCGGCAGCTGCCTGCTCCTCGGCCTGCTTGGCGGCCTCGACTTCCTGGGCGCGGGCCTCGATCACCGAGGCGAGCTGCTTGCGGACCATGGCGACATAAGCGTCCTCCAAGGTGGAGGAAGCGGACTTAGCGGGAATCTTCATATCGGCGAGATGACCCATCAGTTCCTTGGAGGTCATGCCGAACTCTTTGGCCAGGGTGGACACACGGACTTTTGCCATATGACTTCACCTACCCTTTCTGGCACCTTGGGTGCCTAGAGACTGAACGAGCGTGGGAGACGCGCCGGGACCCGCCCGGCGCGACCGCGCGCTAGATCAGGTCCTCCGCATCATCGAAGGCGTCGGTGTCGTGGACACCGCAGAAACGGGAGCCGGGACGAGCCTGGTTGCGGCACTGGATGCCGTCCTCGGACACATACTCGCAGCGGCGGACGTCCTCGTCCTCCTCGTCACCGATCAGGTCGGCGGCGGGCTCCTCGTGAACGGGAACGTTCTTGAGGATGTCGGCGGCAAGGGTCTCGGACTTGATGTCGATGTGCCAGCCGGTCAGGCGCGCGGCGAGGCGGGCGTTCTGGCCCTCCTTGCCGATGGCGAGGGACAGCTGGTCGTCGGGCACGATGACACCGGCGTAAGCCTTCTCCTCGTCGATGAGGACGCGGGTGACCTTGGCAGGCGAAAGGGCGTTGGCAACGTAGACGGCAGGATCGGCATCCCAAAGGATGACGTCGACGCGCTCGCCACGGAGCTCGCCCACGACAGCGCGAACACGGCTGCCCTTGGGGCCGACGCAGGCGCCCACGGGATCCAGACGGTCGTCGAGCGAGTGGACGGCGACCTTGGAGCGCTGGCCGGGCTCGCGGGCGATCGACTTGATCTGGACGGTGCCCTCATAGATCTCGGGCACCTCCTGCTCAAACAGACGACGCATGAGCTCGGGGTGGGTACGGGAGATGACAATCGGCGGACGGCTGTGCTCGCCACGAACCGGCTGCAGGTTGGAGTTGGGGTCGCGAACGTCGATGATCACGGCCTTGATGTGCTGATTGTGCAGGTAGCGCTCGCCCATCGGACGCTCGTTGCGCTCGTTCTCGTAACGGCGCTGGTCGAAGTGCGGAAGCTCGGCCTCGACGCCCTCGCGGATCTTAACGATCGTAAAGTCGGGAGTGGACTGCAGCACGGTACCGCTGATGAGGTCCCCGATGCGGCCGGAGAACTCCTCGTAGATCTGCTCGCGGGCGGAGTTACGCACGATGGCGTTGATCTCGGCCTTGGCGTGCTGGGCAGCGATGCGGCTCGTGTTCTTGGGGGTAACGTCGATCTCCTCGAACTCGGTGAAGTTGCCCTCCTCGTCCATGGAATCGTCGATCGGCTCCAGGCGGTAGACGTAGATCTTGCCGGTGGTGCGGTCGATGGTCACCTTGGCGCCCCACTCAAGATGCAGGATCTCGGCATAGCTCTTGGCGAGCGACTGCTCCAGGCGGTCGATCAGGTAGAGCTGGTCGATGTGCTTCTCCTGGCAAAGCTCCATCAGGGCGGACATCATGTCGGATGCTGCCATCTTACTTTCCTTCCTTCGCGGGCTTGAAGTCGTAGGTGGGCTTCAACTTGCACTTTTTAACATCAGAGAAATCGAGGGTGACGGACTCGCCGTCCTCGAGCTCGAGGGTCACGTTCGCCTCGGTGGCGGCGGCAATCTTGCCGGCGTACTTGCGACGGCCCTCGGTGGCGGTGGAGGTGAGCTCGCAGTTCTCGCCCACAAAGCGGGCAAAGTCGCACGGGCGGCGCAGCGGGCGCGCCATACCCGGGCTCGACACCTCAAGCGTATAGCTCGAAGAGATGGGGTCGAGCTCCTCAATCACATCGCCGACCCACTTGGTGTTGGCCGTGACGTCGTTGAGCGACAGGCTCTGACCCTCGGCACCCTCGATACGCACACGCACGCAGGGGGCCTTGGTGGCACCCACGAGCTCGACGTCGACGATGTCGATATCGTGCTGGGGAGCGACGGCCTCGAGCGCGTCGATGATCGCCTGCTCGGTCTTGGTCTTGACCATTGCGGCACCTCCATCCATACAAAAAAGAAGCGGGGCCGAAACCCCACTTCTTTCAATTACAACTTCATTTGCAAGCAAACTATACCAATAGCTGCGGAAACGTGCAAGCACAGTACGAACCTGCAGGTCAGCGTGCGCACAGCTTCTCCACAAGAATAGGACAATTGACCGCAGACATCAGGGCAGGTACATGAAAAACGAGGGACGACCCAACCGGATCGCCCCTCGTCTTTTATGCGTCAGCTAAGCGCGCAGCGCTTACTTGGCCACCAAGTTGACCAGCTTGCCGGGCACGCAGATGGCCTTGACGACCGTCTTGCCCTCGAGCCACTTGGCGACGGCGGCCTCGGCGGCAGCCTGCATCTCCTCGTTGGAGGCATCGCGGGCAACGTCGACGCGGCCGCGGACCTTACCGAGCACCTGGACCACGATCTGCACCGTGTCCTCAACGGACTCGGCCAGGTCGAACTCGGGCCAGGCGGCGGTGTAGGCGTTGCCCTCGCAGCCGAGCGCCTCGTGCCACAGCTCATCGGCCCAGAACGGGCAAATGGGGGCAAGGACGCTCACGATATCCTTAGCCACGCCGTAGCACAGCGCCTTGTCGCGGGCGGTACCCTCGGTGGCGTTGAGGTAGGCGCTCGCCGCGTTGACGAGCTCCATGACGGCCGAGATGGCGGTGTTGAACTGGCCGCGATCGAAGTCCTCGGTACACTTGGCGATGGTGCGGTGACGCTCGCGATAGAGCTTCATCGCAACCTCGTCGAGTGCGGACTTGTCAAAGGCCACGTTAGCATCGCCGGACTGGACGAGCTGCCAAACGATACGCCAGGCGCGCTTGATAAAGCGGTTGGCGCCCTCGACGGCCTTGGGATCCCAGTCGAAGTCCTTCTCGGGCGGGGCGATAAACAGGATCGCCAAACGCATGGTGTCGGCACCGTAGGGCTCGATGACCGAGCTCGGGGGCACGACATTGCCCTTGGACTTGGACATGGTGTCGCCGTTCTCGTCCTTGACCATGCCCTGGCACAGCAGGTTGGTGAAGGGCTCGTCCACGCTCAGCAGGCCCAGGTCGCGCAGTGCCTTGGTAAAGAAGCGGCTGTAGAGCAGGTGCAAAATAGCGTGCTCGATGCCGCCGATGTAGTTATCGACGGGCATCCAACGGTCGGCGGCCTCACGGGAGAAGGGCAGCTCGGTGTTGTGCGGATCGGTATAGCGCAGGTAATACCAGCTGGAGCAGGTGAAGGTGTCCATGGTATCGGTCTCGCGCTTGGCCGGGCGGCCGCAGACCGGGCAGGTGGTCTCGTAGAACTCCTTGCACTCAGCAAGGGTTTCGCCGGCGCCCAGGTCCAGGTTCTCGGGCAGCGTCACCGGCAGCTGATCCTCAGGCACGGGCACGATGCCGCAGTGCTCGCAGTGGATGGCCGGGATGGGATTGCCCCAATAGCGCTGGCGGCTGATGAGCCAGTCGCGCAGACGGAACTCGACCTTGCGACGACCGCAGCCCATGGCCTCGAGGTCGGCCACGATCGCAGCCTCGCCCTCGGAGTGCTTACCGCCGCGCATGCCGGTGTACTTGCCGGACTGGACGAGCGTGCCCTCGGCAGCGTGAGCGCAATCCCAGTCGACGGTCTCGGCATGGAAGGTATCGATGGTCTCGCCGCTGGCCTCGACGGCAGCGCGATCGTCATCGTCCAGGATGATCGGCACGATCGGCAGGTCATACTTGCGGGCGAACTCAAAGTCACGCTGGTCGCCACAGGGAACGGCCATGACGGCACCGGTGCCGTAGTCGGCAACGACATAATCGGCAACCCACACGGGGACCTTCTCGCCGTTGACGGGGTTTACCACATAGCGGCCCGTGAAGGCACCGTGCTTCTCGAGGGTGCCCTGGGCACGCTCGACGGCAGAGATATGCTTGGAGTCCTCGACGATCTTGGTGACGGCCTCCTCATACTCCGTGCCCTCGACGAGCTCGTGCAGACGAGCGTACTCGGGAGCCAGGACAAAAAAGGAGACGCCAAAGAGGGTGTCGGCACGCGTGGTAAAGACGGTGATCTTGCCCTCGTCGCCCTCAATGGGCTCGCCATCCTGGTCGCACAGGGTAAAGTCGACCTCGGCACCCTCGGAGCGACCGATCCAGTTGGCCTGCATCTGCTTGACGCGCTCGGGCCAGCCGGGGAGCTTCTCCAGGTCGTCGAGCAGCTCCTGGGAGTACTCGGTGATCTTGAAGTACCACTGCTCAAGGTCGCGCTTCTCGGGCTCGGTGCCGCAGCGCCAGCACTTGCCCTCGGTGACCTGCTCGTTGGCCAGAACGGTCTTGCAGTTAGGACACCAGTTGACCGGGTTCTTTTTGCGGTAGACCAGGCCCTTTTCCCACAGCTTCTCAAAGATCCACTGACCCCAGCGGTAGTAGTCGGGGCTGCAGGTCTTGACCATGCGATCCAGATCGTAGGAGAAGCCCATGCGCTTCATCGTGGCGAGCGCCTGGTCCATATTCTTATACGTCCAGGCGGCAGCCTGCGTATTGTGCTTGATGGCGGCGTTCTCGGCAGGCAGGCCAAAGGCGTCAAAGCCGATGGGATGCAGCACGTCAAAGCCGCGCATGCGGGCCTGACGGGCCATGGCATCGCCGATGGTATAGTTGCGCGCGTGGCCCATGTGCAGGTCGCCCGACGGATACGGGAACATCTCGAGCACATACTTTTTAGGCTTGCTGTCGTCGGTGTCGACGGCAAAAAGGTTGGAGTCCTCCCAGGCCTTCATCCACTTGGACTCAATGGCCTGCGCGTCGTAGGCAGGGATCTCGTCCTTATGATCTGTGCAATCGCACATATCAGCTCCTTTGTTAGCTGGGTTGGGGCGGGGCGTTCTTACCTTTGCTCGCTGCTGCGGACAGTCCTGCTCGCACGAAGAGCACATTAAGTGCTCTTCGGCTCGTGCGGAACTTGCA
>CAUAIH010000015.1:0-43994 GCA_958429025.1 uncultured Collinsella sp. | reverse complement strand
CCGTACGCTTGAACTGAGAAGGGGGAGGCCTCGCGGCCTCCCCCTTTTTTGCGTTTACGGGCTCTTGTCTCACATAGTAGCTGTGTTTTATAACCCTCGTTTGTCGCATCTTCTGTGAACGGGCTACAATAACTTAGTCTGTGCGATATGGAGGTGAACATGGCTGAAGCTGGTATCGGCGTTGATATCGTCGAGATTTCCCGCATGAAATCAATACTTGAAAAGACGCCGTCGTTTGCTCGGCGTGTGTTTACCGAAGAAGAGCGTGCGTATTGCGATGCATCATCGCGCCCCGCTGCTCACTATGCCAGCCGCTTTGCTTCGCGCGAGGCGGTACTTAAAGCTCTCGGCACGGGTTTTAGTCAAGGCGTTGGTCGCAAGGATGTTTCGGTTACGCGTGATAAACTCGGCAAACCGAAAGCGCTGCTTTCGGGCCGTGCTCTCGAGATCGCTCAAGAGCTGGGTGTTGTTGAGGTCGCTCTTTCCATTACGCTTACAGGAGACTTAGCCGTTGCGAATGCCATCGCGATTACCGAAGATGCTCGGCCTAAGCCAAAAGAGGAAAAGGTGAGTACCAAGAAACGCGTAGCGCAGACATTTAAAGAGGCTCGCTCTGTTTTAGATGAGCTTGAGCAGCTGCAGAATTCAGCATTGACGGAGCACCTGGGCGATGCTTCGCAAGATACGCTAGGAGCATAGATGAAACCGGTTTTGAGTACCGAAGAAGTCGTTCGTCTCGAGGATATCATCGAACGCGAAGGGACTTCGAAGGCCGAGCTTATGGAGCTAGCGGGTGAGTTTGCCGCCAACGAGGTCTTGAAGCTCAATCCCGATCGGGTTCTCGTTCTGGTCGGTTTTGGTAATAATGGCGGCGACGGTTGGGTTGCCGCCGATATTCTGAGCCATAAGGGTGTGGACGTCGATATCGTTTCTCCGGTTGAGCCGGATGAGATTCCTGCTGCTCTGGCACGTCATGTTGCTCGTCGTACTGCCGGCCGCGATGTGCACGTTTGCGTCGGCCCCTCGCGTGACGAACTCGAGGTTTTGATCGATAAGGCCGATGTTGTTGTCGATGCCATTTTTGGTACCGGTTTCCACGGGAATCTGCGTGCGCCGTTCTCCATCTGGATTCCTACGGTCAATGAATGCGCCGATTGTGTCGTATCCATTGATGTCCCCTCGGGCCTGAATGCCGAGACGGGCGTTGTTGATGACGACTGCATTCGTGCCGAGCATACGGTGACGATGATTGCGCCCAAGATTGGTCTGTATAGCGCTGATGGTCCTGAGTATGCTGGCGATTTGATCTGCGGCAATCTTTACGACCGTCTTGACGAGGTCATCGATGATGTCGAACACGCCGCCGAGATTGTCGAGCCCGGTGACTTAGTCGATTACTTTGCTCCACTTCCTACGAATATCGATAAGTATTCCCGTGGCTCTGTGCTTATTGTCGCCGGATCTGCGCAATATCCTGGTGCTGCCATTATGGCGGCCAAGTCTGCAGCTCGCGCGGGTGCTGGTTACGTGGCAGTCGCGGCTCCTGACGCCTGCGCCAATCTTATTCGCATGGCACTTCCTTCGATTCCCGTCTTTGCTATTCCGTCTGATTCCCGCGGCTCCTTTGGCGCCGCTGCGCGCATGACGGTGTGCGAGATTGCAAAGAAGTACAGCTGCGTACTGTGCGGTCCCGGTATGACGACGTCTGCCGGCGCTATGCAGGTGGTTTCGGGCTTGCTCGAGCTTGATGTACCGCTTATTTTGGATGCCGATGCACTCAACTGCCTTGCTAAGATTGCCATTGACGGTATTGATAGTAACCCCGAGATGTATCGTCGCGAGCAGCCGTTGGTTATGACGCCGCACTATCGTGAGCTTTCGCGTCTGGTTGCCGGTGACGAGGTGAACGACCTTGGTACCGCGATTGCAGCCGCGCAGAAGGTTGTCTGGGCTGCAGGCTCCGACAATCTGGTGGTCATTGCCAAGGGGCCGACGACGGCTATCTGTGGCGTTGAGCGTGTACTGCTGCCGCTCTCGGGTCCGGCTTCTCTGGCAACTGCCGGTTCGGGTGATGTTCTCGCGGGTATTTTGGCCGGCACGCTTGCCACCATGCGCGACGAGATGGATCGTTGGGAGTTGCTGTATTCGTACGCCGTCGCACTTCACAGCTACGCCGGTTTTGCCGCGGCGACGGAGTATGGTGAGAAGAGCGTCATCGCGACCGATCTTATCGACTTGATCGGTCCTGCCATGGAACTGGCGGCAAAGGATGCGCTCGAAGATCTGGGAATCATGGACGAAGGGTCGGATGACTAATCATGAATAAAGCCGATTTGACGCGCTGGTCCTGGGTCGAGATCGACCGCGGGGCGCTCCGTCGCAACACGAGGGCCTATAAGAACTTGTTGAATCCACGTCAGCGCCTGTGTTGCGTGGTCAAGGCCGATGCTTATGGTCATGGAGCTGTTGAGTGCGCCAAGATCATGTATTCGGCCGGTGCCGACATGTTTGCCGCGGCGACGGTTAACGAGGGCGTTGAGCTCCGACAGGGCGGGATTACGAAGCCCATCCTCATCCTAAGCGAGCCGCCTATCGAGGCCATTCCGACGTTGCTCGAGTTTGATATCATGCCTTCGGTCTATACGTCTGACTTTGCTCTTGCGTATGGCGAATGTGCCGTCGCGGCGGGCAAAGTGGGCAAGTATCATCTCGCCATCGAGACGGGCATGAATCGTATCGGCGTTCACTACACGCAGGTGCTCGACTTTGTCCGCGGTATAAATTTCCATCGCGGTATTCAGTGCGACGGCGTATTTACGCACTTCGCCACGGCCGATGAACCTTCGGGCTGGGACTACAAGCTGCAGTGTCAGCGCTTTACCGAGGCCGTTCAGGCCATTAAGGATGCGGGTTTTGAGTGCGGTATCGTGCACTGCGCCAACACGCCGTCCTCGATGCTCGACCCCTCGATGCATTTTGATATGATCCGCGCCGGCGTTGGCTTGTATGGCATGCAGCCGTGCGAGCTGAGCGGCCGCGTGATGCAGCTTGATCCCGTTATGAGCGTCCATGCGCGCGTGACGCGCGTGGCACACCCTGCGATGGGTGAGGGCGTGGGCTACGGTTTTACCTACCGCGTACCGCGTACGCGCGTTCAGATCTGCACGCTGCCGATCGGTTATGCCGACGGCCTATCGCGTACACTTTCCAATCGTATGGATGTGCTGTATCGCGGCGAGCGCGTGCATCAGGTTGGCAATATCTGCATGGACCAGTTTATGGTCGCCATTCAGTCCAACCCGGCACACGAGATTCCCGAGGCCGAGTATGGTGACGAGATGATCATTGTCGGCCGCGATGGCGATGCCGAGATCACTATGGACGAGATGGCCCGACTGCGCGGAACGATTAACTACGAGGTCGCCTGCGGCTTTGGCATGCGTCTCGACAAGGTCTACGTGTAGGAGCCGCTATGGGCGTCATGCACATCCCCGGCCATACCCATCAGGCACCACGTGAGGTTGTACTCGAGGAAATTGAGGCCGTTCTGGGCGATTGTCACCTCTGCCAGCTCTACCAGTCGCGTCACAATATCGTGTTTGGCGTGGGAAACCCCCGCGCTCGCGTGATGTTTATTGGCGAGGCGCCGGGCCGCAATGAGGATTTGCAGGGCGAGCCCTTTGTGGGGGCGGCAGGCGAGGACCTCAACGGCATTTTGTCGCTGGCGGGGCTCAAACGCGAAGACGTCTACATTGCCAACGTGCTTAAGTGCCGCCCTCCGGGAAACCGCAATCCGCGTCCCGAGGAAGTGCTGGCTTGCTCGCCGTTTTTGCGTGAGCAGATTCGAAGCATCTGGCCCGATATTATCGTGACGCTCGGCAACCCCGCGACGCACTTTGTGCTTAAGACCGAGATTGGCATTACTAAGCTGCGCGGCAGGTTCCACCAGATGGGGCATTTTGTAGTAATGCCCACGTTCCATCCGGCAGCAGCGCTACGCAATCCGGCGTGGCAGGAACTGCTGGAGGAAGACTTTAAGATGCTGGGCGACTATCTGGAGCGACATCCCGCACCAGAGGACGCCTCGGAATAATAAGGAGCATATATGTCCCTGGAGCGCCTGGGGGTAGGTACTTACAAAACGACTTGCGCTGCCGATACGGAGTACTTTGGCGAGCTAATTGCACCGTGCCTTGAGGACGGCGATGTGCTCATCCTGACCGGTGGCCTGGGGGTGGGCAAAACTCACTTTACCAAGGGCGTCTCGCGCGGGCTGGGCGATGGGCATATGGTTACGAGCCCTACGTTTGCGCTCATGGCCGTTCACGATCAAGGCCGTATTCCGCTGTTTCACTTTGATTTATACCGCCTGGAGCATGCCTACGAGCTCGAGGATACGGGCATTTTCGATGTGCTGGGCTATGAGGGTGCTTGCCTGCTGGAATGGGGCGAACAATTCCAAGACGAGCTGACGGATGAGTATCTTTCGGTGACGCTCAAGCGTGATGAGGGCGACAGCGATGTGCGAACGATAACGTTCGAGGCGCACGGTGACCGCGCAATGGAGCTTTCCCATTTGATTGATAAGGCTGTACAAGATGAGCTTGCATAACGACAACGCGCTGGTGGTGGCGCTCGATACCTCGACCGACATGCTTGCCTGCGCGGCAAGCTGGATTGATGGGCAGACGAGCGAGACGAAGCTCGTGAGTGGCGACCACATGTGTCGCCGTCACGCCAACGTTGAGCTCGTGAATACCGTTGATGGCGTGCTGGCTCAAGCCGGTCTGGATCGCAGCGATGTTGGTTGCTATGTGGTCGGCCGCGGCCCGGGGTCCTTTACGGGTGTGCGCATCGGCATCTCCACTGCCAAGGGCCTCGCGCGTGGTGCCAATGTTCCGCTGCTGGGCGTGTCGACGCTCGACGCTTGCGCTTGGACGGCGTGGAAGGCTGGCGTGCGCGGCAAGCTTGGTATCTTGGCCGATGCTATGCGCGGTGAGGTATATCCGGCGCTGTATATGCTGGTCGATGAGGGTCCCGAGCGTCAATTTGAGCGCGAACACGTGGTCAAGGCCGCCGTGGCGCTCGATGAGTGGCGCCAAGCAGCGGACTGGGACCAGGTTCAGCTGACTGGTGACGGTCTCGTGCGCTATGGCAAGCTGCTGGGTGAGGACGAGACCGCCCGCTGCGTGGAGCGCGACCTGTGGTGGCCTTCGGGCGAGGGCTTGCTGCTCGCGCACGCTGCGGGTGACGGCGATCCGGCTCGCGTCCTGCCGATTTACACGCGCCTTTCTGATGCCGAGGAAAACGAGCGCAAGCGTCTTGGTCTTGCCGAGAGTGCGCAGAGCGAAATTACGGGCGTTGCCGATGAGCTCGCCGGTCGTCATCTGCAGTTCCGTCCCATGGGCGCGGCGGATGCCGAGGGCGCGAGCGCGCTAGAGGCTACCTGCTTTGAAGGTGCCGGACACAAGGCGTGGACGCCGGGCATGTTCCTGTCCGAACTGGGCGAGGACGTCGCTGCGCCGCGTAGTTGGTGGGTGGCACACGACGACGGCAAGCTGCTGGGCCTTGCCGGCGGTATGGTCGTGGACGGTGATGTGCAGATTCTGGATGTCGCCGTCGACCCGGCACATCGCCGTGGGGGCATTGCCCGCAAGCTGCTGTCGCATGTGAGCTATGATGCCCAGATGCTCGGCTGCACCACGGCTTCGCTCGAGGTCGAGGACGGCAACGAGGGAGCGATCGCGCTTTATAACGCTCTGGGCTTTACCGAGGCTGGCCGTCGCCGCGGTTACTACGGTGTTGGCAAAGATGCCATCGTCATGACGGCTTCGCTGCCCCTGGTGCTTCCGGTCGACAATGCTTCGCCCGAGCCGACGGCGGCAGAGCAGCGCGTATGGCCGCTACCTGCGCCTAGGCGCTCCGAGGGGGAGCGTGCCGAAATTGAGCGCCGCCGCCTAGTGCTCGCTATCGAGAGTTCCTGTGACGAGACGGCCGTGGCGATTATCGATGCGGATGGCAATATGCTGGCCAACCAGGTGTCGACACAGATTGATTTTCATGCCCGCTTTGGCGGCGTGGTGCCCGAGATCGCCTCGCGCAAACACGTTGAGGTGATTGTGAGTGTCGTGGATGCGGCGCTTGAGGATGCCGCAGCATCGCTGGGCCTTACGGGCGGAGCCATTGCACCAAGTGAGCTTGCCGCCGTGGGCGTGACGCAGGGTCCGGGCCTGGTGGGCGCGCTCGTGGTTGGCGTCGCCTTCGCCAAGGGCTTTGCCTACGCTGCCGGTAAGCCGCTCATATGCGTCAACCATCTGGAGGGGCACCTGTTTGCCAACCTGCTGGCGCAACCCGACCTCAAACCGCCGTTTATCTTCACGCTTGTCTCGGGTGGGCACACCATGCTCGTGCACGTGAAGGCGTGGGGCGACTACGAGGTGCTCGGTGAGACGCTCGACGACGCTGTGGGCGAGGCCTTCGACAAGGTAGCCAAGGCGTTGGGTCTGGGCTATCCCGGTGGCCCCATCATTTCCAAGCTGGCCGAGACAGGCAATCCCCGCGCGATTGATTTCCCCCGTGCGCTCAACAGCAGGGGAGACTATCGTTTCTCGCTTTCGGGCCTTAAAACGGCCGTGACGCTCTACATCGAGCAGGAGACCAAGGCCGGGCGCACGATTCACCTGCCCGATCTGGCAGCTTCGTTTGAGGCAGCTGTCTTTGACGTGCAGTACAAGAAGGCCAAAAACGCATTGCACGCTACCGGATGCAAGGAATACTGCATCGGCGGCGGCGTCTCGGCCAACCCGCATCTGCGCGAGATGATGATCAAGAAGCTTGGGCGTCAGGGGATTCGCGTAACGGTGCCGCCCTTGTCTGCCTGTACCGATAACGCAGCCATGATCGCGGAGGTCGCTCGCCGTAAATTCGACCGAGGTGAAATCTCGCCGTTCGACGTCGACGCCGATCCAAACATGACGCTGTAGCTGGTACGGCGCGGTCCCCGGACGGAGGGGCCGGATATAAGGTTTCCTGCTCTACAGTCCTGCGCAAGACGAAGGCCACATTAAGTGGCCTTCTTTGCGTGCGGAACTCGCGATAAACCTTATATCCGGCCCCTCCGTCCGGGGACCTTTCTGTGTCGATATAGCTTCTGAGCTGGTTTGGCGTCGACAACGTCCAGCAAGGTTAACAAGCCAGCGTCGAATTTCCGGCGTTCTTTAGCTGAAAGAAAAAGTTGGCGTGCGGAGCTTTGCTCCGCATTTGGGATGGGAGCCCCTCGGGAGCGGGCGGGCGTATACAAGGTTTATCGCGAGTTCCGCACGAGCCGGAGAGCACTTAATGTGCTCTCCGTGCGAGCAGGACTGTAGAGCAGGAAACCTTGCATACCGCCGCCCGCTCCCGAGGGGCATCTCTCATGCAAAAACTGTCGTGGGGTAAAGTCCGAGGTCAGTGGCGTTTTATACCGAGAAATTCAAAAAAAGTTGAAAATTCATTACATATTTGCGTTGACTTTAGGTAACTAAAGTTTCATACTCCTTTTCAACCACTGGGGGATGTGAACACGCACGGATCGTTCGCATCATGATTGAAGAGGATTTCTTAGACATGTTCACGCATCAGCTAAACATTATCAGCGTAGTAATTATCTGATGCGGGTTAGCACATACAGCTAGCCCGTACGATAACGGGCGGCTGATGAAGATGAGGGCCGTCGAGCGCAACCGACGGCCCTCATTTTTTATGTCTAGGAAGTTCTTTTTAGAGGAGGAAATGTAATGAACGGAGTTTTGCTCATGGTTGTGGCCGCGGCGGTGCTCGCCTGCGGCTATCTGGGCTACGGCCGCTGGCTGGCCAACAAGTGGGGCGTTGACAAAGAGGCCCTCACGCCGGCCAAGCGCATGAAGGACGGCAACAGCTTCTCGCCCGTCTCCGCCTTCACCGCGTTTTCGCACCAGTTCAGCTCGATCTGCGGTGCTGGTCCTGTCACGGGTACGATCGTCGCCATGGCCTTTGGCTGGCTGCCCGTCGTGCTCTGGGTCCTCGTCGGCGGCATCTTCTTTGGCGCCGTCCACGACTTTGGTGCCCTGTACGCTTCGATGAAGAACAACGGCAAGTCACTCGCTCAGCTCATCGAGAAGTATATCGGCAAGACCGGCCGTCGCCTGTTCCTGCTGTTCTGCTGGCTGTTCTGCATCATCGTCATCGCCGCCTTCACCGACATGGTCTGCAAGACGTTCATGTTCACCCCGGCCGTTGACGCTTCTGGTGCTGCTACCGGTGCCATCGACTTCACCAAGTCCTATGCCGCCGGCTGCGCTGGTACCATCTCCATCCTGTTCACCTTCGTCGCTATCGCCTTTGGTTGGGCCCAGAAGAAGTTCAACCTCACCGGCGCTGCCGAGTTCGTCACCGGCGTTATCCTCATGGTTCTCATGTTCGCCGTCGGTATGCAGTTCCCGGTCTACCTGGATAAGTTCCAGTGGTTCGCCGTCGTCATGGTCTACCTGGTCTTCGCTGGCGCTATGCCCATCCAGATGCTCAAGACCCCGCGTGACTACCTCACTTCCATCATGATGATCGTCATGATCGTCTGCGCTGTCCTCGGCATCGTCGTCCTGGGTGTCAACGGTCAGGCCACTATCACCGCTCCGGTCTTCACCGGCTTCTCCACTGCCTCCGGCATGATGTTCCCGGTCCTGTTCGTCTCCGTCGCTTGCGGTGCTCTCTCCGGTTTCCACAGCCTCGTTTCTTCCGGCACCTCTTCTAAGCAGGTCGAGAAGGAGCAGGACGCCGTCAAGGTCGGTTACGGCGCCATGATCGTCGAGTCCTTCGTTGGCATCCTTGCCATCATCGTCGCCGGCATCATGTTCTCCGATATGAACACCGCCGGTACTGGCGCTCTCAACGCCGGTGTCGCTTCCACCCCGTTCCAGATCTTCGCCGCCGGCATCTCCCGCGGTATGCAGGCCTTCGGTGTTGACGGCACGCTCGCTACCGTCTTCATGACCATGAACGTCTCCGCTCTGGCCCTGACCTCGCTCGACGCAGTCGCCCGCATCGCCCGCACCTCGTTCTCCGAGTTCTTTGCCCAGACCAACGACGCCCTGGCCATCGAGTCCAAGGCCGGCTACATGAAGGTCCTCGGCAACCCCTGGTTCGCCACGGTCGTCACCCTGCTTCCCGGTCTCGCCCTCGCTTTTGGTGGCTATGCCAACATCTGGCCGCTCTTTGGTGCTTCCAACCAGCTGCTCGGCGGTATGACCATGATCACCCTCGCCGTGTTCTGCAAGTGCACCGGCCGCAAGGGCTGGATGCTCTACGTGCCCGTCGTCTTCCTGCTCTGCTGCACCTTCACCTCGCTGGTCCAGAGCGCCATGGGCTGCATGACCGCCGTCCAGGCCTACGGTTTCTTCGGCACCATCCCGGCTACCGCCACCACGGCCGCCGTCTCCGTCGCCGCCACCAAGGGCCTGCAGCTCGTCTTTGCCGTCCTGCTGATGGTCCTGGGCCTCATCGTTGCCGTTAACTGCCTCAAGGAGTTCTTCGGCAAGGAGGCCGGTTCCATGCCCGACGAGGAGCCCGAGTGGTCCGATATGGGCAAGGCCGAGTACGGCCGCGCCGCTGCCGCTGAGGCTCCTGCCGACGCCGAGGCCGCCAAGGCTTAGTCGGCCTGACGAGTTGGACGTCACATCTATATGACTCGGAAAGACCGGGTCCGCGACTTCGCGGGCTCGGTCTTTTTTCATGCAAAAGCGGGTGATGCTCGAGTGTTCTCGCAGATGTTTTGCGTGGATAAGGGCGCGCGTTGTACCATATAGACGTATATGTGTACATATGAAAGGGGCCCCGTGGCCAAGACGGTATATTCCGATAACCAAAATAATGTCGATGCCCTGGCTGAGCGTCTGAGCAGCCAGACGTCGCTTTCTGCCGAGCGTGCCAAGCTGGTTGCCTACGACCTGCTCTGCCGCAAGGCGCTTAAGATCAAGTCGAGTGCGCTGGCGCAGATTTTCCGTTCCGTCGATAAGGAATGTGACACCAAGGCGATGCGCGATGAGCTTATCGCGGCAAATATCGTGACCAAGATCGAGGGTAGCGGCATTAACGGGCGCCCGGCGTTCTATACCATCAATGCCGAGATCCTCGATGCCCAGGAGCAGCCTGCCGAGTCCGTCGAAGATTTTGTCGTCGAGGATTCCGCTGACGTGCCTGCTGTGGAAGAAACTGCTCCGCGTGAGCATGTCGATACCGATGAGTTGCTCGATGAGAACGTCGTGCGTGCCTTTACGGCCAAGGCAGGACGCGGCGGTTTTGGCGGGGGTGGCAAGCGCGATGCGCAGCGCCGCGCCCAGCAGGAGCGCTTCCGTCGCGCCGTTGCTCAAAAGGGTGAGACGGATGCTGAGGCCGTCGAGGAAAAGTCCGTCGGGACGCAGGAGCCGACTCGCACTCAAGAGCATGCTGAGATCCAGGAGCCCAAGCGTCGCCGCGGTGCCCACTTTAAGGCCGAGCAGCGAGGTATTGCATGCGAGGTCCAGGATTCCGTCGAGGCTGCTGACGCGTCCGATGAACCGGTCAAGAAGGCTCCGGGTTCATGCCGTCCCGGACGTGGTTTTGCGGGGCGCGCGTATCCCGTAAGGCATCAGGAGAAGAGCGAGCCGGCTTCGACCACTCAGGACGAGAAGGCCGAGAAGGTCGTTGAGCCGGCGGCTCGCGAACAGAAGCCTGCTGAGCCGCAGCTTGAGGTTGATGCCGAGGCCAAGGGCCAGCAACCTACTGATGAGCAGGCGGAGCAGGGCGCGTCGAGCAAGCCTCGCCGCCGTCGCCATCGTGGGGGCCGCAGTTCCCATGCCGAGACTGCAGCCGAGAAGACCACGCCGCAGGACGAGGATGCGAAGGTCGAGGTTTCTTCGGGGCAGCCTAAGCGCCAGCCGGCGAAGGAGAGCAAGTCCGATCGTCCGCAGAAGCAGGCGCCTATGCCGAAGCGCGAGCGCAATTCCCAAGGCGATTCTAAGCGCAAGTCTCAGAAGAAGCCGGAGTCTACCGCAGCAGATACTGCTGCCCAGCAGCCCAAGTCGGCAGTCCACGGCGAGGTCTCGGCGTTTGCCCTTGCCCGCGTTTTAGGCAGGCAGCTGCTCAAAGTTGTCCCTACGCCTACGGCGCTCTCTAAGATCAAGGAGCAGCAGACACAGATTGTAAAGGTTGAGGGCAAGGACGGCAAAAAGGCTCCGCAGCGCACTCAGCACAACGAGATGTCCAACCGCAAGATTGCCGAGGAAATCGCAATCATCCAGGCTTGGATCGAGCAGAACCGAGGTGCCGATACGCCGGTTGCCTCGCGCCGCCAGCGTGCCTACCAGATCTTTAACGACGAGAAGGCTTTTGACGGCAAGCACGGTGAGCGCCTGATCAGACGTATGACCGAAAAGGGCATCAGCATGCAGGCGATCAAGGTCGCCCCCAATCGCCCCGTGCACTTTACGGGCTTCTTTACGCTGGGTGCCGACAAGCCGTTCATTATGGTCGAGAACCTGGATACCTATGACGAGATCGTCAAGCTCCTGCGCGGACGCAAACATGCCAAGCTCTTTGGCATCAAAGTGGGCGGCGTGATTTTTGGCGGCGGCTGCAAAGCGAGCGTCTCGCACGCACTGGATGATTATCTGGCCGAGATTGGCTATCGCTTTAACTACGTCTACTACGTGGGCGATATCGATCGCGAGGGCGCGCGCATCGTCGAGCAGGCTCGCAATGCCAATGTGGTTGAGATTCGCCTGCATGCCGGCATGTACCGCGCCATGCTCGCCGAGCATAAGCGTCGCGTGAAGGCCGGCGGCGAGTGCGAGCCCGCGGCTGCCAACCAGGGCGTGCCGCAGAACCTGGCAGCGACGATCAAGGATCTGCCCATGGTCACGCGCGTGCAGTTCCGCAACGTGCTGCGCGAGGGCGGGCGCATTCCGCAGGAGATTCTGATGACCGCAGACTATCGGGATGGCGACTCGGGAAGCTTCGACCGCATGCTCAACAACTAGGGCGTTCGGCCCCGGGAGAGCGGGGACACCGGCTTAGGTTTCCTGCTCTACAGTCCTGCTCACGACGGAGGCCACATTAAGTGGCCTCCTGTTCGTGCGGAACTCGCGATAAACCTAAGCCGGTGTCCCCGCTCTCCCGGGGCCTGTGGTTACCTGGTTGTTGCATGCGGCTCGCTTTTCGGAACTGGGCTGATATTTTCTTGATGTTAGGCGCTCTTGGTCTTAATGGGCTTGGGGCGCCTTCGCGTTTCCTCGGCTTCGCACCCTTGCGGGTTCGAATCCCTCCGCTTGCCCACAAGAAAGCGCCCTGGGCCGTTATGGGCTCAGGGCGCTCAATTGTAATGGCTGGGACGGAGGGATTCGAACCCCCAACAGCCGGCACCAAAAACCGGAGTTCTACCGTTGAACTACGTCCCAATGTGTGGTGTTGCCCAAAAGCAACTCGTTTAGTTTACCTAATCTGCGAGGGCATCGCAAACGCCGTCGAGTAGGCGTACGGCGAGTGTCTGCGCGTCGCTGGCCGTGAAGGTGCCGTTGTAGCGCGTCATGCCCGTGAGCTCAATGCGAATGCGAGCCGGCTTCTGCTGCGCGGCGACATTGGCGGTGCGGATGCGCTGGGCCAGGTTGTGGCACTCGGCGAGGGCAATCGTGGCGCGCGGTGCGGCGTCGGCGGGCAGCTCGTCGCTTGCGATCTCGAGCACCAGGTCAACGTCGGTTGGGACCTCGGAGTCGCAGAGCATCATGCCGCTGTTGTCGGTCGTTGCCGTGGCGATATTCCACATGCGCGACGCAACGCTGCGTGCGATGGGGTCCTCGCCGATAACGGCAATCTGGAAGCGCTCGAGCACGTTGGCGGCGCGAGCAAAACCGATACGGGACTCGGCTTCGGTGACCGAGGGCTTGCCCTCCCACACATGGTGCAGGCGGTTGATGTAGGCGTAGGTGTCCTGGAAGGCCATGCCGTCGGCAAACAGGCCGACATTTTCCTGGAACTGCTGCAGGGCGGCCTCGGTATGCGGACCAAAGTAGCCGTCGTCTTCGCCACAGGCAAAGCCCAAAACGTTGAGAGCGCGCTGCAGGGCCTGCACATCGGCGCCATGGAAATTGGGCATGCGCAGATAGAGAGTGCGGTCGCCCAGCTTATACGAAGCGTCTACAAGGGCGCTCCAGCAGGGGATATCGACGGCATGACCGGCAGCAAGGCCGCTGTCGAGCCTGAAGGTGCTGACGGCCTGCTCAGTGGCGGCTCCAAAGTACTTGTCGGTGACTTCGGCGGCATCAATCGTGTAGCCGAGCTGCAGGAGACGAGACTGCACGTCCTCGACGGCTGCTCCTTGCATGCCCGTTGTAATAGGTTCCATGAACGAACCCCTTTCGGCGTACCATTCGTACTATTTGAGCGTCTGTCGGATAGACAACGCAAAGGGATGCATAAACATGCACTCAACAGTGTAGCAAGTTGTGCCTAAATACGCTGCTGACAGGTTTTATAACCCCCGTTAGTTAAGACGCTCCACAAAGAAATCTGCCATGGAGAGGAACAGCTCGCGTGCGTGCGGATCAAGCTCAACGTTCTCGATGGCCGCTTTGGCCTTAGCGGTCAGGTCGAGCGCGTAAGTGTGGGCGTAATCGATGGAGCCGGTCTCCTGGAAGATCTCCACGGCGCGTGCGAGCTGCGCGGGATCATCGGTGCCCGAGGAAAGAATCGCCTCGACCTCGTCGTGGTGGCGCTCATCAGAGAGGGCGTGTACGGCGACAAGCGTGCGCTTGCCCTCGGTGATGTCGGTGCGGAAGTCCTTGTTGGCGGCTTCCTTAGTGCCGACAAGGTTGAGCAGGTCGTCCTGAATCTGAAAGGCGAGGCCTGTGTGTAGGCCAAAGGCGCGCAGCGCTTCGATTTGCTCATCGCTGCCGCCGCCGATAATGGCTCCGGCGGCAAGCGGCGTGGCTCCGCTGTAAAACGCGGTCTTGTGCGTCGCCATGTCCAGGTAGTCATCAACCGAGATATCAAAGCGCCCGTCACGGACCCAACCCAGGTCGAGTGCTTGACCCTCAATGGTGCGGACGATCATCTCGGTAAGCTCGTGGAGCACGCGCAGCTTCACGTCGGACTCCAGCGTGGGGTCGTCGAGAACCGTCTTGGTGACCATGGTGAGCGCCAGGTCGCCGCAATTGATGGCAAGGCCCGTGCCCTCGGTAAGGTGCATGCAGGGCTTGCCTCGACGAAGCTGTCCGTTGTCGGCGATGTCGTCGTGGATCAGCGCGCCCGACTGGAAATGCTCGATGGCTGCCGCGGCGCTGCGGGCGCTCTCAAAGCTACCGCCCACTGCGGTTGCGGCGAGCATACAGATAAGCGGGCGGTGGCGCTTGCCGGCGTTGGCCGTAAAAGCCGAGAGCGGCGCATACAGGTAGCGCTCGATATCGGCAGAGGTCGCCTGTCCGTCAAAGAACGTGGCCAGATAGTCGTTAATCTGGTCAAAGTGCTGGGCTAAAAAGCTGGTAAACGGACTGGACACGGGTTCTCGCATTCTTTCTGAGGTTGCGTTGATGCAATATGCAGACAACATATTGCCACATTAGGGCGTTTGGCGCGGCAGTTTTGGCGATTTGGGACAACGGGCGTGCGTTTGATGGAGCGCGCCTAAATCAGCCCAAAATGCTCGAGCGCCGCAACGACACCGTCGTGATCGACGGTGTCGGTCACGTAATCGGCCTTATCCTTGAGATAGTCCGGCGCATTGCCCATGGCGATACCGACATCGACGGCGTTCATCAGCGAGACGTCATTGCTGGCGTCGCCAATGCCGTATACGGTTCCGTGGTGGGGGTCGAGGGCGTCGAGTACAGACTGGATGCCCCCGCGCTTCGTGCATTCGCGGGGCGAGATTTCGGTTACCTCGAGTTCGAGCTCGTTAAAGCATAGCAGCGGCTCAAGTGCCTTATCTTGAGCGATGTGGTTGGCGAGCGATGTAGACATCAAGATCTTGTAGACACTGTAATGTTGCAGCTGCGTGACTGCGTCGCCCAGGGTGCGCGCGTATCCGGGAGCATCGGGCGCATCGGCACTCATGCGCACGACGCCGTTGAGGCCCTCAAAGCGGATGACCTCGCCCGATTGCTCAAGGTAGGGGGCAAGACGCTGCAGCATACTGGGCGTCATCGACAGATCGCGAATTGCGTGTCCGTTGATCTCGGCGTAACCGCCTGCAAGACAGACGATGCCGGTCCAAGGCAGCTCAAGAAGTTTGGGGTGGATGCAGCTGAGGGTACGTCCCGTGCAGATAAAGGCCATGTTGCCGTTGGCGACAAACTCGCGGATTGCCTGCGAAACCGCCTCGTTGGGATAGGGGGAGAGGTCCCGCTCGTCTTCGGGAAGGTCTTGGGCGAGCCTGGGGTCTTGCCAGGCGAGCGTTCCGTCGATATCGAAGAAGCAAATATCGCCGCGCTTATGGGCTGCGCTGGCGGCAGGGGAGGCCGAGGTGGTGGGCACAAATTCCGGCTCGAGGCCCATGATCTGGTCAAAATGCTCTTTAACGCGGGGAACGGAGATGCCGATGACCACCTGGGCGGTCTTGCCCGTAATGATGAGGCCCTTGGCGCCCACCGCGACAAACGACGCGTTATCTGCAACGATGGAAGGGTCTGCGACCTCGACGCGCAGGCGCGTGGCGCAGTTGGTTGCGCCCACGATATTGCCAACGCCACCTAAAAGCTGAATTACCCGCTCAGCGAGGACGTGATCTTGATCGGATCGACTATCGACCTCGTCATTGGGGGATTGCTCTTTGGCAAAGTCGCTTCCCGTTAAACAATCGATTGCCGCGCGATTGGCAACATGATCCTCGCGGCCCGGTGTCTTAAGGTCATAGACCAAGATGAGTGCTCGAAAACTAACAAAAAAGATGAGGCTAAAGGCAAGGCCGATACCGAGCGCCAAAAGATAGGCACCGGCATGCGTGCGCATGAGCGGAATAAAGTTGAAGGCTGCCATCTCAATCAGGCCGCCCGAGAAGATGCCGACGATGCCAAAGAGATTCATGGTTGTGGCAAGGCAAGACGATAAGACGGCGTAGAGCAAAAAGAGCCCGGGGTGGGTGAACATAAAGAGAAACTCGAGTGGCTCGGTAACGCCGCAAACCACCGAGGCGATGATGGCGGGAGCAAGGATGACCCTGAGGCCGGCGCGGCGCTCGGGTTTTGCGGTGGAGTAGAACGCAGCTGCGATGGCAGGAAGGCCAAAGAGCTTGACCCAGCCGGTGGCGGTAAAACCGGCCCACGGCGCAAGCTCATTAAGGGGGCGCGTGCTATGGGAGAGGATGGGGAGCAAGCTGCTCCACGTGGCGTAGATGCCGTCGTTAATGACCAAGTTGTCGTAGTAGATCGGCATGTAGAGCAGGTGGTGCAGCCCCATGGGCTCGAGCGCTCGCTCCAAAAGCACAAAGATGCCCACGCCAAAGGGGCCGACGCTCGTAAGTGCATGGCGCAGCGTTTCGGTCATTGCGTATACGGAGGGCACGATGGCGGCCGAGATAGCGGCAAGGGCAAACACGGCAAAAAAGCTGATGAGGTAGACCAGCGAGGAGCCCGAGAAGGTGCCGAGCCAATCGGGAACCTTGGCATCGTAGAAGCGGTCATGGATGGCGACGACGGTTGCCGATACCGCCAGCGGGCCGATAATGCCGGTGTCGAGCGTCTTGATGCCGTCGATGATGGTGATGCCGCTAGCGGAGGTCAAAGACGACGGGTACTTAAGTCCAAGATTGTCTCCGCTCAGCTTAATGATCTCGCTCAAAAAGAAGCAGTAGGCAAAATAGGCGACGAGAGCCTCGAGGCAGCAACGAGCTGGTTGCTTTTGGGCAAGACCGATAGGCAGCGCTACGGCAAAAAGGAGCGGGAGGCGTTTAAAGACCGTCCACGAGCCGCGCTGGATGATGGTCCAAAAAGCGTACCAAGGGGTTCCGTATACGGCGAGATCGCCGACGATGTCCGCAGTCGTTGCGAGAGCGGAGACGCCGACCATGAGGCCTGATATAGAAAACAGCATGGCGGGCGCGAACATTGCCCCGCCAAAGCGTTGGATTTTTTGCAGCATGTTCTGCCTTCCGAATATCGAGGCGCGTTGCGCGTGGGGAAACGTTTAAACAATGGATTCATTGTAGAGGACCAGACGATTGTCGTACCGGCAGTTTTGAGCGAAACCGATTTGGGCATGACAGAAACCGTCAACGGTTAAATCCTGTCGCTTTACCGATATTCGGTTTAAACAACTTTAAGAAATGCTATCGTGCCTAGCCGGAAATGAACAATGTAGAGGTGAAGTCATGCCAAAAGCGATTTACGAAGGAATCTACCGTGAGATCCGTTCGCGCATCATTAACGGGACCTATGCGTTTCAGGAGATGCTGCCAACCGAAGCCGAGCTGACCGCGGAGTTCGGATGCACGCGCAATACCGTCCGTCGCGCCTTGGGTATGCTGGCCGACGGGATGTTTGTGCAGCCCATACACGGCAAGGGCGTGCGCGTTATTTGGCTTAAGGGCGAAACCGACATGTTGGGCGCACTCGAAGAGGTTGAGTCGTTTGGCGAGTTCGCAAAACGCAACAATGCCGTCGCATCGACCGAGGTCAAGTCTTTTGAACATTTGATTTGCACTGAGCAACTCTCTCTTCGCCTGGGCTTTAAGGTGGGCGAGGAGCTGATTCGCGTGGTGCGTGTCCGAAGCCTTAACGGCAATGCGCGCCAAGTAGACCATGGTTACTTTTTGGAGTCGATCGCCAAGGGTCTGACGCCCGAGATCGCCGCAAAGTCAATTTACGACTATCTGGAGCACAAACGCGGCGTCAAGGTGATGGCGAGCCGTCGTACGGTGAGTGTCGAGCTCGCCAACGATGAGGACTGCAGCTATCTTGACCTTGGCAAATACAACTGTGTCGCCGTCATGGAGAGCCAGTCGTACACCTCGGACGGCATCTTGTTTGAGGTCACGCATGCCCGCACGCATCCCGAGATCTTCCACTACCGCGTCAATTCCAAGCGATAGCCGGCTAGCTCGCAGCCTGACGAGACTCATGGCCTCAAAGAGAAAACGCCCGGTCAAACCGACGGTACATCGGCTTGACCGGGCGTTTTCTCTGCATTCGATAACAAATAATTGT
This sequence comes from uncultured Collinsella sp., assembly GCA_958429025.1. Lineage (GTDB taxonomy): Bacteria > Actinomycetota > Coriobacteriia > Coriobacteriales > Coriobacteriaceae > Collinsella. The sequence continues at coordinate 25,812 of CAUAIH010000015.1, read as the reverse complement.
TTATACAAAACTTGTCAAGTATCAAGATGAAATTACCGTTCACCGAAGTTTTTCTACCGCTCTAGTAATACTTGTTCAAACAACTAGCCAAATAGCGTATCGTACAAATCAGCAAAAGGGGCAAAGTCCCCGAGCCAATCTCCGAAGGCGGCGGCAAAGGGTGCCGCCACGGTGTGAAAGGGTGGATTGTAATGAAGAACGAAATGAGCAGAAGGCAGTTCCTGGGCTTTGCTGGTTCCGCGGCTGCGGTTCTTGGTCTGGGTCTCGTAGGTTGCGGCGGTTCTGCCGGCTCCGGCTCCTCTGCTTCTGGTGACGCTGCCGAGGTCTACTTCCTCCAATTCAAGCCCGAGGTCGACAAGGAGTGGAAGGAGATTGCCAAGGCCTATAAGAAGGAGAAGGGCGTCGAGGTCAAGATCGTGACCGCCGCCTCCAACACCTACGAGGAGAAGCTCAAGTCCGAGATGTCCAAGAGCTCCGCTCCGACCCTGTTCCAGGTCAACGGCCCCACCGGTCTTAAGAACTGGAAGGATTACTGCGCCGACCTGTCCGATACCAAGCTCCGCGGTGAGCTCATTGACGACTCCCTGGCTCTGCAGTCCGATGGCAAGGATCTGGGTATCGACTGGGTCCAGGAGAGCTACGGCATCATCTACAACAAGCAGCTGCTCGAGAAGGCTGGCTACAAGGCCGAGGACATCAACTCCTTCGACAAGCTGAAGGCTTGTGCCGACGACATCCAGGCCCGCAAGGACGAGCTTGGTGTTGAGGGTGCCTTTACTTCCGCCGGCATGGATGACTCCTCCAGCTGGCGCTACACCACCCACCTCGCTAACCTCCCGCTCTACTACGAGTTCGAGAAGGAGCACAACCAGGAGGACGACGAGATCAAGGGCGAGTATCTCGACAACTTCAAGCAGATTTTCGACCTGTACATCACCGACTCCACCTGCGATCCTTCGCAGCTTGCCTCCAAGACCGGCGACGACGCCACCAACGAGTTCGCAACCGGCAAGGCCGTCTTCTATCAGAACGGCTCTTGGGCATACGCTGACCTCACCAAGGCCGGTATGACCGACGACCAGCTCGGCATGCTGCCGATCTACATCGGCGTTGACGGCGAGGAGAACCAGGGCCTGTGCTCCGGCGGCGAGAACTACTGGTGCGTGAGCTCCCAGGCTTCCGAGGATGCTCAGAAGGCCACCGAGGACTTCATGTACTGGTGCGTCACCGCTGACACCCCGACCAGCATCATCGCCGACAAGATGGGTCTGACCGCTCCGTTCAAGAGCGCCAAGGAGACCACCAACGTCTTCTCGCAGCAGGCCGTTGCCATGGCTAAGGACGGCAAGAAGACCGTCGCTTGGGACTTCGTCTACATCCCCTCCGAGGAGTGGAAGAAGAACCTCAAGCAGGCTCTGATTGCCTATGCTGCCGACAACACCAAGTGGGACGGCGTCAAGAACGCCTTCGTCGATGGCTGGAAGACCGAGAAGGCTGCTTCCGAGTAAGCAGTTGCTGCCCAAGCTATCTGATTAGCGACAGGGGGCGGGCAGACGTTGGTTTGCCCGCCCCCTGCATATTGAAAGGACCCTTCTATGGGCAAAGCACTCAAGCGCTGGTGGCCGCTCTTTATGCTGCCCACGTGTCTGGCGTTTATGATCGGGTTCGTGATCCCCTTTATCCAGGGTTTCTATCTCTCGTTCTGCCAGTTTATTACCATCAACAACACGCACTTTGTCGGTATCGAGAACTACGTGCGCGCACTGTCCGATCCGCAGTTTGCCACGTCGTTCTTCTTTACCGTGGCGTTTGCCTTCCTGTCGACGGTGCTCATCAACGTGATCGCCCTCGCCATCGCGCAGGCGCTCACCCGCAAAGCGCTCAAGGGCACCAACATCTTCCGTACGATCTTCTTTATGCCTAACCTGATCGGCGGCATCGTGCTGGGCTACATCTGGCAGATTCTGATCAACTGCCTGCTCTCCAACGTGGGCGCCCAGCTCATCGCCCTTAACTCTGCTGCTGGCTTCTGGGGCCTTATCATCCTGACCCTGTGGCAGCAGGTCGGCTACATGATGATCATCTACATCGCTGGTCTGCAGTCCATTCCGTCCGACTACATCGAGGCCGCCAAGGTCGACGGTGCCACGGCATGGCAGACGTTTTGGAAGGTTAAGATCCCTAACCTGATGCCGACCATCACTATCTGCCTGTTCCTGTCCATCACCAACGGCTTTAAGCTGTTCGACCAGAACCTCGCCCTTACCGGCGGCGCCCCCGCGCACTCCACCGAGATGCTCGCCCTGAACATCTACAACACGTTCTATTCGCGTGCCGGTATCGCATGGCAGGGCATCGGTCAGGCCAAGGCGGTTATCTTCTGCATCCTGGTCGTAGCCATCTCCATGATTCAGCTTAAGGCCACGAGGTCCAAGGAGGTGCAGCAGTAATGAAACGCGATAAGGTTATCAACCGCGCGCTCTCGATTTTCTTTACGATTCTGTCGCTCGCGTGGATCTACCCCGTGTTCATGATTGCGCTCAATTCCTTTAAAAAGGCAACTGCAATCAGCACCACCACGGCATTCGATCTGCTCACGCCCGAGACGTTCAACGGCCTCGCAAACTACATGCATGCCCTTAACGAGCAGGGCTTTGCCTCGGCATTTATGTACTCGCTCATCATCACGGTCACGTCGGTCGTGCTGATTCTGGTGTGCTGCTCCATGTGTGCTTGGTACGTAGTGCGCGTCAACAGCAAGATCTCTAACTTCTTCTATTACCTGTTCGTGTTTTCGATGGTCGTACCGTTCCAGATGCTCATGTTCACGCTGTCCAATTTGGCGGACCGCATCGGCTTCAACACGCCGTTCAACATCTGCTTTATCTACCTCGGCTTTGGCGCGGGCCTGGCGGTCTTTATGTTCGCCGGCTTTGTAAAGAACATTCCGCTCGAGATCGAAGAGGCGGCCATGATCGACGGCTGCAACCCGGTCCAGGTGTTCTTTAAGATCGTCCTTCCCATCATGAAGCCCACCTATCTTTCGGTCGGCATCCTCGAGACCATGTGGGTCTGGAACGACTATCTTCTGCCCTACCTTACGCTCGACTCCACCAAGTACAAGACCATTCCTATCTTGATCCAGTACTTCCGCGGCGGCTACGGCCACGTCGAGCTCGGCCCCATGATGGCCTGCATCATGATGGTCGTTATCCCCATCGTTATCATGTACATCCTCTGTCAGAAGTACATCATCGACGGCGTGGTGGCAGGTGCCGTCAAGGGCTGATGCCGTAACTGTTTTGCAAGTTTCTGCGGCGCCCCTCAGCGCGGCGCCGCATATCGAAAGGTAGAGACATGGCCGAGATCGTTCTCAAACATGTTCAGAAGGTGTATCCCAACAACGAGTCAAAAAAGAAGGGCTTCTTTGGCAAAAAGAAGAAGACCGAGGAGAAGAAGCACAACCTCAAGGTTACCGAGGACGGTGTGCTCGCTGTAGAGGACTTCAACCTCACCGTTCACGACCAGGAGTTCGTCGTCCTCGTTGGCCCCTCTGGCTGCGGTAAGTCCACGACGATGCGCATGGTCGCCGGCCTGGAGGACATTACCTCGGGCGATGTGTTCATCGACGGCAAGCGTGTCAACGACGTCGCTCCCAAGGACCGCGACATCGCCATGGTGTTCCAGAGCTACGCTCTGTACCCCAATATGACGGTGTACGAGAACATGGCATTTACGCTCGAGCTCAAGAAGGTTCCCAAGGACGAGATCGACCGCAAGGTTCGCTCTGCTGCCGAGATTCTGGGCATTACCGAGTACCTCGACCGTAAGCCCAAGGCGCTCTCCGGCGGCCAGCGCCAGCGTGTCGCTATCGGCCGCGCCATCGTGCGTGACCCCAAGGTCTTCCTGATGGACGAGCCGCTGTCCAACCTGGACGCCAAGCTTCGTAACCAGATGCGTGCCGAGCTCATCAAGCTGCGCCACGAGATCAAGGGCACGTTCATTTATGTTACTCACGACCAGACCGAGGCTATGACCCTCGGTGACCGTATCGTGGTCATGAAGGACGGCGTTGTCCAGCAGATCGCCACGCCGCAGGAGGTCTTCAACCATCCCGCGAACATCTTCGTCGCCGGCTTCATCGGCGTGCCGCAGATGAACTTCTTCGATGCCCAGCTGGTGCGCTCGGGCAACGGCTTTACCGTCAAGACCGAGGATATGAACGTGGCACTCGCCCCCGAGACTTGCGCTCAACTTGCCCTCAACTGGGACGGCGGCGACGTGAAGGAGATTACGGCCGGCGTGCGTCCCGAGCAGATCCTGCTTGCCGACAAGGGCGAGGAGGGCGCGCTCCAGGGTACCGTCGAGGTGACCGAGCTCATGGGCTCGACCGAGCATGTCCACGTGACCGCTCCCGACGGCCAGTTTGTCCTGATTATCCCCGTCGTCGACCTCGAGGCCAAGGGCGCGCTCAAGGCTGGCGACACCATCTGGTTCAAGTTCGAGAAGAACGCGACCCATCTCTTCGATAAGGTCTCTGGCAAGAACCTTATCTAGGCCCGGTGCATCCAGGCCCTCCCTTTGGGCGACTGCGGTATTGCCATCCTTTTGCCGCGGTCACATATAAGGCTCCCCTCCCGTCCACTGGGCGAGAGGGGAGCCTTTCTTTGCGTTGGGATTGTCCATCGGCCAGTTTGTCTTGATTTGTAACAGGAGGAAGGCCAAATTGGGCTTAGATGTTACAGATTGAGACAGCGTCGAGCTGCCCGTCCTTTCATCTCGATCTGTAACACGAAGGACTGATTTCGGCGGTTACCTGTTACAGTTCGAGATTGTTTTAGCCGCCTTGCCCGTCTGTCTCAATCTGTAACAGGTGGACCCAATTTTGCAGGCTAGATGTTACAGATCGAGATTCTTCGGTCGAGTCGGGTCACAGGGTAGCGTGCGGGCACAAAAAGCGGAGCCGCGTTGCCACGACTCCGCTTTCAAGAGGATGGGTAAAGGAAACGAAATTAGCTCAGGTGCCAAATCTCGTCGTTGTACTGGGAGATCGTGCGGTCAGACGAGAAGGTGCCGGCGTTGGCGATGTTGATCAGCGCCTTGCGCATCCAGACGTCCTGGTCCTCGTAGTCTGCCAGCACGCGCTCCTTGGTCTGGATGTACTCCTCAATGTCGAGCAGGGCCATAAACCAGTCCTTGCCCTTAATGTCATCGTGCAGGCGCTGCAGGCGCTCGACGTTGCCGGTCGCCATAAAGGCCGGGTTGGTGATGAAGTCCACCAGCAGTTTAATGCCGGGCTTGCGGTAGAGCACACCGGCGTCATAGGTGCCGTCGGCATAGAGCCGCTCGACCTGTTTGGACGAGGCACCAAAGGTATAGATGTTCTCGTCGCCCACGAGCTCGGCAATCTCCACGTTGGCGCCGTCGAGCGTGCACAGGGTTAGGGCGCCGTTGAGCATGAACTTCATGTTGGAGGTACCGCTCGCCTCCTTGGAGGCCAGGCTGATCTGCTCGGAGATATCAGCGGCGGGGATCACGCGCTCGGCGGCGGTGACGTTGTAGTTCTCGATCATGACGACCTGCAGGTAGGGAGCCACGTCGGGGTCGTTTGCAATCCACTGCGACAGCGTCAAGATCAGATGGATGATGTCCTGCGCGATAGTGTAGGCAGGCGCCGCTTTGCCGCCAAAGATGATGGTGACGGGGTGCTTAGGTCTGTTGCCGTTCTTGATATCGAGGTACTTCCAGATGATGTAGAGCGCGAGCATCTGCTGGCGCTTGTACTCGTGGATGCGCTTGACCTGGACGTCGATGATGGCGTTGGAGGGAATGGTCACGCCCTGCTCGAGCGCCATGAACTGGCGCATGATGACCTTGGCCTCGACCTTGGTGGCGGCCAGGCGCTCAAGAACGTCCTTGTCGTCGGCGAACTTGGCGAGTTTGCTCAGATCGCCGGTGCTGCGCCAGTCGGTGCCAATCACATCGTCGAGCAGGCTGGCGAGCGCGGGATTGGCCCCATGGATCCAGCGGCGGAAGGTGATGCCGTTGGTCTTGTTGGAGAACTTCTTGGGATAGATCTCGTAAAACGGATGAAGCTCGGTGTCCTCCAGGATCTTGGTGTGGAGGGCGGCTACGCCGTTGATGGAGAAGCCAAAGTGGATGTCCATGTGGGCCATGTGGACGGTGTCGTGCTCGTCGATGATGGCGACGCGCGGGTCATCGTGCTCGGCCTTCGCGATCTCATCGAGCTTGACGATAATGTCGGCGATGGCAGGGGAGACCTTCCGCAGGCTGGCGAGCGGCCACTTCTCGAGCGCCTCGGCAAGAATCGTGTGGTTAGTGTAGGCGACCATGGAGCGTACGATGGTCACGGCCTCATCAAACTCGATGCCATGCTCGGTGGTGAGCAAGCGAATGAGCTCGGGGATGACCATGGTGGGGTGCGTGTCGTTGATCTGGACAACGGCGTAATCGGCCAGATCGTGCAGGTTGCTGCCGCGCTCGATGGCCTCGTCGATTAGGAGCTGGGCGGCGTTGCTCACCATGAAGTACTCCTGGTAGATGCGAAGCAGGCGGCCCTGCTCGTCGGAATCGTCGGGGTAGAGGAACAAGGTGAGGTTCTTGGCGATCTCGGTCTTATCGAAGTCGATGGAGCTGCCGGGGACCAGGCCGTCGTCGACGCTCGCCAGGTCGAAAAGGCGCAGGCGGTTCTTGGTGGGCTGGCCGTAACCGGGCACATCGATGTTGACGAGCTTGGAGGTAACGGCAAAATCGCCGAATTCGACGGTGTAGGAGCGGTCATCGTCGACTAGGATGTCCTGCTCACCGAGCCACTCGTCGGGGACGGCCTTCTGCTGGTTGTCGACAAAGCGCTGACGGAACAGACCGTAGTGATAGTTGAGGCCCACGCCATCGCCGGTCAAGCCCAGCGTGGCGATGGAATCCAGGAAACATGCGGCCAAGCGGCCCAGGCCGCCGTTGCCGAGTGACGGCTCGACCTCGAATTCCTCGATCTTGTTGAGGTCGTGGCCTGCGGCGGTGAGCTGGTCCTTAACCTCGTCGTAGATGCCGAGGTCGATCATGTTGTTGATGAGCAGCTTACCGATCAAAAACTCGGCGGAAATGTAATAGAGCTTTTTCTTGCCGTTGTTGAGCGGGCGGGCGGCGGAGCGCTCCTGCACGAGTTTGACCAGCAGCTTGTAAATGCGACGGTCGTCGAGCTGCTCGAGCGAGGTGCCAAAAGACTGCTCGGCGAGTTCCATGAGGTTAATTTGGGGCATGTTTTCTCCTGTGATGGGTTGTTTCATGTCTGCAATTCATAAGAAGCCCGCGCGAGGGGATTGGGGTGGCCTCGCGCGGGAAAAGCAAGCGCGTCCGCACGGTGGGGAGGGGTCAGGCGCGGTAGCTCCTATTGAGGAAGCTCGATTTCGGCTTCCGACGGGATGCGGAAGTAGGTCTCGGTCCAGTCGGTGAGTTTGTGCTCGAGCTCGCGGGTGATGGCGCCGTCGAGCATGCGCCAGGTCCAGTTGCCGCCCAGTGTGGCAGGGGTGTTGATGCGCGCCTCGTTGCCCAAGTTGAGCAGGTCCTGCATGGTGTAGATGCACGTGTCGCTCACGCTGGCTGCGATGGTTCGGTTGAGTGCGTCGGTGATAGGCTCGCCGGCCTGCTGATGGGTGTACAGGGCTGCCTGCTCGCGCTGACGCGGGGTGGCCGTTCCCTCAAACCAGCCGCGCGCCGTCTCGTTGTCGTGGGTGCCCACGTAGGCGACGGTGTTGGCGATGTAGTTATGCGGCAGGTAGTACGAGTTGGTGCCCTCAAAGGCAAACTGCAGGATCTTCATGCCGGGGAAGCCCGAGTTGTCGCGCATGTCGATGACGCCGGGGGTGAGGAAGCCCAGGTCCTCGGCGATGATGGGCAGCGTGCCGAGCTTTTCCTCGAGCGTCTTGAAGAACTTGAGGCCGGGACCCTGCGTCCACGAACCGTAGGACGAATCGGGCGAGGAGAACGGCACCTCCCAATAGGCCTCGAAGCCGCGGAAGTGATCCAGGCGGATGACGTCGTACATGTCGAGGGCGGCGCGAATGCGGCCCTCCCACCAGGAGAAGCCGTCGGACTCCATGGCGTCCCAGTCGTAGATGGGGTTGCCCCAGTACTGGCCGGTGGCCGAGAACTGGTCGGGCGGCGTGCCGGCGACGCTCACGGGATTGCCGGCGGCGTCGATCTTAAAGAGCTCAGGCGTCGCCCACATCTCGACGGAGTCACGCGAGACGTAGATGGGCAGGTCGCCGATGATGAGAATGCCGCGCTCGTTGGCATAGGCCTTGAGGCGGCTCCACTGGCGATCGAAGAAGTACTGCGTCATCTGGTGGTAGAGCATACGCGCCGGATGGTTGGCGCAGACCTTGGCGGAAGCCTCGCCGCGGGTGCGGAGCTCCGCGGGCCACTCCCAAAACGCCTTGAGACCGCACTCCTCTTTGACGGTCATGAACTCACAGTAGGGGATGAGCCAGTCCTCGTTGGCCTGGATAAAGCCATCGAAATCGGCCGGCTTGTCGGCGGCAAAGCGCTCGGCGGCGCGGTCGAGAATCTGACGGCGGCCGCCAAAGATAGCACCGTAGTCGACATTGCTGGGGTCGGATCCCAGATACACGCCATCGATATCGCGCTGCTCCAGATACCCTGCCTCGATAAGCTCGGCAAAGTCGATAAAGTTGGGGTTGCCAGCGCGGGCCGAGAACGACTGATAGGGCGAATCGCCATAGCTGGTCGTCGTAAGGGGCAGAATCTGCCAGTAATGTTGTTTGCACGAGGCGAGAAAATCGACGAAGTCGTAGGCATTCCAGCCAAAGCCGCCGATTCCGTATGGTCCGGGCAGAGATGAGACGGGCATGAGGACGCCGCTTGCACGCTCCATGAATGCGCTCACCAACCTTCTTGTTGTGGGGTCGGCCTGCCGATGGGTGTGCAGTCCGCCTCCGATGTTCTGATTCGATACGCCTATTGTAAAACATGTTGTTTAAACATGTACAGGCAAGATAAAAAAGTTGGTCGATTTTCGGCGAATGGTTACATGCCATGAAAAAGCCCCGACCTCACAACGTGAGATCGGGGCAAGAGCGGTATGTAGGTTTTTGCTACTCGGCGTCGGCGAAGCCGTTGGGGTTGTGGCTCTGCCAGTTCCAGCTATCGCGGCACATGTCCGCGATGTCGTACTGGGCCTTCCAGCCCATCATGCGCTCGGCCTTGGAGGCATCGCACCAGTTGGCAGCGATGTCGCCGGCGCGGCGCTCGCGGATCACGTAGGGCAGCTCCTTGCCACAAGCCTTGGAGAAGGCGGCGACGACCTCGAGTACCGAGGTGCCGGTGCCGGTGCCCAAGTTAAAGATCTCGACGCCGGTCTTGCCGTTCATCCAGTTGAGGGCGGCCACGTGACCAGATGCCAGATCGCACACGTGGATGTAATCGCGCACGCCGGTGCCGTCGGGGGTGGGGTAGTCGTTGCCAAAGACCTGAACGGCCTCGAGCTTGCCCACGGCGACCTGGGCGACATAGGGCACCAGGTTGTTGGGGATGCCCTTGGGATCCTCGCCGATCAGGCCCGACGGATGGGCGCCGATGGGGTTGAAGTAACGGAGTAGCACGACGTCCCACTCGGGGTCGGCGGTGTGGACGTCCATAAGGATCTGCTCGATCATCCACTTGGTCCAACCATAGGGGTTGGTCGCGGGCTTCTTAGGATCCTCCTCGGTGACGGGCGGGTTGTCCGGGTCGCCGTAGACGGTCGAGGAACTCGAGAAGATGATGGACTTGCAGCCATGGTTGCGCATGACGTCGATGAGCACCAGGGTGTTCTCGATGTTGTTGTGGTAGTACTCGACGGGCTTGCTCACCGACTCGCCGACGGCCTTAAAACCGGCGAAGTGGATGACGCGGTCGATCTGATGGGTATCGAAGATCTTGTTCATTGCATCGCGGTCGAGCACGTTGGCCTCGTAGAAGGTGAGGTTCTTGGCGGCCTCGTCGCCCACGATGGTCTTGACGCGGTCGACGGCGACGGCGCTGGAGTTGGAGAGATCATCGACGATGACGACCTGGTAGCCACCCTCGAGCAGCTGAACGACGGTGTGCGAGCCGATAAAGCCGGCGCCACCGGTAACGAGGACGCAGGTGTCTTTGGGGTCGAGTGCTTTGGACATGTAGTCTCCTATCGAATCAGGAACACTTCTTCAGGGGAGTATAGCGCAGGCAGGGACGCCCAAATCGTGCGCTGTAGGAAAAGCAGAGGATTGTGCTAACGTACTCATAGAAGAGCTTGCGTACGCATAACCTGATCTTTGACATTTGCTTACGAGCCGCTGACCTTGTAGTTTCCTGCCGTTCGTGGAAATCGTTGGGACGCGCCATATGTACGCTAATATGTATGAGTTGAGCGACATATAAATAAGCATGTAACGGAGTACATATGTCACCAAACAGCGATTCTATCCTTTCCCAGGAGCTCTCGCGCCGCACTGCCCTCAAGGCCCTGTTCGGCGCCGCTTCTGCGGCAGTTCTTTTTGGCCTGCCCGCTCGCGCCCATGCGGCGGAGGCTTCCAAAGAAACCACCGATAAACTGAATGCCGCCCAGGCCCAGCTCGACGAGGTTCAGGCCCAGCTCGACAGCATCGCAAATGAGTATGCGGCGCTGGCCAACAAGAATGCCCAGACCCTCAACGACATCGAGAATGTCCAGGGCAAGATTGACGACACGCAGGCCCAGATCGATGAAAAGAAGGCCGAGCTCAAGAAGAAGCGCAACGACCTTTCCGATCGCGTGGCCGCCAGCTACAAGTCCGGCGGCACGAACATCCTGTCGCTGCTGCTGGCCTCTGGCTCGTTTGAGGAACTCGTCGCCAACGCGCATTACGTTGAGAAGATCAACAAGAGCGACCGCGACGCCATCGAGGACATTCAGACCATCCAGGAAGAGCTCGATGCGCAAAAGACCGAGCTCGAGTCGCAGAAGGCCGACTTAGAGAAGCTCAAGGACCAGCAGACTGCCCAGATGCAGGACATGCAGGCCAAGCAGCAAGAAGTCCAGACCGTGCTGAACGGTCTTTCCGACGACGTCAAGGAGCTCATGGCTCAGCGCGATTCCGAGATCCTCGCTGCCGCCCAGGCTGAGGAGGCCGCTAGGAAGGCTGCCGCTGCCGCGGCTGCCGCGAACAAGAACAATTCCTACTCGGGTGGTTCGAGCTCGGGTGGTGGATCGTACGCGCCCGGAACTCCGCAGCAGAATGCCGGCTCGGGCAAGCAGCAGGCTGTCGTCAACGCGTGCTACTCCACGCCTTCGCCGGGTCAGAACTGGTGCGCGGCGTGGGTCACCAATGTCTTCCGTAACGCCGGCGTTGGCTACTTTGGCGGCAATGCGTGCGACATGTTTAACGCCTGGTGCTATAGCTCCGACCGCTCGGCGCTGCAGGTGGGCATGATCGTGGCCGATTCCTCGCACAGCGGCACGGGTGCTCCGGGCCTTATCTACGGTCATGTGGGTATCTACGTTGGCGGCGGCATCGTTATGAGCAACGAGGGTGCCATTACGTCTAAGTCGCTTGACTCGTTTATTAGCTTCTATGGCACTGGCTCTGGCGTGCGTTGGGGCTGGCTTGGCGGTATTGCGCTGTCGTAAAGCCGACTGGGCCGCGTGCCCGCCCGCAATATATTTGATTGCCTGCTCGGGCAGTCCTGCGCAAGACGAAGGCCACATTAAGTGGCCTTCTTTGCGTGCGGAACTCGCGATCAATCAAATATATTGCGGGCGGGCACGCGGCCCTCTCGGGTTCGGGGCGCGACGCACCGGACTGGGTTATCTGAATAAATATGGTGAAGGCCCCTTTCGGGGCCTTCTCTTTTAGAGGAATTCGCCGACTCGGTGGACTTCGGGTTCTAGGTCTACGTTGAATTGGTCTTTGACGGTTGTCTGGATGTGGCGGATGAGTTCGTCGACGTCGGCGGCGGTGGCGTGGTCGGCGTTGACGATGAAGCCGCAGTGCTTCTCGCTCACCTGCGCGCCGCCAACGGCGTGTCCTCGCAGGCCGGCGTCCATGATGAGCTTGCCGGCAAAGTAGCCCTCGGGGCGCTTGAAAGTGGAGCCGGCACTCGGCATGTCGAGCGGCTGCTTGTCCTCGCGGCGCTGGCGGTAGTCGTCCATGTCGGCCTTGATCATCGCGGCGTTGCCCGGAGCGAGATTGAAGGTGGCCGAAAGCACGATGAAGCCGTCGTCGGCAATGCGGCTCTTGCGATAGCCCAGGTTGAGCTCATCGACATCGAACTCAATGATATTGCCGCTGCCGCGGGTGCCGTCGTCGAGTTGGCGAGCGGGTTTGTAGACGCGCACGGACTCCAGCACATCGGCCATGCAGGCACCGTAGGCACCGGCGTTCATGTAACAGGCGCCGCCGACCGATCCGGGGATACCCGAGATGGGCTCCATACCGGTGAGACCGGCCTCGGCTGCCGCCGCGGCGACGTCAGAAAGCAAGGCGCCGGCTGCTGCCGTGACATGCGTGCCGTCGATCGTAATGTCGGAGAGGCCCTTGCCCAGCGCTACGACGATGCCGCGGATGCCCTTGTCACCGACGAGCAAGTCGGAGCCGTTGCCCACGATGGTGAGTGGCAGATCGCAGCGATAACAGGTATCGAGCGTGGCGACGAGGCCCTGCTCGGTGTCGGGCGTGACGAAGACATCGGCCGGGCCGCCGATCTTAAACGTGGTGTGCTCGCGCATGGGCTCGCTCATCAGCACGTTGTCCTCGCCGGCAACGCCGGCGAGCGCGCAAAGCAGGTCCTCGTTAAAAAAGTCGTTCTCGTGCATACGAATATCCGCCTTTTGGTGGTTGTTGTCATCGATCGATTGCAATATACCCCACCTGGACGGATTTGGTGCGCTGGCGGCGATAAAACAGCCGTCCACCGGATTGGTAAAGTGTTTATCACCGAGGTAGATGGGCAGTCGCTATACTTTCAAGAGATTGCGCGTAAACCCGGAAGGAGCGAGATGGCCAACAAAGTCACCCTCAAGCAGATCGCCCAGGAGGTGGGGCTTTCCCCTTCGTCGGTCTCGCTTGTTCTCAATAATCGGCCCTGTCGCATCTCGGAAGAAAACCGCAGGCTCATCAAGGAGGTTGCGGCGCGCAACCACTATGTTCCTAACCAGATCGCGCGTAGCCTGGTTATGCGCGAGTCGCGCACCTTAGGTCTGATTGTTCCCAATATCGAGAGTCGCTTTTTTGCCTCGCTCGCCGGCAGCTTGGAAAAGCGCTGCCGTGAAGACGGCTATGCACTCTTTATTACCAGCTCGGGTGGAAGCGCCGATGACGATCTGGAACTGCTACGCCAGCTGGTGACACGCGGCGTCGACGGCGTCTTTCTGGTGGTGGGTGACGAGTTCTCCGACGATCGCGCCCTGCGCGAGGAAGTGAGCCATCTGCCTATCCCTGCCGTGATGGTCGACCGTGCCATTGAGGGACTCGAGTGCGACAAGGTGATGTTCGACCACGAGATGGGCGGCTACATGGCTACGCGGTATCTGATTGAGCAGGGTCATCGCCGCATCGCCTGTCTGGTTAACGCGCGTCGCTCCAATACGGGCCGCAAGCGACTCGCCGGTTACGAGCGCGCGCTGCGCGAGGTGGGACTGCCCATCGACGTGCGCCTGGAGTTTGAGAGCGAATATTACATCCCGAGCGCCTACGAGGCCTCGGAGGCCGTGCTTGCAACCGATGCCACCGCCGTGTTTGCAAGCTCGGATAACATTGCCCTCGGTCTGCTCAAGCGCTTGCACGAGATGGGGAAGAGCATCCCAGGCGATATCTCGGTCGTAAGCTATGACAACTCGGCGGCCGACGTTCTCTTTGAGCCGGCGCTGACTGCGATTGAGCAGGATCCCGGTGTCCTTGCGGAGCATGCTTTTGCCTGCATGTCCAAGCGTCTTGCCGGCAGGGGCGGTAAGCGTGCCGAAGAGGTCGTTCTGGAACCGGCGCTTATCGTGAAGGGCAGTGTGCTTGATCTTACCGAATATAGCTAAGCGCACTTGTTTGTTTGCATAGATTGCATGCGGAGTGTCCGCTATTTGCCGGCGGGGCCGGGGAGGCATACTTTGTTTTGAGAAGTTCGCGGAGCCCACTTCTCAAAACAAAGTATGCCTCCCCGGCCCTCGTCCGTGAACTTTTCCGCTGGGCGAGCCATAGACGCCGCGTACCGATAGGGTAAGGCAGCGGCTTGAAATTGGTGCTATATTCAGCTTGAGTTGTTTAATGCTAGTACGGGAGGCTGATATGGGGCTGTTCAAGAAGAAAAACCCGCAGGATGCCTTTGATCCCGATGTGTTTACCATCACGGATACGATTTTGGACCCGCCGCGGTTTACGTTTTTGCCGGCTATCTACCAGGATGCCACGCGCCGCAAGTGGGCCGTGCATCAGCGCGGCGGCGAGCCGAAGATTTTTGACTATGCGGATGTGTTGCAGTGCGAAGTGGCCGAGGCGGGCGATCCGGAGGCCGAGGAAGTGGCCTCAAAACAGGAATTTGCCCAGCGTATCCTGGCAAATCCTGCCAAGGCGGCGAAAATAAACGCTGCCAAGCGTAATATGTGTCTTGGTATGGGCGTTGTTGTGGCGGTTCAGACGGGAAAAGACGAGGTTTCCAAATTAGAGATTCCCGTTATGACCGACGAAGTCAAACGCGATTCAAGTCTATATAAGTCGTATCGGAATGTCGCCGAGAAGATTAAGGCCGAATTTGATGCCATGGGAGGGCTGGTCTAATTTTGGCGGCATACGTTTCTGAATGAGGAGTCTGTGCAATGGCAGGCGAATCTTATGCAATTCCCCCCAAAGATCGTGCTGTTGAGGGAATTCTTTGGTATATCCAGCACCACCAGCTTGCCGGCGGCGATCGCCTGCCGGCTGAGCGCGTGCTGTGCGAAGAGATTGGCGTTTCGCGTACGGCGTTACGCGCCGGTATCACGCGGCTCATCTCGTGTGGAACGCTCGAGAGCCGTCGCGGATCGGGTACGTATGTGTGTCCTCCCAAGCCGCTGAATATCTTCCAGGAAACGTATAACTTTTCCGATGCTGTGCGGACTGCCGGCCTGCACCCCTCTTCTCGTCTGGTTTCCACCGGGACCATCGAGGCGGATGAGGCGCTTGCCGACAAGCTTGGGGTGGCTGTGGGCGCTCCTTTACTCCGCATGCAGCGCATTCGACTTATAGAGGGCGAGCCGGCGTCAATCGAGACCGCTCACGTTAACCTGTCCCTGTGCCCCGCGCTTCCCGAGCACGATTTTGAGTGTGAGAGCCTTTACGATGTCTTGCTCAAAGAAGGTGGCGTGCGTGTTGAGCATGGACGTGAACATATCTCCATCTCGCGTTTGAACGCCGAAGAGGCCGAGCTGCTCCAGCAAGAAGAGGGAACGCCGGTGTTCTATGAGAGCTCGATCGAATTTGATAAGGACATGCGTTTTGTGGAGCATTGCAAATCGGTGATTTTGCCCACAAAGTTCCGCTTTGCCGATAACGGCGAAGAGAACGGCATGAGGAGCGTGGCAGGTGAACAATGGCTGAAACAGTAGATGCCACCCCGGTTTATATGCGCATTCGACGCCGCATCGAGGAACGTATCGAGCGCGGTATATATCCCACGGGTTCCATGATTCCGTCCGAAAAAGACCTTGCCGAGGAATTTGGTACGACACGCTTGACCATCCGAAGCGCTGTCGATGAGCTGGTTCGGCGCGGGCAGATTCGCCGTGTTCGGGGAAAAGGTGCCTTTGTGGCGCAGAAAGTACCTGCTTTTTTTGAACGCACGGTCGGTTTCCGTGAATCGGTCCGTGCTTCGGGCGGCGAGCCGTCCGTCCGTATTCTCGCGCGTTCCAAGCGTTATGCGGGGCCATATTACGCCGACCTGTTTGGCATCGCCGAGGACGACCTGCTCTATTCCGTTCGACGCCTGAACTGCATAAACGGTAGCCCCGTATCGATTGAGACGGCGCTGATTCCCTGCCTGCTGTTCCCAACCATCGAAGATATTGACGTGTCGGTCTTCAGTTTGTACGAGACCTATGAGATGCTGGGCCGAAAGCCAGTCATGGCACAGGAAAAGCTCGATATCGAAGCGCTGGGCGCACGAGATGCCGGCCTCCTTGGACTGGAACAGGGCGATCTTGTTTTGCTTTTGGAATGCGTGAGCTATGACGCGAGCGGTCAGGCTATCGAGTATGTAAAGTCCTTCAATCGTGGCGATACGGGCGGCTACACCTATACGTACTAGCTGGTATTCTGTGAATAACGGCTGGGAAACTAACCAGTTTTGATCGTTGGGTCAGCTGTATATACAACCTTACAGGGCTCAAAATCGACCGTTCGCCGATGGGGATAAATTAATCGACAAAGAGGTATCAAAAAGCCGTAACCTGTAACTGTGATTGGTATCAAATACTAATGATTTATTACGAGGTGAGACGATGAAGATGCTCGATTACGTTCAGCTTGCCCATGTGCGTATGGGGGAGAACCTCGAGCGTTCGTCTGAGCTGGTAGCGCAGCTCGTTGATATTTTCCAGTCCGGTTCTTTTGACGCGCTGCGCATCGTTGCTTCGGGTTCGTCGCGCCATGCCGCCGATTGCGCCCGCGATTACCTGCAAGATGCCCTGCAAATGCAGGTGTCCGTTGTGACGCCCGAGGCCTTCGTCGATTTTGAACACACCTATCCGCAGCATGTGCTCAACATTGCCGTTTCGCAGAGTGGCTATTCGACCAATACGATTGCGGCGCTCGATTACATGCGCGCACACGATATGGCTGCAGTTGCGCTCACGGCAAACGTCGAGGCACCCATCAAGGAACACGCTGACATCGTTCTTGACTACGGTGTGGGCGTCGAGTCGGTGGACTTTGTGACTCTGGGCGTCGAGGTGCTCGTTGAGTACCTGGTGCTCTTTGGCATTTACGGCGGTCAGGCGCGCGGAACGATTGACGCCAAGGGCGTTGCCCAGCGTCTTGACGACCTGCGCGAGGCTATCCATGCCAATGCCGTGATGTGCAAGACCGCCGAGGCATATGTCCAAGACCACATGCTCGAGCTTTCTGAGCACACGCCCGCCATGGTCGTCGGCAACGGCCCCAACTATGGCGTTGCCGAAGAGGCGGCCCTCAAGCTGAGCGAGACCATCAAGATTCCTGCCATGCATCACGAAGGCGAGGAGTTCGTCCACGGTCCCGAGATGCAGATCGTTCCGGGCTATCTGGTGTTTATCGTCGACGATCCGCAGGGGTCGGAGCGTCTTGCGAATATCGCTGATGCGCTATCGAACGTTACGACAAAAACGGTGCTGCTCACGGCCCATCCCAAGGGTAGGGCTCACGAGGTTGCGGTGCCTCAGGTGGCTCCGCTGCTCAGCGCAATTCCCAATCTTGTGTTCTTCCAGACGATTGCGGCCATGATAACCGAGCGTCTGAAGTCATGGGACGTGCACCCGTATCTTGATGCCGTCTCCAAGCAAATGGAGGTCAAGGCAGAGGGCTACGAAGAGTCAGTCAATGCGCTTAAGGCCAAAGCGGCCGAGTGTTACGGAATGTAAGCGGGTTTTGATGCCCGTTGGCATGGGGGATGTGGAAACAACCCCAGAAAGGAGAGACAAATGAAGGAAACCGAGAAGATCGAGATCATGCATTTCGACCAGGAGGGCTATCTCGAGGACGGCAAGGCGCTCTACGAGACCGGCAAGAAGATGACCGCGCTCGCCGACAAGGTCGCCGACGAGGGCTACGACGCCGTGTTCCTGATGGGCGTCGGCGGCACCTGGGACGAGCTCATGCAGCTCGAGTACCTCATGAACAAGTTCGGCGACCGCGACCTCGAGGTCTACCTGATCCACGCCGCCGAGTGGAACGCCATGGGCCACAAGCGCATGACCGAGAAGTCCGTCGTGATCACCGCCTCCGAGTCCGGCACCACCCCCGAGGTCCTCGAGGCCGTCAAGAAGATGAAGGGCATGGGCGTGCGCGTCTACGCCATGACCAAGCCCGAGGGCCCCATCGGCCAGGCTGTGGGTGCCGAGAACTGCGTCAAGATGGCTTCCGATCACGGTAACGGCGGCTGCGAGATGGGCTACTACCTCGCCGACTGCTTCGGTCTGCGCCTGCTCAACCGCCGCGGCTGCTTCCCCAAGTTCGACAAGTTTATTGAGCAGACCAAGGATGTTTGGACCCACCTGGTCGACATCCGCAAGAGCTTCGAGCCGCGCGCCGAGGAGCTCGCCAAGAAGTACGCCCTGGCCCCCTACACCATGTTCATCGGCTCCGGCGCCCTGTGGGGCGAGACCATCCTGTTCTCGATGTGCATCCTCGAGGAGATGCAGTGGAAGCGCACCCGCTACATCACCTCGGCCGACTTCTTCCACGGCACCCTCGAGCTCGTGGAGCCCGGCGTCCCGGTCTTCCTGTTCATGGGCGAGGACGAGAACCGCAAGCTCGACGAGCGCGTCCGCGCCTTCCTGACCCGC
Organism: uncultured Collinsella sp.; assembly: GCA_958429025.1. Taxonomy (GTDB): domain Bacteria; phylum Actinomycetota; class Coriobacteriia; order Coriobacteriales; family Coriobacteriaceae; genus Collinsella. The sequence continues at coordinate 7,271 of CAUAIH010000015.1, read as the reverse complement.
GGCGTGACCGGCGACACCGACATCAACATCATCGACACCGCCGAGTTCGCGATCCCCGGCCTTGACGACGAGTTCCGCGTCATCGTCTCCCCGTGGATTCTGACGGTGCTCGTGACCGACCGCCTGGCTCGCTACTACGAGACGGTCACCAAGCACAACCTCAAGTATCGTCGCTACTATCACCAGTTCGACTACTAAAGAAAACGGGTGCGGGAACGTGCCGGGCTATTGAGAGGAACACAGAATGAGACAGTACATCATCGCCAGCCATGCGCACTTCGCCACCGGCATCAAGGAGAGCGTCGAGCTGCTCTCGGGCGCTCGCGACAACGTCCACGATCTTTCGATGTTCGTCGATGGCCGCATGGACGTGGCCGAGGAGGCCCAAAAACTGCTGGCAGGCATGTCTGCCGACGATGATGTCGTTGTCTGCACCGACCTCTTTGGCGGTAGCGTTAACAACGAGTTCACCAAGATCGTCCAGACGCGTCCCCGCACGTACCTCGTTACCAACATGAACCTTCCTCTGCTCATCCAGCTGCTGTTCTCTGACGAGTCGGCGCCGGTTGAGGAGACGATTCGCGCCATCGTCGCTGCGGACGATACGCGCGTGAAGTTTGTCAACGATCTTTTGGTCGATGACGAGGAGGAGGAAGAGTTCTAATCCGCAGCACCTACTGACACGCCGTATGACGGCACAAGACCTTTGGGGGGTCACATTATGATTCAGCTACTTCGCGTTGACCATCGCCTGCTTCATGGCCAGGTCGCAGTTTCCTGGGTTCAGGGCCTTGGCTCCAACTGCATCTTCTGCGTGGGCGATAAGGTCGCTAACGACCCGGTGTGGAAGACGACGCTCAAGATGGGCAAGCCTGCCGGCTGCAAGCTCGTCATCAAAGATATGGAGCATGCAATCGAAGCTATCAACTCGGGCGTGACCGACAAGTACAAGATGATCATCTGCGTCGCCACTATCGCTGAGGCAAAGCAGCTTGTTGAGGGCTGCCCGCAGATCAAGTCGGTCAACCTGGGCAACACCAAGCCCAAGGACGAGAAGCGTCCCGACGCTCGTCAGGTCTCTCGTCAGATCTTCCTGACCGCGGCCGAGGAAGCCGATGTGCGCGAGATGCTGGATCGTGGCGTTGAGGTCGAGATTCGACCCCTGGCCGATGACCCCAAGGTCGACTGCGCCAGCGTGCTCTAGGCGTTCAATTTCGAAGAGTCTGAGCTCTTCGTAGTGTCCTATATGGAAAGGGGGATGTATGCTTACCCAAGCAATCCTCATCGGACTTATCGCCGCATTTGGTAAGTTCGACAGCCAGCTCGGTACGCTCTACGCGTTCCGCCCCATCGTCCTGTGCCCGCTCGTGGGCCTGGTGCTGGGGGACCTGCAGTCCGGCCTCGCGATCGGTGCGAGTCTGGAGCTGCTGTTCATGGGCTCGATCTCCATCGGCGCCTACGTGCCGCCTGATGAGACGATCGGCGGCGTGCTCGCCTGCGCCTTCGCTATCCAGCTGGGCCAGAGCACCGAGGCAGCCATCGCGCTTGCCATGCCCATCGCCACGCTGTGCCTTGCCATCAAGAACATCCTTAACGCCGCCCTGCCGATCCTGGTCGACCGCGCTGATGTCTACTCCGGCCAGGGCAACCTTAAGGGTGTCTATGCGATGCACTTCCTGATCGGTTTGACCGGTATCATCATGGCGTTCCTGCTGTGCTCGCTGTCGTTCTATCTGGGTGCTGACGCCATCCAGGGCCTGCTCGACTTCATCCCGCCCTTTGTCCTTGCTGGCTTTGGCGTTGCCGCCAACTTCCTGCCTGCCATGGGCTTCGCCATGCTCGGCCGCCTGGTGCTCACCAAGCAGCTCGTGCCCTTCTACTTCCTGGGCTTCCTGCTGTGCTCCTACGCCAACGTGCCCGTCCTGGGCGTCGCCCTGATCGCCATCATCATCGGCATCGACAAGTTCGACCTGCTCGGCCTGGGCGGAGCCCAGCCCCAGCTCTCCGCGGAAGGGGATGAGGACGATGACTTCTAGTCCCGAGAACAAGATCACGCGCTCCGACCTCGTCAAGAGCGCCGTCAACGTCGGCGCCCTGGGCATGGAGTTCTCCTGGACCTACTACAAGCAGATGAACATCGCCTTCTGCCTGATGGTCGCCAACATGCTCAAGAAGATCTACGCCGGCCGCCCCGACGACTACGCCGCGGCCCTGCACCGCCACTGCGCGTTCTTCAACATCACCGTCCAGTTCGCCCCGTTCGTCGGCGGCATCGCGATGGCCATGGAGGAGAAGGTCGCCCGCGGCGAGATCGAGCCCGAGAGCGTCAACGACGTCAAGGCCGCCCTCATGGGCCCGCTGTCCGGCATCGGCGACTCCATCTTCCTGTCGACGCTGCGCGTGGTCGCCGCCGCGGTGGGCATCAGCCTGTGCCAGGCCGGCAACCCCTTCGGCCCCATCGCCTTCCTGCTCATCTACAACGTCCCCGGCTTCGCGCTGCGCATCTGGGGCGCCGTCAAGGGCTACGAGCTGGGCGTGGGCTTCCTGGACGAGGCCCAGAGGACCGGCCTCATGCAGAAGATCATGACCTGCGTGGGCATCGTGGGCGTCATGGTCGTGGGCGCCATGTGCAAGGACATGTTCTGGGCCAGCATCCCGGTGGCCATCGGCTCGGGCGAGGACGCCCAGACCCTCCAGGACATCCTGGACGGCATCATGCCCGGCATGCTCGGCATGATAGCCTTCTGGCTGTACTACTGGCTGCTGTCCAAGAAGATCAACCCCATGGTGCTGATCGTGGCCACCATGGTCGTGGGCATCATCGGCGCGTTCTTCGGCGTGCTGGCGTAAGGGCCCGACCTATTATCTGCCCCCAAGGGAAACGGCGACCCGTTGTGGTCGCCGTTTTTTATTACCGAAAGCTAGTTGGAGGTGCTTCGTGATTCGATCTGACAATCCACCCGATAATGGCGTGAGCGGGGCGATGTATCTATTTGGCACGGCGCTCTTGTGGAGTTTTATCGGCATCCTCGTTCGCGCCAATTCGCAGTCAGCTCTTTTGATCGGTGCCGTTACGGCAATATTTATGGCGCTCTTTATCCTGCTCGTCGGTAGGCCCGTCCTCCGCGTCAGCCGTCTAATTGTCCTTGTGGCCGTCTGCAACTTCGTGACGGGCACCACGTTTAACTTTGCCAACCAGCTCACGACGGTCGGCAACGCGATCGTCCTGCAGTACACCTCGATGATTTTTGTTATCGTGTATCAGTCGCTCGCAACTCGCACGTTGCCCTCGCCTGCGAAGATTGCCTCCGTGTTGGTTGCTTTTACGGGTATGGGACTTTTCTTTTTAGGCGATTTGAGCGCCGAGGGCATGCTCGGCAACCTGCTTGCCGTCATTTCGGGAGCCACCTTTGGGCTGTGTTTCTTTTTGAACTCTCGCCCCGATGCGTCGCCCATGGTGTCCTCGCTCATCTCCTGCGGTATCTCGATGCTGCCGATCGTCTATTTTGCCGGCGCCCTAGACTCCGTGAGGCCATTTGAGTGGGGGCTCATGCTGGTGCATGGCCTTTTTTGCAGTGGCCTTGCGAGCGTGCTGTATGCCAAGGGGATCGCGCGAACCAACGCGTTTGCGGCCAACTTGGTTTGCATGAGCGAGGTCGTGCTCGCTCCCTGCTGGTCGGCGCTCTTCTTTGGCGAGGTCTTTCGCTGGAACGAGTTTTTGGGCGCGGCGATTATCGTTTTGGTAATTGTGGCCAACTTGGCATCTGATGCCTTTGGCGATGGCTTTCTGGTGGCGCTTGTCCGCCATCGAAACAAAGAGCGCGCCTGATGAGATACGTCTGCCGTTTACGGTAAAAAACACCCCGCTGAGCGAGTGGTATTAAATAGCAAGAACCTGCATATCTATAATTGGTATCAAATCATTTGTGCCTGGCATGGGTGTTAGCAGCACACCAGGTACGCTTCGAGCCGTGGAATCGAACTCCCGGAATTGATATCAACAACGCGCGCGACGGGAGTGACGACGGTTCGAGATTCCTTATTGGGAGGAATTATGCTTGTCCAAGCAATCCTCGTCGGCTTAGTCGGAGCGTTTGGATGCCTCGACTACCAGCTCGGCACCCTCTACGCGTTCCTCCCCATCGTCCTGTGCCCGCTCGTGGGCCTGGTGCTGGGGGACCTGCAGACCGGCCTTGCCGTTGGCGCCAGCTTGGAGCTACTGTTCATGGGCTCGATCTCCATCGGCGCTTACGTACCGCCTAACGAAACCGTCGGCGGCGTGCTCGCCTGCGCGTTTGCCATTCAGCTCGGTCAGGGTACCGAGACGGCCATTGCGCTCGCCATGCCCATCGCCGTCCTTTCGCTGACGATCGGCAACATTACGGATGCTGGATTCTCGATCATTGTTGACATTGCTGACAAGTGCGCTGCCAAGGGCAACCTCAAGGGTATCTACGCGGCGCATTGGAGCATGGGCCTCTTTGGCTGCCTTGAGTACTTCCTGCTGTGCGGCGGCGCATTCTACCTGGGCTCCGACGCCATCCAGGGCCTGCTCGACTTCATCCCGACCTTTGTGATCGATGGTTGCGGCGTTGCAGCCAACATCCTGCCTGCCATGGGCTTCGCCATGCTCGGCCGCCTGGTGCTCACCAAGCAGCTCGTGCCCTTCTACTTCCTGGGCTTCCTGCTGTGCTCCTACGCCAACGTGCCCGTCCTGGGCGTCGCCCTGATCGCCATCATCATCGGCATCGACAAGTTCGACCTGCTCGGCCTGGGCGGAGCCCAGCCCCAGCTCTCCGCGGAAGGGGATGAGGACGATGACTTCTAGTCCCGAGAACAAGATCACGCGCTCCGACCTCGTCAAGAGCGCCGTCAACGTCGGCGCCCTGGGCATGGAGTTCTCCTGGACCTACTACAAGCAGATGAACATCGCCTTCTGCCTGATGGTCGCCAACATGCTCAAGAAGATCTACGCCGGCCGCCCCGACGACTACGCCGCGGCCCTGCACCGCCACTGCGCGTTCTTCAACATCACCGTCCAGTTCGCCCCGTTCGTCGGCGGCATCGCGATGGCCATGGAGGAGAAGGTCGCCCGCGGCGAGATCGAGCCCGAGAGCGTCAACGACGTCAAGGCCGCCCTCATGGGCCCGCTGTCCGGCATCGGCGACTCCATCTTCCTGTCGACGCTGCGCGTGGTCGCCGCCGCGGTGGGCATCAGCCTGTGCCAGGCCGGCAACCCCTTCGGCCCCATCGCCTTCCTGCTCATCTACAACGTCCCCGGCTTCGCGCTGCGCATCTGGGGCGCCGTCAAGGGCTACGAGCTGGGCGTGGGCTTCCTGGACGAGGCCCAGAGGACCGGCCTCATGCAGAAGATCATGACCTGCGTGGGCATCGTGGGCGTCATGGTCGTGGGCGCCATGTGCAAGGACATGTTCTGGGCCAGCATCCCGGTGGCCATCGGCTCGGGCGAGGACGCCCAGACCCTCCAGGACATCCTGGACGGCATCATGCCCGGCATGCTCGGCATGATAGCCTTCTGGCTGTACTACTGGCTGCTGTCCAAGAAGATCAACCCCATGGTGCTGATCGTGGCCACCATGGTCGTGGGCATCATCGGCGCGTTCTTCGGCGTGCTGGCGTAAGGGCCCGGCTGCATAGATTTTCGTTGCAACCTGGGAAGGGGATGGAGCAGGCCTATGCCCTCCATCCCCTTTTTGTATAGAAGGAGTTCGTATGTTCGCGAAGGATCGCGAAGCAATGCGCCTGACGCCGGCAGAGGTCAGGCTGATTCTTATTGAGTCCCTGCAGTGGTGCGCCAACAATGCGGTCTACTTTTTGGGGCTTATCGGTGCGGCCACGTATGATCTGGCCGGCACGGCCTTTTTGGTTGCCGCCATTACGCTCGTGCGCAATCTTATGACGTCGGTGGGCAATATGGTGTCGGGCTCGGTCATCGATCGCTTTGGACCGCGCCGGACGTCGTTTGTGACGTGCGTGATTACGGCAGTGCTATCGCTTGGCGTGGGGTTAGCGCCGTTGTCTGTCCCCGGGCTTGTGTTTGCCGCGTGCGTCTTGGGACTTGCGGGCGGCTTTATCAACACCTGCACGCATGCGTTTCCGGGATACCTGGAGTCGACCACCGAGGGCCGTACCCGCGTGAACGGTCTCATGGTGTTCTACAGCAATATCGCCTATACTGCTGGCCCGCTGCTCGGTGGTGCCATCGTGAGCTGTTTTGCCACGCAATCGGTCTATCTGCTCATGGCGGGCATGATGGGTGTGGCGGCCGTGCTCTCTCTGGGTTGTCATGAGTGTGTTGCTCCCGCAAAAGGGGAGAAGCCGAAGGGCGGTATTCTGGGCGGTATGGCCGAGGGTGCGCGACTTACGTTTCGCGACCACGATCTGCGCCTCATCTTTATCTCGGGCTTTTTGGGTTTCTTTGCGTTTGGCGCGTTCGATTCGCTGGAGTCGTTGTTCTACCGCGATGTGCTCAACGTGGATATCGTCTGGCTGGGCTGGCTGTCCTCGGTCGTGGGCCTCACTTCCTCGGTGGGCGCGTTCATCCTGACCAAGCTTTCTGCTCGCCATGTCAACCTGCGATTGCTGCTCGGCGCGCTCATGGCCGTGGGCATTGGGTCCATGGTGTACGTGGGCACCGATATGCTGGGGGTCGCGATTATCGGTCAGGCGATTAACGGTCTGGCCTGGGGGTTCCTGGAGCCGCTGCAGATGATCTTGATTCAGGAGCGTGCCGACATCAAATACCTGGGGCGCATTACCGGCTTTGTGCGTTTTGGCCTGATGAGCGCCGGCGTGGTGCCGCTGCTGGCGGCTCCGTTTTTGGCGGAGGCTTTGGGCGTCCAGACGGTACTGTTTGGAGCATCGACCATTATTGCGCTGGTAGGAACGCTGTTCTTTGTCACACAAGGGAGACGCCGGGGGCGTTAGCTATACATCAAATTCTAATTTAATACCACTCACCAGAGAATTTCGACCGTTCACCGAGGATTGGAACAGAATGAAAAGTGGTATTAAAAACACGTTGGGTGTATGTCTATAATTGGTATCGAAAAGAAACGCGATGTATAGATTCGCGTGCAGGACAGAAAGGAAAAGCCATGAAGGAAACCGAGAAGATCGAGATCATGCACTTTAGCCAGGAGGGCTATCTCGAGGACGGCAAGAACGTCTATGAGACCGGCAAGAAGATGATCGAGCTCGCCGACAAGGTCGCCGACGAGGGCTACGACGCCGTGTTCCTGATGGGCGTC
>CAUAIH010000014.1:0-46405 GCA_958429025.1 uncultured Collinsella sp. | reverse complement strand
GGGTGCCCTACCGGGAGTAGCCCCGACGGTTGACAAAACTATAGGAACACCCAATGACTAGGTGAATAGCAAAAGCCCCGCAGTCGGAGCGGACTGCGGGGCTCATGAAGAGAGGCTAGTTTGTGGGCGCTTTGCCTGGCGCCCACGAGAGAGTCAACAGAGTAGAGACTACTCGTGGATGCGGGTACCGGAGAGGCCGGCCATGGTCTCGGCGGCCTTGTCTAGAGCGCCGATGATGCAGGTGCGGCCCTTGCGAGAACGCGCGAACTTGATGGCAGCGCGAACCTTGGGCTCCATGGAACCCTTGCCGAACTGGCCCTCGTCGGCCAGGCGCTCGGCCTCGTCGGCGGTGAGGTCCTCGAGCTCCTCCTGGTTGGGCTTGCCAAAGTTGATGGCGACATGCTCAACGGCGGTCAGCAGGAACAGAACGTCGGCGTCGCAGTCCTCGGCCAGCAGCTCGCCGCCCAGGTCCTTGTCGATGACGGCGGGAACGCCCTTGTAGCAGCCCTTGTTCTCGTAGTCGCGGACGACGGGGATGCCGCCGCCACCGCAGGCGATGACGATGAACTCGTTGTCGAGCAGGTTGAGGATGGAGTCAGCCTCGACGATCTTCTTGGGATCGGGGGAAGCGACGACGCGACGCCAGCCGCGGCCGGAATCCTCGACGAAGACCTTGGAGGGATCCTCGGCCATGAACTCCTTGGCCTGCTCCTCGGTGTAGAAGGGGCCGATCGGCTTGGTCGGGTTCTTGAACGCGGGATCATCCGGGTCGCACTCGATCTGGGTGACGACGGTGGCGGCGTGCCAACGCTTATAGCGCTTGTGCATCTCGCGGCCGATGCCCTGCTGCAGGTGATAACCAATGTAGCCCTGGGACATGGCGCCGCACTCGGGCAGCGGCATCTCGGGGGTACCGATGGCATCGTGGGCAGCGGCGAAGGCGTTCTGGATCATGCCGACCTGCGGGCCGTTGCCGTGGGTGATGATGATCTCGTTACCCTGCTCGATGAGACCAAGGAGAGCGTGGGCGGTGTTGCTCACGGCCTCGATCTGCTCGACGGGGTTGTTGCCGAGGGCGTTGCCGCCAAGGGCGACGACAATACGATCGGGCTTGCCAAGAGGCTTAGACATTGCTGGAATCCTTTCTGTAAAAGGCCTACAACCCATTAATAACCCGCGTCCGTGCGATACGCGAGTTTATTAAGGTTTATATTCTCTTTATCGCTCATTTTATTCATTTTGAAAATAGCGGAACGGTGAACGGTCGTTTTTATCCGCTCAGCGTACAGAACTCCAGCTCAGACATATCTACGTAATTTACGTGCGACTTTATTTAAATGAAGCGAGGATTATGTCGGATTATGCAAACTACATCTCTGCTAAACACAAAACGGACAGCGCAATATCTTACTCGCACTATACGAGATTCTATGCACTTATAAGTCGAGTATGCACCCCTGCAAAAACAAGGGGCTTTTCATCCAGCATAAGGAATAAAGAAGGGCTCCGAAAAGGCGGCAACAGCCAAGTCCCCCATCCATCCCCAAAGTGGCGCGAGGTTTCGCGGCAAAGCCGCGAAACAGCGAAAGGGACGGAATACCCGCCAACTACGTCCTTCATCCGCCCACACAATCCGAGGGCGTAGTCGTAGCAGGATCTGAGGGCTAACCTTCGCGGACACTCCGCAGAACGAAAGAACCCCCGCCGCACGTAGTGCGCAGCGGGGGTTCTTTCATGTCCGAGGACGTCCGCGAAGGACAGCCCTCAGATCCTGCGGTGGGAGACCTAAGCCTCGTTGTACACCGTCTTGAGCTTCAGCAGGTGAGCGTAGCGGTCCATAGCGGCCTGCTCGTTCTCCTTGAAGAGCTCCTCGGCGCGCTCGGGGAAGGAACGCGTCAGCGAAGCGTAACGGGCCTCGTTCATCAGGAACTCCTGATAACCGCCCGCGGGCTCCTTGGAATCGAGCGAGAACTTCTTGCCGGCAGCAGCCTCGGGGTTGAAGCGGAAGAGGTTCCAGTAACCGCACTCGACAGCCTTCTTCATCTCGGCCTGGCAGTTCTGCATGCCGCCCTTCTTGATGGAGTGCATCTCGCAGGGGCTGTAGCCGATGATGAGGGACGGGCCGTCGTAGGCCTCGGCCTCGTGGATGGCCTTGAGGGTCTGAGCCGGGTTGGCGCCCATGGCGACCTGCGCCACGTAGACGTAGCCATAGCTCATAGCGATCTCGGCCAGAGACTTCTTCTTGGTCACCTTACCGGCAGCGGCGAACTGAGCGACCTGGCCCAGGTTCGAGGCCTTGGAGGCCTGACCGCCGGTGTTGGAGTAGACCTCGGTGTCGAAGACGAAGACGTTGATATTGTGACCGGAAGCCAGGACGTGGTCCAGGCCACCGAAGCCGATGTCGTAGGCCCAACCGTCGCCACCGAAGACCCAGAAGGACTTCTTGGTGAGGTAAGCCTTGTCGGCGAGGATCGCCTTGGAAGCGTCGCAGTCGCACTTCTCGAGCTCGGCAACGTAAGCGGCGGCAGCGGTCTTAGAGGCCTCGGCGTCGTTGACAGAGTCAATCCAAGCCTGACCGGCGGCCTTGAGCTCGTCGGACGGACCGTCAGCGGCGATGATCTCCTGCGTAGCAGCGATCAGCTTCTTCTGAACGGCCTCGTAGCCAACGGCCATGCCCAGACCGTGCTCGGCATTGTCCTCGAACAGGGAGTTGTTCCACGCCGGGCCGTGACCGTCCTTGTCCTTGCAGTAAGGAGCGGTGGCAGCGGGGTTGCCCCAAATGGAGGAGCAGCCGGTGGCGTTGGAGATGAACATGCGGTCGCCGGCGACCTGGGTCACCAGACGTGCATAGGCGGTCTCGGCGCAGCCGGCGCAGGAGCCGGAGAACTCCAGGTAGGGCTGCTTAAACTGGCTGCCCTTGACGTTGGCCGCGATGAGCTCCTTCTTCTCGGAGACGTTCTCGACCATGTAGTCCCAAACGGGCTGCTGGTCCATCTCCTGCTCGGTGGGAACCATCTCGAGGGCGCCCTTGGGGCAGACCTTGACGCAGTTGGTGCAGCCCATGCAGTCGAGCGGAGACACGGCCATGGTGAACTTCATGCCCTTGGCCTTGGGGCCCATGGCGTCGAGCGTGCGAGTAGCCTCGGGCGCGGCGGCAGCCTCGTCCTCGGTCATCGCGAACGGACGGATGGTGGCATGCGGGCACACATAGGCGCACTGGTTGCACTGGATGCACTTGGTCTCGTCCCAGTGGGGAACGACCACGGCGACGCCGCGCTTCTCGTATGCGGAGGCGCCCAGCTCAAACTGGCCGTCGGCGCAATCGACGAAAGCGGAAACAGGCAGGCTGTCGCCATCCATGCGATCGATGGGCTCAAGCAGGTTCTTGACCTGCTGGGCGATGGCAGACTTGGTCTCCTCGGAGAGCTCGACGGGAGCGGCGTCCTCGGCGGTAGCCCAGTCGGCCGGAACCTCGAACTTACGGAAGGCGGTAGCGCCGGCATCGATGGCCTTGTGGTTGGCGTCGACGATGGCCTGGCCCTTCTTCATGTAGGACTTGGTAGCCGCGTCCTTCATGTACTGCAGGGCGTCCTCGGCGGGCAGGACCTTGGCCAGCGCGAAGAAGGCGGACTGGAGCACCGTGTTGGTGCGCTTGCCCATGCCGACCTTGGCGGCCAGGTCGATAGCGTCGATCAGGTAGACGTTGACGTTGTTGTTCGCGATGTAGCGCTTGGCCACGGCGGGCATGTGCTCAGCGAACTCCTCGTCGCTCCACTGGCAGTTGACCAGGAAGGTGCCGCCCGGCTTGACGTCGCGGACCATCTTGAAGCCCTTGACGATGTAGCTGGGGTTGTGGCAGGCGACAAAGTCGGCCTTGGTCACGTAGTACGGCGAACGGATCGGGGAATCACCAAAGCGCAGGTGCGAAACGGTGACGCCGCCGGTCTTCTTGGAGTCGTACTGGAAGTAGGCCTGGACGTACTTGTCGGTGTGGTCGCCGATGATCTTGATCGAGTTCTTGTTGGCACCGACGGTACCGTCGCCACCCAGACCCCAGAACTTGCACTCGATGGTGCCGGGGGCTGCGGTGTTGGGCGCATCCTCGGCCTCGGGCAGGCTCAGGTTGGTCACGTCATCGACAATGCCGATGGTGAACTCGCGCTTGGGCTCGTCCTTCTTGAGCTCCTCGAAGACAGCGAACGCGGACGCGGGAGGCGTGTCCTTGCTGCCCAGGCCATAACGGCCGCCGACGACCTTGATGCCCGTCTTGCCGGCCTCGTAGAGAGCGGAGACGACGTCCTGGTAGAGCGGCTCGCCGATGGAACCCGGCTCCTTGGTACGGTCCATGACGGCGATCTTCTGGACGGTCTCGGGGAGAACGTCGACGAAGTGCTTGATGGAGAACGGACGGAACAGACGAACCTTGACCAGGCCGACCTTCTCGCCGTGAGCGTTGAGGTAGTCGATGACTTCCTCGAGCACGTCGCAGAAGGAGCCCATGCACACGACGACGCGATCGGCATCGGGAGCGCCGTAGTAGTTGAACAGGCCGTAATCGGTGCCGAGCTTCTCGTTGATCTTCTTCATGTAGCCCTCGACGACGGCGGGAAGCTCGTCGTAGACCTTGTTGCAGGCCTCACGGTTCTGGAAGAAGATATCGCCGTTCTCGTGGCTGCCGCGGGTGTGCGGGTGCTCAGGGTTGAGCGCGTGGTCGCGGAAAGCCTGGACGGCGTCCATGTCGCACATCTCTGCCAGATCCTTGTAGTCCCACATGGCGACCTTCTGGATCTCGTGGCTGGTGCGGAAGCCGTCGAAGAAGTTAAGGAACGGGGTCTTACCCTCGATGGCGGCAAGGTGAGCCACCGGCGAGAGGTCCATGACCTCCTGGACGTTGCCCTCGGCGAGCATGGCGAAGCCGGTCTGACGGCAGGCCATGACGTCGGAGTGATCGCCAAAGATGTTCAGGGCGTGGGAAGCGACGCAACGCGCGGAGACGTGGAAGACGCCCGGGAGCTGCTCGCCCGCGATCTTGTACATGTTCGGAATCATCAGGAGCAGACCCTGAGAAGCCGTGTAGGTGGTGGTCAGAGCACCGGCGCCCAGCGAACCGTGAACGGTACCGGCTGCACCTGCCTCGGACTCCATCTCGACGACCTTGACCGGGGTGCCGAAGATGTTCTTGCGGCCCTGGGCCGCCCACTGGTCGACATGGTCGGCCATCGGGCTGGACGGCGTAATGGGATAGATTCCCGCTACCTCGGTGTACGCATACGAAACATATGCGGCCGCCTCGTTGCCGTCCATAGACTTAAACTTACGCGCCATATACCCCTCTCCTCTCATATAGGTATACAGGCCCCGGCGATCGCCGGGATATTGGCGTGATGGGATTTTCGCTGTTGCTTCCATCATCTGGCAGGCAGGCTGAGCAGCAGGTACATGGCGTGGAGAGAAGGCATGCCGAGGCGAGGAGGGCTGCACGCACTCCACAGGCCCAGCTGCCCGTCTTGCACATGACCGGGCGCCGCAAAGGCCGCATACCGGATGCTCCCGGGCACGCCCCGGCGATGGGAAGCGCCCGCAACGGAAATCCGCATGCGGGTTTATTGTACCCCGCCGCCAAGCCATATTTCGGCAAATATAGGTGGGCGGTAAAGGTTTACCTCGGGTGACCGCCAAAGGCGAGATAACCCCTCAGACGGAAAAGTCGCAGCCTGCATCGAGAGTGGATAATCTCCCACATTTTGCCTGTATCTTGGCCAAAAGTGGGAGATTATCCACTCTCATGTGTTGCGCGTCCGAAAATCCTCTCTCGTGCGTCCGAAAATCCACCCTCGTTTCTCTATCGCCGACCGCACGGCAGTTGCGGTGAAATAGGGACTGTTTTTGCCGGTCGCGGCCTTAAGCAGTCCCTACTTCACCGCAACTCATTGAGGGGATGAACTAGAGGGCGCCGAGGAGGATGGCGTAGGTGGTGGATTCGCCGAGTTTGAGTTCGTCGCCGGGATTGAGCTGGGCGGAGCGGCCGGGCTCCACCTGGGTGCAGACGCTCGTGGCCCCGTTTACTACCACTGTGCCGTTGGTTGACGACAGGTCCTCGACGTGCCATGCATTTTGAGCATCGCACCAGATATGGGCATGGCGAGCCGAGACATCGTCACCGACGTCGGTGATGTCGCCCTCCCCCGTGGCCAACGCGCCGATCTCGACGCCCTCCTCGCTCGGTTGAATCCAACGCGGAGCGCTCACCACGTAGCCGTTTTGCACGCGCAGCAGTCCCAGCGGATGCGCCGGCAAAGCCTCGTGCTCGCCTGTGACTGAAAATGTGCTCAGCGAGCGCGGCGTCGACGTGGCACCGCCGCAGGTCGCATGCGCGTAATCGATGGCGTAGGTCACCGACGAGCGAACATCCGCCGAACAGCCTACGGCGACGAACAGCACCAGGATGGCCTCCGCGCGCTCGGCGGGCATGAGCTCCGCCGCCTATGACAGACGCTCGAGAGCATTGCGATAGAGATTCGTGTCCTGATGACATTCCTCGAGCGCACGAACCATAGGTTCGCCAGCAGGCCCGCACACCATATTGGTCACCGCCGCAGCATCCATGGGATTGCGGCGGCGCAGGGCCAGCTGCGACATAATGCGCGCGGCCGAGGTACCGTAATCGGCAAAATAACGCTCCTGCAGTGTGCCGACCGGTGCACGCACGATAAAGCGCGAAACCCACGAGCGATCGGCGACGCGACTCTGAGGGCTACGGCCATCGGCAAGCGGACGGCTTGAGAGCACCAGACCGCACAGCTCGATATGGCTCAGGTGCGCCGCGCGCTTAAAGATATCGAACATTGCCCCGCACGGGGTGAGCTCGGTTTGAGAAGCCATGGGCTTAGCCCTCCTTGGTCACAGAGATATCGTCAGTTGCTTCGGCAGGTCCGCCAAAGGCGCGAGCCGCCGCGGCTCCGCCGGCAAGCGATGTCGCCACGGGGTTTTTCGCACGTCGTGCTGACACGACGGGAAGCTCGAAGGCAAACCCCATCGCCAGCAAAAACCACGTGAGTGCATAGGTTGCCATTAAGGCGGCCACCAGACCACCCGCCACGGCATGCTGGGAAAACACAGTACACGCGAGTACAACCAACACCGGAACCTCGGAGGCAGATAGTGCGAGCACGCCCTGCAAGAACCCCGTGCGTCGATTGCGCGCCAAGGCTCCGGCGGCAATGCCCGACACGCCCGGCAGCGCCAACGCCAGCGCAGCAACGATGCCCGGCAACTTTCCGGACCACATAAGAGGCCCCACGGCAATCGTCACATGGGCGCCCGACGCCAGCAACGCCGCCGACGCCACGACCGCAGCCCAAAGCACACCGCAGACCGCCGTCGACGCAATCATCGCCGCACGTCGCATCGCCCGGCCCGATACCTCCATCGGACACGGCATGAGCGGCTCGGAGCGAAGCGAGCGAGCGACATTTTGCGCATAGTGGTCGCAAAACGCCGAGAGCGCCGCCTCCACGGCAGCAGGCTCCGGACGATCTTCCTGGTGACACGACAGGCATGCCATCACCACGTCGGACAGCTGCGTATCGACAAACGCCAGCGCATCGCGCAAGTCCTCTGAATTTGGATTGAGCCCCAGCTGCTGAGCTTGCTCGGCCGCGGCAAGTGCCACATCGGGCTCGCGTCGCAGCAGCTGCGTCATGTCGCAGCCGGGCGCGTGGGTGCCGACGGGATAATCGGGCAGCGTATCCATCTTGAGGCGATAAGGGCTGGCGATATCACGCGTCTTCTTGCGCGAGCCCGAGGTCCCCGACGCGCCCGGTGCCGCCTCATACGGCGCGACGCCGGCAATGAGTTCGTAGACCACACTCGCCGCGGCGTACACGTCAATCGCCGGCGACATGCGCAAGGCACGCAAGTTGGGAATATCATCGGTGAGCATCTCGGGCGGGGCATAGGCAACCGTCGCGCGACGCAGCGTGGCATAGCGCTCCGTAAACGAAGCCTTGCCGCCGGTACCGGCCACGGCCGACGCAGGCTCGAGCGCCAGCGACGAGCCAAAGTCGATCAGGCACAGGTCAAAGGTGCCCTCGGCAAGCTGCCGGTCAAGCGGTAGACGCGCCGTACGCACCATAATATTGGCGGGCGAGATATCGCGATGGACAAAGCCCTCACCCACCAGGCTCATACGGCAGAGCAGATCGAACAGGTCGCGACCCAGACGCGCCGCCACGAGCGGCGACAGGCGCCCAGCATCGTCTACGGCAAAGCGCGAGCGCAGGCGGGCGAGCGTCTCGCCCTCGACCCATTCCATGACAATCGCGGGGATGCCGTCGACCTCGCCCCAGCCATAGAGGCGGGGAAAGCCCTTAAGGCCCGAAAGGGCGCGATGGCATTCGTATTCCTCGCGAAACGCCGCCTTGAACTTGGCGACCAGCACCTCGTGAGCGGCATCGTCGTCGAACTCATCGCGCGCCGGCAAGATGAGCTGCTTGAGTGCCACGGCCTCGCCTTGGGCGTTGACGGCACGCGTCACGCGGCCGATACCGCCACGGCGTATGGTGGCATCGTCGGCAAACAGCATCGTAAAACGACGCAGATAGGCAGGCAGTTCGTCCTGACCGAGCGCAATGGCCGGCTCAAACCCGTCGACACGCGCAAGGCGCAGGCCGACCATGGGATCGCGACCGAGCGATTGTGGTGTGGTGGATGCAAGATCGGTCATCATAGGGCAAGCGCCGCCACGTTATTGTTGAAGTTACCGAGCGCGACGTCATCATCGCCGTAATGGCCGACCCATTGACATAGGTTGGTATAACAGCCCCACAGATTGGCATACTGCTGATACCACTTTGACCGGGGCGAGAATGTCTGACGACCGAACTCGGCTCGAATGACAAACATCTCCCCGACCAGGCTGTCGCACGGCCTAGGATCTCCCGTAGAGTTATAGGTCGAGACCACATCATTGGCACGAGAAACATAGCCGTCGAGCATGTTGTACTTGGTCACAAGCCAACTGTGAATGCTCTCTTCCTCAGCAGCGGAAAGGCCACCGGAGTTTGCATCGTTGTCAGTGTTGCCGCCCGTCGAGCCGCCGTTTCCAGACCCTCCGGTAGAGGAACCCGACCCAGAGCCGCCGCCCGAACTCGATGAATCCGAGCCGGAGCCAGAATTATCCGAGCTACCGGGCTTTCCGGACTGCTGGGCGTCCTGCTCCTTCTGCTGCTCGACCTTATTCACCGTTGCCGCCACGCTATTGTTGGACAACCGATCGATGATCTTGGTGTTGGTGAGCACGATGGTTTTGCCATTGGCAAGCGTGACTTCGTTGTCCGGGGCCTCGGCGCCGTCCGCATCGTCGGTGCCAAACACAATATGCGCGACCACACTTGCCCAAGCATATCCAGTCGTGGTGCCCAGATCACTTTTGACCTCATGCCCCACGCGCGGTTCGCGTGCGGCATGCGCCTGCATCATGGACGGCACGGTCATGCCATAGGCAGAAACGCCAGCTATGACCAGCACCAGCGAGCACGATAGCAGTGCGTACGCCCGCGGCGCCAAGCCCAGTCGGCGTCGCATGCGCACCGCGGCGCCGCGCTTTGTCTGAGTGCCACCGGGCCGCATGCGTTCTCCTCCAATCAGAACCACCCTTAAAAAGGGTGGTTTGCTCTTAGGGTATAACCCACGGGCCCCGGGCTCGCGTCTAAAGGCGCGGGCCCGGACTTCGTCCAGGCCTAGTGCATCTTGACCCGTGGCGCGCCGGTCGAACCGGCGGGATCACCCCCTCTTGAAGGGGTCCTCGTACTCCTTCACGCTCAGCTTGTCCAGCGCGATGTCGTGGGACTCCTGCTCCCTGATGTACTTGGCGATCGTCGCCTCGTTCAGGCCGACGGTGGACACGTAGTAGCCCTCCGCCCAGAACTTCCTGTTGCCGAACTTGTACTTGAGGTTGGCGTGCCTGTCGAATATCATCAGCGAGCTCTTCCCCTTCAGGTAGCCCATGACGCTCGCGACGCTGTACTTCGGCGGGATCGCCAGCAGCACGTGCACGTGGTCGGGCATCAGGTGCCCCTCGATTATCTCGATCCCCTTGTACTCGCACAGCTTCCTGAGGATCTCCCCTATGTCGCTCCTGATTTGGTTGTAGATCACTTTGCGCCTATACTTCGGCGTGAACACGATGTGGTACTTGCACATCCACTTCGTGTGGGAAAGGCTGTAGGCCTTCTGGGCCATGGCGACCACCCCTTCGACTCGAATTCTTGACGGCCTGAACAATCGTCAATATCGGTCGGAGGGGTGGCTTTGTAAAGCCGTTTGTCTCCACCCGCGTAGCGGGTGGTTTAAAGCTGGCCGCTGCGCGGCCAGCGGACTAAAGTCTTGAACAAAAACACGCCGCTCGGGAGCGGCGCATTCATTCGAATCCATATTTGAGTGTATCAGCGAACCCAAAAGGTTGCGCAACGAATGAGCAAATTAAGGATGCGAGTGGAAGCATCCATGCGATAAGCGGATACAAAGCATCTTTGTTGCACAACAAACTTACAGTCGCACAGGGAAATTATGACTACCCCGTGCGTCGCGAGGAAAACATACGGCAGGAGCAGGCTCGCCACCTAAATCGCGCGACGGGCCTCGATGGCGCGGCCAAGCGTAAGCTCGTCGGCATACTCCAGGTCGCCGCCCACGGGAAGGCCGCTTGCCAGACGCGACACCTCGACGCCCAACGGCTTGATAGTGCGGGCCAGGTAGCTCGCCGTGGTCTCGCCCTCGATGTTGGGGTTGGTGGCGATGATGACCTCATGGATATCCTCGTGGCCCAGACGCGCCAGCAGCTCGCGGATGTGCAACTGCTCGGGACCAATCTTGTCCATGGGACTGATCACGCCGCCCAGCACATGGTACAGGCCATGGTAGCTGCCCGTGCGCTCGATTGCCTGGACGTCGCGCGGCTCGCCCACCACACAAATGCGAGTGGTATCGCGCATCGGGTCCTGGCAGATGGAGCACTCGTCGGCCGTGGCGTAGTTAAAGCAACGGCTGCAAAAGTGGACCTCCTGCTTGACCTCCAGGATGGCCTCGGCCAGGCGGCGCGCCTCCTCGGCGTCGGCCTCCAACAGGTAATAGGCGATGCGCTGGGCCGACTTGGGACCAATGCCCGGCAGGCGGCCCAGCTCATCGAGCAGTTTTTGCAGACTGTGATTCGCACTCATATATATATGCGTGTCTTAGAACGGCATGCCCGGGATGTTGAGGCCGCCGGTGATGGCGCCCATCTGCTTGTTGGCGAGCTCGTTGACGCCGCGGACGGCCTCGTTGACGGCAGCCATAATCATGTCCTGCAGCATATCGACGTCCTCGGGATCGAGGGCATCGGGATCGATGGTGAGGTTGACGAGCTCCATCTCGCCGTTAACGGTCACCTTGACCATGCCGCCGCCGGCAGAGGCGTCGACGGTCTGGGACTTGAGGTTCTCCTGCGCGGCGGCAAGCTGCTCCTGCATCTTGCGGGCCTGCTTCATCATCTGCTGCATGTTCATACCGGCCATGATGGCTCCTTTACGTGCGGCCGCACGCCGAGCTGCAAGGGCAGCCGGGACGCGGCGGGACTTTCAAACTCAAAAATCGTACCACGGCGCGCGGCCAGCAAGCGGGGCAGTCACGCTACCTCAGTCGATATACATGTCCTGGAGTGCAAGCCGCACCCGAAGATTATGCAAAGTTGAATAATTCGCATCTGCATAATATTGAAAGCTAAATCTTGTAGAGCCGGAATCCGACATTTCATGTGCACCGCTAAAGACCTGCATGCCGATCCGTTGCTCACGGTGACGCGCATGGCAGCGGGGTATAATTTGATTGCCATAGATAGTAATTTGGAGGTGCCCCATGAATGCCCCCAACGCGCTCCAAAACATCCGCTCAAAACACCCCGTTGCATATGTGGTTCTCTATCTCTTTGTCGGCTGGGCATTGCTGGTTGTCATCACCCATGCCATAGCTTTTGGAGCAGAACTGCTGATAGCCAGCTCGGACCAGCCCGTCGTCAAATGGGAGACGACCGATGAGTGCACCGACGGAACCCGAACCGTCTACTACAACAGCCCGTCCCTCTATCAAGAGTTCAAGGTCAAGATAAAGGACTTCAAGATTGTCGATGCCGAGCTAGGCGTTTATTTGGCAATCGGAGCAACCATTAACGCCGAGCAAGTCGAGTACACGGACAGCCATGCGACGTATCGTATCGACCTCAGCATCCTAGGCCGACCGTCACGCACCTGTCTGCTCAAATGCGACATACGCGGCACCACACTACACATGTCCGAAATACAAATGCGCCCGGGCAAGGGGTTCTCTTCTTGAGCAGTATACCCGCCCGTACGGCTACTCCACCGGTTTGAAGATGGTGGCCTGACCGAAGACGCTGCGGATGAGGTCTTTGGCCTCGTCCTCGGTCTGCGGGATGCTCGGGGCTGCGCCCTGGTGGCCGAAGGGGCTGCCGGCGCCGGGGTTGGACTCCCAGGGAGCTGCAGGAGCGTCCTCCTCTTTGGGGGCAGCTACAGCGGACTTGGGCGCGGGCGTCGCACCCGGCACGTCGAACGGAGGCAGATCGTCCCCGCTCGCATCGCCAGCGAAGCCGCCGACCATAGCGTCGTCGTAGGGCACCTGCTCGGATTCCCACGGCGCGGACTGCGCGACAGGCTGAGCTTTGGGGGCAGCCGAGCGCTCGGGCGCACGGGGTGCGGGCTCGGTCGGGAGCTTACCCGTGGCAGGAGCACCGGCGGGGTTGTCGGAGCGTAGCCAGGGGGCTTTGCCCAGGTCAGACGACTTGGGCGCGGGCGAGACGGGCTTGGGCGCGGGTGTCGGAGCAGCCGGTTTGGGCGCCGCGGGCTTAGGCGCCGACGAGGTCGATGCCGTTACCGGTGCCGCTTGCTGCTGCGGCGCGCTGGCGCTCGAGGATACAGGGGCCGCCGAGGACACGGGTTGCGGGTCCGCAGATGCCGCAGCCCGTGCAGATGGAGAATGCTCCTCATGTTGAGGAGCCGGCGTGCCACCCCCATCCAGGACATAGTCGACGGTACGACGACCGAAGACCGCGCAGACCGTCGGTAGGACCACCGACTGCGTATCGGCGCGACCGAGCATCTTAATGGCAAAAGTCGAACCCGCGGGGAACGAGACCGTGAGCTTGGAGCCGTCGTCGGCCGTGGCGCGGGCGTTGAGCAAAAGCCCTGCGTAGGAAGCCTGACGCGCCTTGACGCGCTCGACGACCTCGGCCCATTTGCGCTGCAGCTCGCCGGCGTCCTCGACCGCGGGGGTCTCGGCGGCGCCGGCGGCAGCAACCTGGGCGGCATTGTTGGACTGGGGCTGAGGCGTCGGAGCCGGCGCAGGCTGAGGTGCAGGCGCTGCAGGCTTGGAAGCTGACACGGGTGCAGGCTGAGCCGCCGGAGCGGCAGCACCACGGTCCCAAGGCATGCCACCCTGGCGCGCGGACGTAGCAGCAGGGGCAGCGGATACCGCCGGAGCGGCAGCACGAGCGCCCGAAATGAGCGTCGGCTGTTGGGCAGCAGCGGGTACGGATGCTGCAGGCGCGGCGGCCTGAGCAGCAGCCACGCTCGCCGGCACGGCGCCGTTGGCAACCATGGCCTCCAGGCGTGCCACGCGCTCGGCCAATGCCTCAATCGTTAAATCGGCCTCGGGACGCGCCAGACGCGTGCAGGCAATCTCGAGCACCAGGCGCACGTCGCTCGCGCCCCTCATCTCCAGTGCGGCATCGTCGAGCACCGTCAGCACACGGGCCAGGCGGTCGGCAGGATGCTCGCCAAAGGCAGCGGCCTCGGCAGCAAGCGCCTCGGCCTGCTCGGAGCCGCCCTCAAACAGCTCGGCACGAGCACCGGCAACGCAGGCAACGTACACGTCACGCACGTGCGCCACCAGGTCGCGCGTCAGCTCCAGCAGGTCGTTTCCTTCCTCGACCTGCGTACGGATCAGTCCATAGAGCTCGGCAACATCGCGATCGGCAATGGCGCGGGAAAACTCGCCCAGAATCTGGTCCGAAACCTCGCCTAAAAGAGAGCGGGCGTCGTCCGCATGCACAGAACCGTTGCCAAAGACGCTCAGCTGCTCCAGCGTGGACAACGCGTCGCGCATGCCGCCCTTGGCATGGCGCGCCACGATAGCCAGCGCCTCATCGTCGTAATCGAAGCCCTCCTGCTCGCACACGTATGCCAGGCGGTGCTCGATATCCTCGTTGCCGATGCGATGGAAATCGAAACGCTGGCAGCGCGAGAGGATGGTCTCCAGAATCTTTTGCGGGTCGGTGGTGCACAGCACAAAGATCACGTGCGCCGGCGGCTCCTCAAGCGTCTTGAGCAGCGCGTTGAACGCCGCCGTCGTGAGCATGTGGACCTCGTCGATGATATAGATCTTGTACTTGCCGCGCACCGGGGCAAAGTTGACGGAGTTGATGATCTCCTCGCGCACATTGTCCACGCCCGTGCGGCTTGCGGCATCGAGCTCGTAGACATCCGGGTGGTTGCCCTCGGCAATGAGCTCGCACTCCTCGCAAGTACCGTCGGGCATGCAGCCGCTTGCACCCTCGGCGCGCGCCGCCTCGGCATTGCGGCACAGCAGTGCCTTGGCCAGAATGCGCGCCATGGTGGTCTTGCCCGTGCCGCGCGGTCCGCAGAACAGGTACGCGTGGGACAGGCGTCCCTCGGTGATGGCGTGCTCGAGCGTCGAGACGATATGCTGCTGGCCCACCACGGAGTCGAAGGTGAGCGGGCGATACTTTCGGTACAACGATTCCATGGGTGCTCCCCCGGGTATACTGAGTCTTGTTGCCGCGACGGCCATGCGGTCGCACGGCATACTGCATTCATAATAACCCGTACGGCG
The DNA here is from genome assembly GCA_958429025.1 of uncultured Collinsella sp. Taxonomy (GTDB): domain Bacteria; phylum Actinomycetota; class Coriobacteriia; order Coriobacteriales; family Coriobacteriaceae; genus Collinsella. The sequence continues at coordinate 31,501 of CAUAIH010000014.1, read as the reverse complement.
AGCCCGCCGCGATAGGAGTCCAAAGAGCATGGCAGACGCAGAGAGCAACCTCGTTCCCTCCGAAGCAGCCGACCAGGTCGAGGTCGCGCTCGAGGAGCAGGCCGCAGCCGATGACGGCATCCTGTACCTCAACGAGTACCAGTACGAAAACGACCTGGTCACCGACTTCGCCCGCCTGGTCGCCTCGCCCAGGCGTCGCGGCTCGCTGTATGTCGCCGCGGCAATTGCCGCGCTCATCGGCATCGGCATGCTGGTGGCCGGCGGCAACTGGATCAAGTTTGGCGTCGTGTTGATCGTGTTCGGCGCCTTTTTGGCCTGGTGGAGCAAAAACCTGCACCACACCCTCGCCCGCGACTTTATCGACGCCGTCGAGGCCGACGAGTCCATGGGTGGCCGCTATCGCCGCGTCGCCGCCAACGAGGACGGCCTGATGGTTTGGGGCAAGAGCGGCAAGTCGCAGTTTTTCCCGTTTGAGAAGCTCGACCACGTGCTCGACGGCGAGCGCATCTTTGTGGCCATGTTCGCCGACCAGGGCGTGACGATCCCTAAGGAAACCTTCGTCCGTGGCGATGCCGAGCAGTTCGGCCCCTTCCTCAAGGCCCGCATCAACAAAAAACTCCGCATCGAGACCAAGCGCAAGAAGATGAAGGCAGAAAAGGCCGCTGCCGAAGCCAAACAGGGCGACAAGCCCCAGGAGACCAAGCGCAAGCAGAAGAAGAACAAGAAGAAGCGCTAAGGCCAAGCCAGACAGGCAGCCTCGCATCCCGTTATCCTCGCCATCCGCCCGAGCGTGCTACACTAGCAGCATCTATGCCACCGCGAACGGCTCGGCTCCGCGCCCGCCACTCGCAAACGAACTTTAAACGCACGAGGGTTGGCCATGCCGCTTTTCTCGCAACATACCGCCCGGTTCTCGCCGGACGTTCCTTTGGAGGGCACCAGCTCTCGCGAGCTGCTCAAGCGGTACCAGCCGCTCGAGACACTTGCGACCGGCGGTTTTGGCTCCATCGAGATCTGCCGCGACACGCACCTGCGCCGCCGCGTCGCCATTAAGCGCATCCCCCTTATCAACGGTGCCGGCATGCCCGCCAGCGACATCATGGATGTCCTGCGCGAGGCGCACACCGCCGCCATGCTTCAACATCCCAATATCGTGCAGGTCATCGACTTTACGCACGACACAGCCTATGCCTACCTGGTTATGGAATATGTCGATGGCATGTCGCTGGCCGAGTTTTTGCACCGCGTGGACGGCCGCTCACTTACCTTTGACGAGGCCGCAGCTATTGCCGATGCCCTGGGCCAGGCGCTCACCTTCGCCCATAGTAATGGCGTACTCCACCTGGACATTAAGCCCGCCAACGTGCTCATCGACCACTCGGGCAATGTAAAGCTCACCGACTTTGGCATGGCGCGACTGTCGTCCGCCGGTGGCTTTGGCGGTTCGCGCGGCGGCACCATCGGCTACATGCCGCCCGAGCAGCTCGATATCGAGACCGGCACGGTCGACGAACGCGCTGATGTCTTTGCCCTTGCCTGTGTGATCTACGAGGGCCTGTGCGGCAGCGCCCCCTTTATGGCGGCCACGCCCGCCGACTCGCTCGACCGCATCATCGGCGGCGCCACCTATCCCAGCGAGCTGATACCACACTTTCCCCCGGGAGCCGAGGCCGCGCTCATGAGCGCGCTCTCCCCCATGCCGCAGGACCGCCCCAACAGCATCGAGGCATTTTGCGACCAGCTCCTTGCCGGTCTGGGCAGCGTGCGCGAGGGCCGTCACAGCCTGGAGCAAATGGTTGGCGAGCTTTCGGATGACGAGCAGGAGCTCGACGGTATCGAGCCGTCGCACTACGAGGGCGACGCCATCGAGGTCGACCCCGCACTCGGCTGGGCGGGCACGCGCTGGAGCCATGCGCGCGACTACACCATGCGCACTATCTCGGCGCTAACGTGCGGCACCTTTAGCTTTTTACTGATGCAAACGGCCGGGGTCGCGGCGCTTCCCGGCCTGGTCATTGCGGCCATCGCGATCGGAGCGGCGGCTGGCCTGGCCCCCCAGATTGGCTCGGCCATCTCGGCTGTGGGCTTTTTGGTGCTCATGGCCAACGCCACCATGCAGGCACAAGGCATCCTGTCGATGCTGCCCGTCGCGGTGATCTTTGCCGCCGCCATGTCCGGTTGGTGGATCGCCTGGGGTCGCACCGAGACTGCCGCGAGCGCCACGCTCACCTGTGCACTCGCGCTTGGCTGTCTGACCGGCAATACCTTCCTGGCAGCTGGGGTCGCCGCCGGCGTCGCGTCATTTTGGCTCGGCCCGGCAAGCGCCGCCGCGGCAACGGGCATGGGCGCGCTTTTTGCCCGCCTGGCGACAGTCGCGCTTTCAGCCGGAGGCGTGCTGGGGCTCGGTAACGTTGCCGCAGCGCTGGGAGACCCGCTCCTTTGGGCTGCCTTTGTGCTGGTCGCGGCAACTGCCGCAGCGTCATCCGCGCTGCTCAATGCCCATGCCAAGCGTGCCGATCAGGGCTCAAACCTTGCCGCAATCGCCGCCATCGCTGTCACCGGCATCGGCTGCGCAGCGGCGTCCTGTCTTGCACACCATATGGAAATTGCCAGCCTTGCAGCCGCGGTCGTCGCCAAGGCGGCGGTTGCGGGAACCCTATCCTCTATAATCGTTGGGATATGCCTATATTTGCTCGGATACCAAAGAACCTATACGGAGAGTGATCTTTCGTGAACTTCCTGAACATCTTCGAGGACCACGTGGCCGGCATCTTCGGTGCCACCCGTGCCCCGTTCTCCTTTAAGAAGCTTGCCAAGCAGGCCGCTCGCGACATGGAGGATCAGACTCTGGTGATTAACGGCGTCAACACGGCGCCGGCACTCTATACCATCCTTATCGCCGCCGACGACGATCCCATGCTCGCCCCGTTCTACCCCGAGCTTTCGCGCGAGGTCCGCGAGTTTGTGAAGGCGCAGGCCGAAAAGCGCCGCTATGTCTTTGTCGGCGAGCCCCTCGTGCGCTTTATGATCGATCCGCAGCTGCGCGCCGGCAAGTTCTCGGTCTTTGCCGAGAACGTCGATGCCCCCACGCTCGGCCGCCTGTACGAAGAAGAGCGCGCCTATCAAAACGGCCTGGGCCAGAACAACTCCGCGGCAAGCCGTGCCGCCAGCGCCCCGCGCGCCGGCCAGCAGCAGTTTGCTGCCCCGCAGCAGCAGCGCCCCGCCGCCATGCCCCAGCAGCAGCCGACGCCTCGCGCCGCCGCTCCCGACCCGCTTGCCGTGGCAGATCCCTTCGCGCCTAGCGTCCCCGACCCCGCCGCTCCCATCCCGGTGCCGCAGACCGTCTCGCGCGACGCGCTTGCCGGCATGGGCGGAGCCGCCGCGACCGGTGCCGCCGTGGGCCTAGGTGCCGCAGCCGGCATCGCCTCCAACATGGCGAGCACTCGTGCCCCGCAGCGCCCGCTCGCCCAGCTCGTCGACGTCGTGAGCGGCGAGAGCCATAGCATCACCTCCGCACAGGTGACCATCGGTCGCGAGCGCTCAGTTTCCGACATTGCCCTGCGCGACCCCAACGTGTCGCGCCGCCACGCCCAGCTCACCTTTACGGGCTCGGATTGGTCGATCGAGGACCTCAATTCCACCAACGGCACGCTCGTCAACAACCGCCGCATTACGCGCTGCCCGCTGCGCAACGGCGATCTGCTGACGTTTGGCCTGAGCACCTTTGAATTTAGGGGATAGTCGCTTATGAACATCGATATCGTCCTTTTTGCAGGCCGCATCGTCCTGGTCGCCCTGCTCTATATCTTCCTGTTCGCCGTCATGAAGACCGGCGTGGGACTTGTGCGCGGGCAGCGCCGCGACTCGGCTATCTGGACGATTGATGTGGACAAGGGTCCGCGCGGTATCCGCGGCATCCACGTAGACATGCTCGGCCCCGTCATCGTCGGTCGCTCGCCATCTTCGGACATCTGCATCAACGAACCGTTCGTCTCGGCCTCACATGCGCGCTTTTCGCTGCAGGGCCCGGCGCTCATCATCGAGGACCTCAACTCGCTTAACGGCACGCTCGTCAACGGCCGCCAGCTTGTTGAGCCCGCAACGCTGCGCGAGGGCGACGAAGTCCAGATTGGCGACGTGGTCATGAAGGTGAACCGTCGATGATCGACGAGGAGAACAAGTCCGCAACTATGACCGAGGCACCGGCCGCCGCCACAGCTGCGCCGGCCCACGCCGCTCCGGCGGGCTCCGCACCCGTGGAGCCCGAGGACACCGTGTTCTCCCTGCCTCTTTCGCATGTAACGCATGATATTTCGGATCTCGCCGATAACGAGGACGAAGAGGATGCCGTAGCGGCGCCCATCGGCGCACATGCTGCGGAACAGCCCACAGCGCCCGAAGCAACCCCGGCGCCGGCTCACTTTGCAGAGCCCGTCGCCGCGGCAATCAACGAGAGCGCTGCGGTGTTTGCGGCACCCGAGCCCGCCGCGCCGGCGTTTCCCATAGCCCCGGCATCCGAGGTTGCGCCCGCGTCTACGCCGGCGCCCGAGCCTATAGACGTCAGCCCGCAAGACGACGAGTCGACCGCCCGCATGTCCGAGGAGCCCGACTCCCCGGACACCGGCGATTCCGAATCAAACGCCGAGACCGACACCGTCTCTCCCGGTGACACAGCCGAGATCGACGTTGCCGCCGTTGAGGCCAAACTCAAAGACCCCGGCTCGACCATGAGCTTTGAGCCCCTGACCGAGGAGCGCATCGAGACCGACTCGACCTATGATGCCGGCACCACCACGCAACTCATGTGGGGCGCCCGCTCCGACGTTGGCTGTGTGCGCCCGCACAATGAGGATTCCTACCTGGTGCAGTCGCCGCTCTTTTGCGTATGCGACGGCATGGGCGGTCACGCCGCCGGCGAGGTAGCCTCTTCTATCGCCGTCGAGACCATCGCCAAGACAGCTCCTCAGTCTGCCGACGCCGCACGCCTGGCGGCAGCCGTCGAGGCCGCCAACGCCGCCGTAATCGAGGCTGCCTTGAATGGCCTGGGCAAGCCCGGCATGGGCTGCACAGCCACTTGCGCCTATATCGAAAACGACACGCTCGCCATCGCCCACGTGGGTGACTCTCGCGCCTACCTGCTCCACGAGGGCACGCTCATCCGCGTGACCCGCGACCACTCCTACGTGGAGGAGCTCGTGGACGCCGGCGAGATCACGGCAGACGAGGCTCGCGTCCACCCCAACCGTTCGGTCATCACCCGCGCGCTGGGCTCGGACCCCGCTATGTATGCCGACCACTTCACTCTGCATATCGAGGAAGGCGACCGTCTGATCCTGTGCTCCGACGGCCTTTCGAGCATGATTCCCGATAGCGATATCGAGAACATCGCCACGCAGTCCTCAACCGCGCAAATCTGCGTCGACAACCTAGTGGACGCGGCGCTTGCCGCCGGCGGCCACGACAACGTGACCGTAGTAGTCGTTGACCTGGTTGACGATGGCGTTATGCGCGAGGCGCAGCGCGTGCGTCGCCGCAACATTACTATCGCCGCCATCCTGGCCCTCGTCTTTGTGCTGGCAGCTGGCATCTGGGCCTACACGGGTGTCACCGGCTCGTACTACCTGGGTACCTACCAGGGCAATGTCGCCGTCTGGCGCGGCCTGCCCGGCAAGCCGCTCGGACTCAAACTCCACTGGCTCGAAAGCGAAACCAGCATCAAGCTATCCGACCTGCCCGAAGACACGCAAAACCGCCTCAAGGCGGGTATTCCGCAAACAAGTGTCGACGATGCGCAGGACACGATATCCAAGTACCGCCACCAGATCGACGAGGAGCAGACCCGCCAGGTGATCGACGCGCAAACGATTCGCGACAACACCAATCAGGGATCGACCTCCGAATCAGATTCCGAGAAAACCGCCGAACAGTCCGCCGAGGCCGAAGCCTCCGATAAGAATTAGAAAGGGAGTGCCGCTTATGAGTCGCCGCAACACCGAGCTGCTCTTGCTCATCGCCTCGGCGTTCCCCGTCATCCTGCTGTATGCGATGTACGTCCTCACCGCGGGCGCTGCCATCTCCTTTGAGACGCTCGCCGTACCGATCGGCCTCTTTGCCGCCTTTGCCGCGGCCCACATTGCCGTGCGCATCTTGGCGCCCGGTGCCGACCCCGCCATCCTGCCCATTGTCTTTGTGCTTTCGGGCATCGGCATCACGTTCGTGACGCGTCTCGCCCCCGCTCTCGCCATCTCACAGCTCATCATCCTGTTTGTCTCGGTGGCCCTGATGGTGGGAACGCTCGCACTGGTCAAAAACCTCGACGTGGTCATGCGCTACAAGTACACCTTTGGCATTATCGGCATCATCCTGCTGATGCTGCCCATCTTTATCGGCACCACGATCTCGGGCTCCAAGCTCTGGATTCGCATCGCGGGCTTTACCATCCAGCCCGGCGAGTTCGCCAAGGTCTTTATCGTGCTGTTCCTGGCCGGGTACCTGGCCGAGAACCGCGAACTGCTCTCCATCTCCAACCGCAAGATCCTGGGCTTTAAGATCCCTCGCCTGCGACTGCTGCTGCCGCTGTTTGCCGTGTGGGGTGTGTGCCTGCTCGTCGTCGTCTTCGAACGCGATCTGGGTTCGGCCGTGCTGTTCTACACCATCTTCTTGCTGATGCTCTACGTTGCCACGGGGCGCTTTTCGTATGTCGTTATCGGCCTTGCGCTCTTAGCCGTCGGAGCCGTGGGCGCCTACAAGTTCCTATCGCACGTTCAGGTGCGTTTCCAGGTTTGGGTCGATCCGTTTAAGGACGCCCAGGGCCAGGGCTACCAGATCGTCCAGTCGCTCTTCTCGCTTGCCGATGGCGGCCTGGTCGGTGTTGGCATCGGCAACGGCATGGCCAACAACATCCCTGTCGTCGAGTCCGACTTTATCTTCTCGGCTATCGGCGAGGAGATGGGCCTTTTGGGCGGCGGCGCCGTGCTCATCCTGTTTATGCTCTTTGCCGTGCGTGGCCTCACCACGGCTGCCCGCGCTAAATCCGACCTCGCCGCCTTTAGTGCCACGGGCCTTACGGCAGCCATCAGCTTCCAGGCCTTTTTGATCGTAGGCGGCGTTACCCGCCTGATCCCGCTGACCGGCGTCACCTTGCCCTTTATGAGCCAGGGCGGCTCCTCGCTGCTGGCGAGCTTTATCATCGTCGCGCTCCTGCTGCGCGCCGGTGACGAGGCGACCGGACGCGAGGCCGAGCTTACCGGCACCGGCACCATGGCCGCCATCTCTGACGATCAGGTCGCATCTGCCGCCGCCCCGACGGGCACGCGCTTTGCCACCTCGTCTTCCTACGGCAGCGGCAGCCATTCCGTCGGCTCGCGCATGCGCCGTCGCCTGCTCGACACACCTGAATCCGGTGTGCTCGGCCGCGTGGCGCTCGCCAACCGTCTAACCCGCGCGGTGCTCGCCTTTACGGCGCTGTTCGCCATCCTTATCGGCAACCTCACCTATGTCCAGGTCATCAAGGCCAAGGACTATCAGGACATGCCGACCAACAACCACACCATCGCCCGCTCCAAGTACATCCAGCGCGGTTCCATCATCACGTCCGACGGCGTGACGCTGGCCGAGTCGCTGCAACAGGAGGACGGCACCTACGTACGCTCCTACCCCAACGGTAACCTGGCAGCGCACGTGGTTGGCTACGTGAGCCAGCAGTATGGCACCACCGCCATCGAGAGCGTCATGAACGACACGCTCACCGGCTCTAAGGATTACTCCAGCTGGAACAACGCCATCGCGTCGCTCGCGGGCCAGACCCAGCCGGGCAACACCGCCAAGCTCACCATCGACTCGCGCATCCAGACGGCTGCTGAGCAGGCGCTCAAGGGCTTTAAGGGCGCTGTAGTGGTCATCGACCCGCGTACCGGCGCGGTGCTCGCATGTGCCAGCTCGCCCACCTACGACAACACCAACATCGATGCCCTGCTGCAGACGGGCGGCGGCGAGGACGGCTCCATGTACAATCGCGCCATGGACGCGCTGTACACGCCGGGCTCAACGTTTAAGGTCGTTACGCTTTCCGCGGCACTCGAGACCGGCACCGCCAGCCTGACCAGCACCTACCAGGCGCCCGGCTCCATGGACATCGGCAACGCACCGGTCACCAACTATGCCAACGAGAGCTACGGCACCATCAGCCTGCAGCAGGCCTTTGCCGTGTCCTCCAACGTCGTCTTTGGCCAGGTGGCAAACGAAGTTGGCGCAAACACGCTCGTACAGTTTGCCAACGCCTTTGGCTACGGCCAAAAGCTCGGCCAGGACCTGACCTCCGCGGCCTCCATCATGGCCGACCCGTCGCTCATGACCGAGTGGGAGACCGCCTGGGCCGGCGCCGGCCAGCCTGTCGGCATGGACCACACGCCCGGCCCGCAGACCACCGTCATGCAAAACGCCGTGATTGCCGCCGCCATCGCTAACAGCGGCGTGGTCATGGACCCGTACTTTGTAGCCCAGGTACTCGCCCCGGACGGAACCGTGGTCAAGACCACGCAGTCCCGCTCGCTTGGTCAGGCCGTCAGCTCCGCCACGGCCGACCAGGTCAAGCAGGCCATGCTTGCCGTCGTCCAGTCCGGCACCGGCACCGATGCCCAGATCCCCGGCGTCAAGGTCGCCGGCAAGACCGGCTCGGCCGAGACCGGCGGCACCAACGTCAACTCGATGTTCGTTGGCTTTGCACCTTACGATTCACCCACGGTCGCCATCTCGGTGGCCTTGGAGGATTTCGACAAGCATGACGTCAAGGCCGCCAAGATCGCCGGTATCGTCCTGACCGCGGCGCTTGCCGCACAGGGAGCGTGATGCCCATGATCGAATCGGACACCCGAGGCGCGCCGCGGCCGAAGAGTTAGCGGCAACGCGCCACACGGCCCCAGCGGCCACATCGTAGGTACTACACACATCGTTGAGCGAATAATTATGTTAGGAGCAGGAATGGAACAGAGGGTCCTCGGGGGAAGATACCTCCTCAAGGATAAGGTGGGAACAGGCGGCATGGCGACCGTCTACCGTGCACAGGACCAGGTCCTCGACCGCACGGTAGCCGTCAAGATCATGCTGCCACAGTATGCTGGCGACGCAACCTTCGCCGCACGCTTTAAGCAGGAGGCCCAGGCAGCAGCCGGTCTCTCCTCCCCCTATATCGTGGGCGTCTACGATTGGGGCAAGGACGGCGACACCTATTACATCGTCATGGAGTACCTGCGCGGCACCGACCTTAAGAGCGGCATCAAGAGCCACGGCGCCCTCGACCCCAAGAAGGTCGCCCAGATCGGCTCGCAGATCAGCTCTGCGCTTTCGGTCGCCCACAAGCACGAGATCATCCACCGCGACATTAAGCCGCAGAACATCATGGTGCTGCCCGACGGCAACATCAAGGTGATGGACTTTGGCATCGCGCGTGCCAAGAACAGCCACCTCACGCAAGACAACAACGTGCTGGGAACCGCCCACTACGTCAGCCCCGAGCAGACCCGCGGTCAGGACCTCGGCCCCACCTCGGATATCTACTCGCTGGGCGTCGTGATGTACGAGTGCGCCACCGGCCGCGTTCCCTTTGACGGTGACGACGCCATCTCGGTCGCACTCAAGCAAGTCAACGAGTTGCCAATTCCGCCGAGCCAGATCAACTCCGGTGTCGACGCCGACCTTGAGCGCATCATCCTCAAGTGCATGGAGAAGGACCCGGCAAACCGCTTCCAGACCGCCGACGAGCTGCGTCAGGTGCTCAACAGCTACCTGTCGGGCCGTGCCGTCAACGTCTCGGAGCCCACGCGCATCATCGGTGCCCCCGGTGAGCTGGGCGCCACCAAGACTCGCGAGCTTTCCGATCAGACGCGCGCCATGGTGCGTCCCGTCTCGGGCGTGAGCGGCCAGAATACCGCCCGTAGCTCGGTTTCGGGCTCCACCGGCTCCTACGAGGTCGAAGAGCCCAAATCCAACAAGAACAAGATCATCGCCGCCGTGGTGGCAGCGGTTGCCGTCATCGGCATCGTGGTGGCCTTTGCCACAGGACTCTTTGGCGGCGAGCAGGTCACCGTGCCCGATGTGCTGGGCAAGGACCAGCAGACTGCCGTCGAGCTGATCAAGGAAGCCGGCCTCGAGGTCGGCACCATCGACCAAAGCTACAACGACGATGTCGACGAGGGCAAGGTCGCCGAGCAGACACCCAACGGCAACACCAAGAAGGCCAAGGGCACCAAGGTGAACCTGGTAATCTCCAAGGGCCCCAAGCCCTCCGAAAAGGTTGAGGTTCCCAAACTTGTCGGCCTAACCAAGGACCAAGCAGAAGCCGCACTGGCAAGCGTTGGCCTGAAGGGCAACGCCTCCGAGGAGGCCAACGAGGCTGATGAGGGCCAGGTCTTTGAGCAGGGCACCGAAGCCGGTAAGGAAGTCGCGAAGGGCACGACCATCTCGTACAAGGTCTCGAGCGGCCCGGATACCACGTCCGTCCCCGACCTGACCGACATGACCGAGGCCCAGGCGCGCAACGCCCTCGATATGGCAGGCTTTGGTGTCGACGTGAGCTACCAGGAGAACGACTCGGTTACCGAGGGCACCGTGATCAGCTGGAACCCCAGCGGCAAGCAGAAGCCCGGCGCCACGATTACCGTCGTCATTGCCAAGAAGTCCGGCAAGGCCACCGTCCCGGGCAACCTGTACGGCAAGAGCATTTCCGCTGCCGTTACCGCGCTCAACAACGCCGGTTTCTATAACATTGGCTTCTGTGACCAGAACGGCAATCCCGTGAGCGGTAACGAGGATGCCACCGTTACGGGCGTCTCCCCCACCGGCAAGCAGTCCACCGACAGCACGATTACGCTGACGGTCGCACTTTCTGGCTCGGGTTCGGGCTCTGGCTCGGGCACGGGTGACGATTCCGGTACGACCAACTAGTCGCCACCCCACCGCTCATCACGGCTCTCACCGCAAACATATTCGCTCACAGGCGCCCGCTTGCTCCCCCAGCAAGTGGGCGCTTCGTTTTTGACATGGCATGAACCAGAAGAGCCCGGCACCGTAGCGGTACCGGCTCGATATTCCTCTGGTGCCCCCGGGCGGATTCGAAAACTCCCCCCGCGGGGAAATTGGTGACGCGGGTGTCGGCGGTCCGAATCCGGCCTTTAGACCAGAAGAGCCCGGCACCGTAGTGGTACCGGGCTCGGCAAATTTCTGGTGCCCCCGGGCGGATTCGAAAACTCCCCCCGCGGGGAAATGAGTGACGCGGGTGTCGACGGTCCGAATCCGCCGGCAGCTCCCGCAAACCAGAAACGGCGCCGCTCTCGCGACGCCGTCATAATCTTCTGGTGCCCCCGGGCGGATTCGAAAACTCCCCCCGCGGGGAAATTGGTGACGCGGGTGTCGGCGGTCCGAATCCGGCCTTTAGACCAGAAGAGCCCGGCACCGTGATGGTACCGGGCTCGACAAATCTCTGGTGCCCCCGGGCGGATTCGAACCGTCGACACCCGCTTTAGGAGAGCGGTGCTCTATCCCCTGAGCTACGGAGGCATGTTGTATTAGTGTAGCAGATTTGCGCCACTACCATGCAGCGCATAGCCGCTCTTCGAGATAGTCGTCTGCGACGTTCTTTAATGACTGGTCGTTTAAGAGCGTCGCAGACGACTGCCCAACGACTAGTTGCCTTTGTGGAAGAGGTTTTTGATAACGGAGGGGATGCTCTTGGCGCCCTTGGCCGTCACATCGATAAAGTCGGGCGAACGCACAAGCTTATCCTCGTCGACGTACTTGCGGACAGCACGAAGCGTCTCTTTGTCGTCGCGCGTCGAAAACGTAAAGTGACCGTTGTCCTTGGTGAAGATGGCAAAACGCGTGATCTTCTTGGTGCCGCGTAAAACCTCGGCGGCAATATAGTCGACCTCATCCCACGGGATTTGAATATAATCCTCGGGATTGCGCTCGTTGTAATACTCGAACGCCTTATTGCCCACCATCACGTTGCCGTGGCTGGTAAGCCCCATCAGGCAGGTTGCCGGCGTTGCCAGATCGACCGTGCTGTTCTGAGATTGCGCCATGCGCGCCTCGCCCTCCAAATAAAACAATCGGACCGCATCCAGTGTACCCACCGGGTGCGGTCCGTTTCAATGGCTCAAAAGCCCTTGCCTAGCAATTCTCGGTCTTAAGCCGAAACGTGCTTACATGAAGCCGCAGACGCGACCGATGATGCCGATGGCGAAGAGAGCCAGGATGATGACGATCGGGCTGACCTTCTTCTTGAGGAGCTTGCAGACCAGCAGGGTCAGGCACACGGCGGCAAGGCCGGGGATGAGCTGATCGAGGTTGGCCTGAAGCGTGGTGACCTTCACCTGATCAAGGGCGTTAGCACCGATGGAGTTATACATCGTCAGTGCTTCCTTGACACCCTCAGAACCGGAGGGCAGGTTAGCCCAGTCGATAAAGGCGCCAGCAGACTGCGTGACCTTGGAGACGACCGGGGTGAAGGAGATAGACACCCAGCGCTCGACCAAGGCGCCGATGATGAACATACCCAGGATGGAAGCACCCTCGGTGACCTTGCCCATCAGACCGCCGGAGAGGTCCTTGGCGATGGAGGAGCCGACCTTGTAGCCAAACTCCTGCGTGTACCACAGGAAGGCGTAACGGATGATGTTCCACGCGAAGAAGAACAGCAACGGACCGGCGATGCTGCCGGACAGGGCCAGGGAAGCGCCCAGAGCGCCCAGAATCGGGCGAAGGGTGAACCAGAAGGCGGGGTCGCCGACGCCGGCGAGCGGGCCCATCATACCGACCTTGACGCCCTGAATGGCGACGTCGTCAATCGGGGCACCGTTGGCGCGCTCCTCCTCGAGAGCGAGGGTAACGCCAATGACGGGGGCGGAAACATAGGGGTGGGTGTTATAGAACTCCAGGTGGCGCTTAAGAGCGGCAATCTGGTCATCCTTGCTGGTGTAGAGCTTCTTGATCGCAGGGATCATTGCGAAGCACCAGCCGCCGTTCTGCATACGCTCGTAGTTCCACGAGCCCTGAAGGAACTGATGACGGAAGCAAACCTTCTTGCGGTCAGCCTTGGTGAGCTGAATCTTGTTCTCTGCCATATGTATCACTCCCCTCCTACTCGTAATCGTTCAGAATGTCGCCGAGCGGGTCACCGGAGCCGCCGCCCATGCCGCCACCCTGCTTGGCCAGATCCTTAAGGCCAAGGTAGATGAGGGCAAGGGAGATGCCGATGAGGCCAAGGGCGATCAGCGTGAGCTGAGGGATGGCAGCAAGGACAAAGCCGAGGATGAAGAACGGCCAGGTCTCCTTGGTGGCCATCATGTTGATGACCATGGCGTAACCGACGGAAGCGACCATGCCGCCGCCGACAGCCATGCCGCCGGACAGCCAGTCGGGCATAGCGTTAAGCGCGTTGGTAACAGCCTCAGCCGGGATGATGCACAGAAGTACTGCCGGGATGGCGATACGAAGGCCCTGCATTAGGATGGCAGCGTACTGCCAGCGCTCGATGCCGGAGAAGTCGCCCTTCTCGGCGCAACCGTCCATGGCGTGAGCGATAGCGGTGGCCAGGGTACGGCAGATCATGGTCAGGAACAGACCAGCGACCGACAGCGGGACGGCGACGGCGATAGCGGCGGTAACGGCCTTGGCCGAGTCGGTGGCGCCACCGTTGAGGGCGAGCACCATGATGATCGAAGAAGCGACCGAGGCCAGAGCGGCGTCAGGCGCGACGGCGGCGCCGACGTTAGCCCAGCCAAGGGCCATCATCTGGAGCGAACCGCCCAGGAGGATGCCCTCCTGAAGGTGACCGGTTACGAGACCGATAAGCGTGCATGCCACGAGCGGCTGATGGAACTGGAACTCATCCAGAATGCCTTCCATACCGGCAAGCAACGCGACAATCGCAACAAGCAGAATAGTGATTGCAGACATGTATCGGACCCTCCTTTACTATGCTTGAGCGGCCAGTTCGGCCTTAGCTTTCTTCAACATGGCGTCGAGATCCTCGGAGGAATCCGAAGGAACCTTGCGGACCTCAAACTTGACGCCCTTGGCCTTGAGGGCCTCGAGAGTCTTGACGTCGTCATCGCCCATAGCGACGGCGTTGGTGACGACGACCTTACCCTTGGAGTGAGCCATGGAACCGATGTTGACTTCCTTGATGTCGACGCCGGCCTCGATGGCCTTGAGCAGATCCTGCGGGTTCTCGAAGAGCAGCATGGCCTTGGTGTCACCAAAGCGCGTGTCCTTGACGACCTCGGCCATCTTCTTGATGGGCACGACGTTGGCATGGACTCCCGGAGGGGCAGCCTGCTCGATCATGGTCTTGCGGAGCTCGTCGTGAGCAACGCCGTCGGAAACCACGATGATGCGGTTGGGGTTGATCTGCTTGGTCCACGTGGTGGCCACCTGACCATGAAGCAGACGGGTGTCGATACGGACGTGGGCGATCTTGATGTGCCCATCGCCGATGACCGTTCCCGGAGGGATGGCGCCTGCAGGAGCAGCGGCGGCCGCAGCCGGCTTCTTCTCCTCGGGCTCCAGAGACTCGGGCTTGACACGCACGCCAGCCTTAGCCTCAGTCACGAGATGTTTTGCGATCGCATGTGCAGTGTTCTTTGCGTCAAAGCGCTGCGAATATGCCTCGATGAGCATAGGCAGGTTGACACCGGTGACGATAGCCCAGGAATCGTGGCCCTCGATGAGCCCGCTGATCTGGTTGAACGGCGTGCCGCCCCACAGATCAACGAGGAAGAGCACCTGCTCCTGGTCCTCGAAGGAAGCGACTGCTTCCTCGACCTTGGCACGGAAATCGTCGGGGCCCATGCTCGGCTCGAGCGAGACCACGGCAACAGACGGCTGATCGCCAAAGACCATCGAGCCCGTCTGCTTGATTCCAGCTGCCAAGTCCCCGTGGCTAGCAAGAACAATACTTACCATCACATAACCTCCTTTTTGTCTACGTATTTCCTACACGACATGAAAGGAGTATACCTGTTTGGATTGTGGAATTATAGCTAAATTCGCAAAAGGTTGGATTATTTGTTTAAACGTCTAAGTTTGTTACAAATTGATTACGTTGCCGGTTTACAGCTTATTGCCTGCTAAAACGTGATTTGCTGATTGCTTTCAAAGACATATAAAGGTGCACTGTTCGTTAAGACCTCTTTTAGGTGGATCCCAATGCGTCTGCGTGCCACCATTTTGTTTAAACAGACATGACTTGACTAACCGAAGCAAATATGTTTAGAACTCTAGCCCATGTAGTCATTGGATGTTAGGCGATGTGGAGAGGGTTGGCGGCGTCGACGGCATCGGGGGCGTCGGAGAGGCCGTCAGGAGCAGCGTCTGCCGGGTCCTCGTCGGGGGTCTCGATCTGTTTGATCATTACCTCCCGGCCCTGCAGCAAATAGGTCTCGCCGCTACCGCACTGGGGACAGGTCTTGCCGTGCTCGACCGTCGCGTAGTCGCAGCCGCACGCCTCGCAATGTGTCACGGCCTCGACGGGCTCCACGATAAGCTCCGCGCCCTCGGTGATAGGCTTTTTATCTGCTGCCCAGCGCCAAGCGTCGAGCAGCAAGTCGGGAACGACGCCCGAAACCTCGCCCAGTAGCAACGTCACGCTCGAAACGCGACGCACGCCATTGGCGCGCGCCACGTTCTCGACATCGCGAATGATGTGATAGACGATTCCGAGCTCGTGCACTTTTAATTCCTTCCGCCGTTCTACCGAACGGCGGTCGGCTTGACGCTGCGCGAGCCCCAGACGGGCGATCTGCCTTTCAATCGTCGGGCATGGGCAAAAGCCCTATGCCCTCCTCTTTCAAGGCACCTCGCCACGCCTGGGACTCGCTCGCTGTCCAACCGCTCTCTGCGCCGTTCTCCTGCTTGTTGCGTTTCTTACTTCTTCCCGAATTTGATCTTGATGGCGCGCTTGAGCGCGTACTTGCCGAGGCTTGGGAGCTTTTGCTCGTATTTGACCATCGTGGAGCACTCGGGGCGGTCGCGATCCAGATGGATGGCGTCGAACGCGCACTTGGTGGTGCACAGGCCACAGCCGATGCACTTGTTGGGGTCGACGATCGAGGCGCCGCAGCCCAGGCAGCGGGCGGTCTCGGCGCGCACCTGCTCCTCGGAAAAGGTCTCAACATACTCGCTAAACGGTGCAGCCTTCTCGCGCTCGCGGTCCACGTGGGCAACCTCGCGGCTCGCGTTGTCGTAGCTCTCGAGCACAACGTCGTCGCGGTCGAGCGAGGTGTAGCGGCGCTGGTTGCGGCCGATGGTGAGCGTGGAGCCCGGCTGCACAAAGCGATGGATGGACACCGCGGCCTCGTGGCCGGCGGCGATGGCGTCGATGGCAAAGCTGGGGCCGGTGTAGACGTCGCCGCCCACAAAGATGTCGGGCTCGGCAGTCTGATAGGTCTGGGGATCGGCAAGGGCACCCTGGCCGCGGCCGAGCTCCACTTTGGAGCCAGCCAGCAGGTCGCCCCACACAATGGACTGGCCAATCGACATGACGACACGGTCGGCATCGACACGGCGCAGGTCGTTCTCGTCGTACTCGGGCGCAAAACGGCCCTCGTCGTCAAAGACACGCGTGCAGCGCTTGAAGGTGATACCGCAGACACGACCGGCCTCGTCCAAGTGAATCTCCTTGGGGCCCCAGCCGCAGCTGATGTGCGCGCCGTCCTCAACGGCCTCGCGACGCTCCTCCTCGCTGGCGGGCATCTGAGCCTCGCTCTCCAGGCAGAACATCTCAACATGCTCAGAGCCCAGACGGCAGGCGTTGCGGGCAACGTCGATAGCCACGTTGCCGCCGCCCACCACAATGGTGCGGCCGGGCAACGCGTCGATCTTGCCACTGTTGACCTCGCGAAGGAAGTCGACGGCTACGGTCACGTCCTCGGCATCCTCGCCCGGAATGCCGGCAAGGCGGCCGCCCTGGCAGCCAATGGCAACGTAGAAGGCCTTAAAGCCCTGCGCGCGCAGCTCGTCGAGCGTCACGTCGCGACCGACTTCCACGCCATAGCGGAACTCGGCACCCATCAGGCGAATGACCTCGACCTCGGCCTCGATAACATCCTTCTGCAGCTTAAAGCTGGGAATGCCGTAGGTAAGCATGCCGCCCGGGTGCTCGTTCTTCTCGAACACGACGGGCCTGTAGCCCTTCTCGGCCAGATAAAAGGCGCAGGACAGACCGGCCGGACCGGCGCCGATGATGGCGATCTTCTGGTCGAAGCCGCCGGCACGCGTCGGGGTCACCACAGGTGGGACATAGCGGGTCGCGGCATCCAGATCGCGCTGGGCGATGAACTTCTTGACCTCGTCGATGGCCACGGCGGCGTCCACACGGCCGCGGGTGCAGGCATCCTCACAGCGGCGGTTGCACACACGGCCGCAGATAGCGGGCAGCGGGTTCTCGCGCTTAATGAGTGCTAGGGCCTCGTCATAGCGACCCTGCGCCGCGAGCTTCAAATAGCCCTGAACGGCAACGTGCGCGGGGCAGGCCGTCTTGCAGGGAGCGGTGCCGGACTCGTGCGTCTCGATGCGGTTGTCGTTGCGGTAGTTGGGCGACCACTTGGTGTGGTCCCACTTGGTGGCATCGGGCAGCTCCTGGCGCGGATACTCGGGCACCTGTCCACCGGCCTTTTTGCTACAGAGCTTCTGGCCCAGTTTGGCGGCGCCGGCCGGACACACCTCAACGCAGCGACCGCAGGCCACGCACTTGTCCTTCTCGACCTTGGCGACATAGGCCGAGCGCGACAGGTTGGGCGTGTTGAACAGCTGCGAGGTGCGCAGGGCGTAGCACACGTTGACGTTGCAGTTGCAGATGGCGAAGATCTTGTTCTCGCCGTCGATGTTGGTGATCTGGTGCACAAAGCCGTTGTCCTCGGCCTGGCGCAGGATGTCGTAGACCTCGTCGCGGGTCACGTAATGGCCACGATCGGTCTCGACCACGTAGTCGGCCATATCGCCCACGGCGATGCACCAATCGGCCGGGTCGTCGGCGCAGCCCTCACCCATCACGCGACGGCTCGCGCGGCAGCTGCAGGTGCTGGCGGCATACTTACCCTCGTATTTGTCGAGCCAGTGCTCGATATGCTCAATAGGCACCGACGTGCTCGCGGCATCGATAGCCTTCTCGACCGGAATGACATGCATGCCGATGCCGGCACCACCGGGCGGCACCATCGGCGTGGCCTTGGACAGCGGTCCCTTGGACGCCTGCTCAAAGAACTTGGCATAGACCGGGTGCTCCTCGAGCTGGCTCACGCGCATGTTGAGGAACTCGGCGGAACCCGGCACCAGCATGGGCAACACCCATTGCTTGGCGCGCTCGGGGTTTTCCCAGTTGTACTCGAGCAGGCCCGTGTAGCTCATATCGTCGAGCATCTTCTCGATATCAGCCTCGGGCATGCCGGTGAGCTTGACCATCTCGGGCAGCGTGTAGGGACGGCGCATCTTCATCTTGCAGAGCACTTCGGCCTGCTCGTCGGTTGCGGCCTCGGCAAACGACCAGTACTCGTAGCCCAGCAGCTCGTCGCGATGCAGCAGACGGTTGGTGCAGTGCTCACACAGTTTGACGATTGCCTCGCGCGGATGCTCCGGCAGCGGCGGCACGAACTCCGAACCGATGTCGGGCTCGGTGTAGCTAATTCCCGGTCCGTTGAGAATCATGGTTGTCCCTTCTCTTGCCACAGCCCGGCGAGACCGCGGCGCCCCTCTTTTTTGCAGGCCGGGCATGCCCCATGCCGTTCACCCGCCATTGTTGACATTGTGTCAAAAATAGTATTGACGAACCGTCAACAATATTCAAGACTGTTAGGCGAACGGTCAGGCAAAAGAGGATGAAAGGCGGCAAAACATGAGCAACAACACAGCAGATACCTCTGTGGTCGATGCCGTCCCCGCATCCGATAGCGCGGCAAAGCGCTTGACGGGCGACGAACGCCGTCGCGAGATCCTCGATGCCGTGCGTACCGTAAGCTCCGAGCTGGGCGTGTCCCACCTATCGGTATCGGCCGTGACCAAGCGAGCCGGCTGCACGCGCTCGCTGTTCTACCACTACTTTGCCGATATGGACGCCGCCGTCACCGCTGTTATGGACGAGGCGATCGACGGCTTTATCTCCGAACTCGAGCAGTGGAATGCCAACCGCACCGTCGGTGATATCGAGGGCGCGCTCGACACCGTCGCGCCGCTCTTTAAGCGCCTGGTCGCCAGCGGCCACGAGCTGCCGAGTACGCTCACCTCAAGCAGCGGCGCGCTCTACGGCGGCTTTTTGCACAACGTGGTCCAGCGCGTGGCGCAGTATATCTGCGACACCACCGTGGTGGATTTTGTCGCCCATCATGAGCTACGCATCGACCATGTCTACGAGACGTTCTACACCCTCATCATGGGTCTTTTGATGTATATCCGCACGCACCCCGATGTGCCCGACGAGACGGTCAAGGAAATCATCGCCTCGACACTCCACATCGAGGGCTATACCGCCAAGTATCCGGAGCGCAAGCCCCAGAACTGACGACATTTGGCCAAACTGTCCGCGATCAGAAGAGGGGCCGCGGGCGTGTGAAAGGAGAGCAGCATGTTGTTCGATGTTTGGGGTAGCGATACCCTTATCCACTGGGCCGGCTGGGCCATGGTCTTTATTGGCCTGATCGTGCTCAACGAGGTCGGCCGCCGCACCAAGCTGGGCGCGGCAATTATCTTTGGCGTGGCTCCGCTGGCCATGACCATCTACTGTGTCGCCATCGCCGTCGGTGTTTCGCAGGGTGCCGAGTGGGCGCTCACCAACCCCACCCATGTGTACCAGAACAGCTGGTTCCACTACGCCAAGGTATACGCGGCGCTGGCCGGTTGCTGGGGCTTCATTGCCATTAAGTACCAGTGGGGAAAGATCGGCAAGGCGCATTGGTTCCGCGCGTGGCCGTTTGTGATCGTCGCCATCAACATCATGATCGCCGTCGTGTCCGACTTCGAGAGCGCCTATCACTTCTTTGTCCTGGGCGAGTCCACCTGGGTCACCTCCGAAGGTGCTACGCAGCTGGCCGGCTGGAACAACGTGTTCAACGGCATCGCCGGTATCATCAACATCTTCTGCATGACCGGTTGGTGGAGCGTCTACGCCTCCGAGGATCAGACCGACATGCTGTGGCCCGATATGACCTGGGTCTACATCATCGCCTACGATATCTGGAACTTCTGCTACACCTACAACTGCCTGCCCACCCACTCCTGGTTCTGCGGCTTTGCGCTGCTGCTGGCGCCCACCGTCGCCGCCTTTATCTGGAACAAGGGCGGCTGGATCCAGAACCGCGCCTTTACGCTGGCTATTTGGTGCATGTTTGCCCAGGTATTCCCCTACTTCCAGGAGGAGTCCATCTTTGTGACCCACTCCACGCTCGACCCCGGCGCCGCTACCGCGGTCTCGATCGCCGCACTGGTCGCCAACGTCGCCGCGATCATCTACATCGCCTACCGCGCCAAGAAGCTCGGCCGCAATCCCTACAAGCAGGATGTCTTTGAGGGCACCAGCGATTGGGAGAAGGCTACCGCTCGCCGCGCCAAGGTGGATTACGCACACGCCGAGTAACGCGCCCGGCGCAGACATCGCTTGAGCACGAAGCAGCATAGCCGGCTCCGCGCAACTCAACGCATTGTAGAGCCCCCGGAATGTGATTCGTTCGCGTTCCGGGGGCCTTTTGCCGCCGCGAGGATGCGGCCGAACGATGCGCTCAGGTTAAATCGGATCTTATATTTCGCACGCGCTTTATATGGCTCCATTTTTGGGTACAGTGTTGTCCCGATATTGAGCTTGGGGGATGTATGAATGATGAGACGATGGGCCAAGAGGATGCGGCCCAAGATGCAGAAGCTTGCGCTGAGGCCTTGGAGAGCTTAGACCGGATTTCACTCGATGAGATTGCGTTTGACGATTCGGGCGTTGATGTGCAGGATGAGCCGGAAACCGAGGCGCAATCCGATAATCAGGATGCAGGCGACGTTGAGCCTGCCGAGGATGAGGCAGATCACGAAGGCACCGAAAGCGAGGCCGGCAACCAGCCCGAATCCGACACGGGCGAGGAAACCGTCTTGCTCGACAGCTTGCCGGCCGAGGATTCGCTGACTCGCGAGCTTCCTGGCCTGGGTTCCGCACCAGCCGTGGACGAGACCATCGCCATGGGCGATATACCCCTGCCGTCCGTTCCCTCGGCACGCGAGGCCGAGGTCCGCCATCGCAAGATGTCGCCCAAGCGCCGCAATCTGATGGTCGCCGGTGTCGTGGCCGTCGCGCTCGTCGCCGGCGGTGCAGGCTATGCTGCCTGGAACGGATATCAGCAAGAGCAGGCTGCCGCTGTCGCCGCCAATGCCCACACGATGATGTCGGTGCAGATTGGCATGCATGCCGCGGGCCTCGACTGTTCCACTGGCTCCAAGATTCCCGTACAGGTGAGCGGTCAGGATTCTGACGGCTCCTCCGTGAGCGAAACGCTCTATGTTGACGAGCACGGCCGCGGCATCAAACTGCTGCCCGGCGATTACACGCTCTCCATCGCTGCCTCCCCCATCGCGGCCGACGGCACCATCTATACCGTCCCGACCACCAAGACGCAGGTCACCGTTAAGAGCGATGGACAGGATTTAAGTGCCCAGGCCACCTTTAAGCTCAAGGTGCCTTCGGCCGACACGGTGACTGACGACCAGATCGATGCCGCCGCCAAGTATGCCGAGGAGGGCGGTGCGAGCTCCGCCGCGGCTGCCAAAGTGCTCCAGCAGGCAGCAACCGCGCGGCGCGACGCCGCCGTCAATGCCGTGAGCGCGCAAAAGGCACAGGCGTCCCGTGATGCTGACGCTCGCCACAAGGCAACCGACCTCTACCAGCTCGATATTCCCGTCGAGTGGTACGGCAAGGTCGCAACTTGGCAAAACGGAAGCACGCTATGCATCTATCTGGGCGACGACGCCAATACGCCGCTCGTGACGCTCGTCGCGGTGCGCGAGGGCGAGAGCTTTACGCCCGATGAAGGCGATACGGTTTTGGGTGCGGCCAATCTAGGCAACGGTTATACCGTCTACGCCAGCGGCCCCGTCTATCCGTACGTGGTGCCCCAGACCATCAACGGGCGGACGCAGAATCCCGTGTCGACCTACCCCATGGATACGGCCATTGAGCTTGTCGAGCTGACGACCGGCAACCGCTATACGTATAGCCAGATCAAGAACGACCTGGTGGGTAAAGACGGCAAGGCCGATGGTGCCACTAAGCTCGAAACCGACTACCTCGCGCAGATCCTGCTGCCGAGTATCAAAGCCCAGGACTAGCCTGGCGCAGCAAGGTGCTCCCCAACCGTGATGAAGGAGCCAGGAGGTCCTGACCCCACAGGCCCATAGATGATTAGGCAAGGAGCCACTTCCATGCGGGCATAACGTGTACCACACCGTGCTCGCATGGAATATCGGTCTGTTCATCCATGGTAACGATTGCCGACTCGCCAAGATCAAACTGGGCCATCGAGGCATCAAGCGCGGCGATTTCGCGCTCGCGCGTTTTCTCACTTGCCATATCCGCACTCACCTGAATCAGGCTATAAGCCCGCATGAGAAGCGCATCCCCAGCCACAAAGTCCACCTCATGGCTTTTGCTCTTCTCTTTGATTAGCAGGCGGCAGACCGAGCCGGTCCTCACCGCGGGAGTCCTTCTTCTTAGCGCATTGAACACTGCGGTCTCGAGCCTCTGGCCCTGGTCCAATGCCGATGCGGGAGAGAATGCTCCAAACATCGCAGGGTCGACAGCGTAGACCTTAGACGCAGACCGCATGTTATTTGCCAGTGAACGCGTGAACTCCGGCACAGAAAATAACAGGTAGGCGTCCTCATAATACTCAAGTAAGTCGCTGAGCGAATTACGACTGACGGGTATCTGTCTGCTCTTGAACTCGTTGTACACTTTGTTCACTGACAGCTCTCGTCCCGAAGATGCCATACACCGCGTCAAGAACAGCGATGCCAGGCGAGGGTTCTTGACGTCGTAACGTTCAACGACGTCCATGGCGACCGTTCGCGAAGCATATTCCTGTAGCAGCTGAATCGCGTCTGCAGGCGTCTGCTCAAGTGTCGCGATGAATCCCCCTCGTTCAAGATACCCGATCAGATGATGTCGAAGCAGCGCTGCATCGCTCGGGGAAAAGGTCGCATCTGACTCGAGAACGCTCCCCGTCTTATATCGAACGTATTCCGAAAAACTCAACGGAAAAAGCTCTCGCACAAGAGAACGACCCCTGAACTCGCTCTTAAGTTCTGAGGACAGCATCTTAGAAGAAGATCCCGTCACATAGACGGTCGCTTTCTCCGTATCGACTACACGCCGCAGAAACGCACCCCATTCGGGAATTTCCTGGATCTCGTCAAAGAAAATGTAAGCGCCCTCGGTTCGAGCAACAGGATACAGCGCATAGAACGTGTCGAGCACGTCCGCCAGCAGCGATGGCTCATACGGGCGCAAGCGCTCATCCTCAAAATTGAAGTAAAGCATCCGGTCAAGCTCGACGCCCCGGCTCTGAAGCCGCCGCATCTCCTGATACAGGCGATACGTCTTTCCACAACGGCGGGCCCCCACAATCACATTTACGATGTTGTCGCGCTTTGGCTCCTGTGGGTTTCCTAGATCAAGGTCTCGCTCAAAGACCTGCGGAACCCCCTGCTGTTCAAAGTCCTTTATTTTCTGGGCGATCAAGTCGTTGAATGCCATGATTCTCCAATCTTGCTCTCTAGCTAATCAAAATTATAGCGATTCTTGATTAATTAGAGATCAAGATTATGTCTGACTTGATTAACACTTAAGCAAGTTTTTTCACTATTACTGCTCGAAGGATGCCGAGTGGCTGAGAGGGCAACCAAGCTCGAATGCGACTCCCTGGACAGTCGATTTGGGACGGGACTTTTTTGACTACCCCGTCCCAGGAAATCATCGCCAAATTAGCTACTTGATGCAACTAGCGCCAGGGGTCGGCTTCGAACAGCGGCTCGCGCTCGGGGCGGCGATCGCTGTAGGGATCGTAGCCGTCATCGTCCTCGTTCTCGGCACGGATGTAGGGGTCGCGCGGCTTGGGCGCCGGCTTAGGCACAGGCTTGGGTGCGGCGGGTGCGGCATCGGTCGCCGGCGCGCTTGTCTTGATCTCGTCTTTCATCTGCATAGCTCCTCGCATCGCATCCGTTCAATATCATCGATTGTCGCACGAAAAAGGGCGGCGGACCCAATTGGATCCGCCGCCCTTGGCGTTTAGAGACGGCTGGTAGATTTTAAGGCATGGCCCAAAACCTACTCGGCGTCGGGGACCTCGTAGGTGGCCGCCGGCGTGTTGTCGCACACGACGGTAAAGCCGCCGTCCTTGTCGGCATCGACCGTCACCTGATCGCCCTCGCGCACCGTGCCGTCGATGATAGCGGCGGCGATGGCATCCACGACCTCGCGCTGAACCAGACGCTTGAGCGGACGGGCGCCAAAGACCGGGTCCAGGCCGCCCACGGCGAGCATCTGCTTGGCCGCCGGGGTGATGGCAAGCGTCATGCGCTCCTTGGCCAGACGCGCGCGGACGTCGGCGAGCTGGATGTCGACGATCTTCTCGATCTGCGCCATGCCGAGCGGATGGAACACCACGATATCGTCGATACGGTTGAGGAACTCGGGGCGGAAGGTCTGAGCCATGGCCGCGTCGACCTGATGGCGCATCTCCTCCTCGTCCTTGCCCGAAAGCTCGGCGATAGCCTTGGAGCCCACGTTAGACGTCATGATGATAATCGTGTTCTTGAAGGACACCTGGCGACCCTGACCGTCGGTCAGACGGCCGTCGTCAAGCACCTGCAACAGCACGTTGAAGACATCTGGATGGGCCTTCTCCATCTCGTCGAGCAAGATCACGGAGTAGGGGCGACGGCGCACGGCCTCGGTGAGCTGGCCGCCCTCGTCGTAACCCACGTATCCCGGGGGCGCACCGATCAGACGCTGGACGCTGAACTTCTCCATGTACTCGGACATGTCGATACGCACGAGCGCGCGCTCGTCGTCGAACAGGCACTCGGCAAGCGCCTTGGCGAGCTCGGTCTTGCCCACGCCGGTGGGGCCCAGGAAGAAGAAGCTGCCGATGGGCTTGTCCGGATCGGAGAGACCCGCACGGCTGCGGCGCACGGCCGCGGCGACGGCGGAGACGGCCTCGTCCTGGCCGATGACGCGCTTATGCAGCTCACCCTCCAAGCCCTTCAGCTTGTCGAGCTCGCCCTGCATCATCTTGGACACGGGCACGCCGGTCCAGGCACTCACGACCTCGGCGATCTCATCGGAGGTCACCTGTTCGTTGAGGCCCTCGCCGTCCTGCTGCTTTTGCGCCTCGAGCGCAGCCTCGGAATCCTGAATCTGCTGTTGCAGGCCCGGAATCACGGAGTAGCGCAGCTCGGACGCACGGCCCAGATCACCATTGCGCGTCGCGCGCTCCTCTTCGCTCCTGGCCTCGTCGAGCTGTCCCTTGAGCTCTTGCACGTGGTCGATGGCGTTCTTCTGGTTGAGCCAGCCAGCCTTTTGCACGTTGAGTTTTTCCTGGACCTCGGCGATCTCCTGACGCAGGGCCTCCAGACGCTCCTTGGAGGCGTCGTCGGTCTCCTTCATGAGCGCCTGCTCCTCGATCTGCAGCTGGGTGAGCTGACGCGTGGTGGCGTCAATCTCGACCGGCATGCTGTCGAGCTCCATGCGCAGACGGCTTGCCGCCTCATCGACCAGGTCGATGGCCTTGTCGGGCAGGAAGCGGTCGGCGATATAGCGATCGGAGAGGTCGGCGGCGGCCACGAGCGCGCTATCGGTGATGTGCACGCCGTGGAAGATCTCGTACTTCTCCTTGAGGCCACGCAGAATCGAGATGGTGTCCTCGACGGTAGGCTCGCTCACCATAACGGTCTGGAAACGACGGGCGAGCGCCGCGTCCTTCTCGATGTACTTGCGGTATTCGTCGAGCGTGGTCGCGCCGATCGCATGCAGGTCGCCACGGGCGAGCGCCGGCTTGAGGATGTTGCCTGCGTCCATGGAGCCCTCGGTGGCACCCGCGCCCACAATGGTGTGAAGCTCATCGATGAACAGGATGACCTTACCTTCGGATTTTTGCACTTCTTTGAGCACGGCCTTTAAGCGGTCCTCGAACTCACCACGGTACTTGGCGCCGGCGACCAACGCGCTCATGTCGAGCTCGATGAGGTCGCGGTCGCGCAGGGTGCTCGGCACATCGCCGGCCACGATACGCTGGGCGATGCCCTCGACGATAGCCGTTTTACCGACGCCCGGCTCACCGATGAGCACGGGGTTGTTCTTGGTGCGGCGGGACAGAACCTGAATGGTACGGCGGATCTCGTCGGTACGGCCGATGACCGGGTCGAGCTTACCGGCGCGGGCAAGATCGCAGATGTTGCGACCGTACTGCTCCAACGCCTCAAACTGGGTCTTGTCCTCGGCAGACGTCACGCGGTCATCGCCACGCAGCTCCTCGTAGACCTGCTCGATGCGCTCCTTGGTCACGCCAGCGTCACGCAGTACACGACCAGCCTCGCCCTTGTCCTCGGCAAGCGCCATCAGCAGATGCTCGGTCACCACAAAGCTGTCGCCCATCTTGGTGGCCTTCTTCTCGGCCTTTTCGATGACGCGGACGAGCTCGTTGGACAGGCCCATCTGCTGACCCTCGCCCGAAACCTTGGGCGCGCGGTCGACGGCATCCTGCGTGGAGCGTGCGAGCTGGGCCGGATCAGCGCCGATGCGCTCGATGATCACGGAGATATTGCGCTCGCCGGCACCGAGCAGGGCAGACAGCAGGTGAATCGGCTCCACCGCGCCGGCCTGCGCATCGGCAGCCGTGCTCATGGCGGTCTGCAACGCCTCGCGCGACGTCATTGCTAGCTTATCGATTCTCATGGAATCACCTCTCTTGGGGCGGCCGCCCTACGGGGCGGCTTCACGTTGTTCGAGAAGTATTGTTGCCAGCTTTGTGCGATCTTATACATAAATCTAAGTCTCTATATATAAGATTTTCTGAGTGTTCCCACGACATGCAAACCACCACAAAGGGGACAGACACCTTTGTGGTGGTCGCGGTCTCTACTCCTTCGCCGGACCCGTACTTCCCGATTCGACGGTCCAGGGCATCTCATCCTCGAACAGCCATGTACGGGCAGACCCACTATCGCGTGCAGCCTGCGGGTCAGGCAAGCAGGTCTGTTTATAGGCATCTTGGATACACTGGCCCATAAAATCGTTGAGCTCGGTCTGGTCGCCCTCCATGACATAGGCGACATCGCCGTCCATGATGTAGATGCCCGGACCCTCATTGTCCTCGTAGCCCGGATCGTACGAGACATCACATAACTTTGCGCCGTTTGCAGTGTCCAGCTCGATGGAAGAGTGGCATCCGCCAACCATGTCGTTCGCTTTTGCCCGATAGGACGCATATCCATACCAGCGCTTAAAGATTTTGCCCTTGAGCAGCTCGGACGCCCTGTCGATCAGACCAGAATCCGTGGTATAGCGCATAGCCCCAAGCTGAATGCGTGGATAATTACTAATGCCCAGCGCAGCCGGTTGCTCATCAAAATCAACGGTAATGGTCTCAGGCTTGTCGTCGCCGGTCAGAAGTTCGACAGATTGAGTCACAGGCTTGACCACCGGCTCCGTCACCGCAGCAGGTAGAAATGCCATACCGACAGCGCCCGCGCCAACCACAGCGATCGCAAGCGCCAAGACAATCAATCCAATACGGGCAGGACTTCTCACAGCAAAGCACCTCACAATGCAAACCCGCGCCATTTGTCCTAATGATACCGCCGGCTAACACTATCACCAAAAGAAGCCGCGCGCTCCCCACCACCACAAAGGGGACAGGCACCTTTGTGGTGGTTTTCGACGCTAACGGTCGACCATCTCACGCCATGAGATTAAACTTGAATTGTTCTCTGAACATATCCATTTCTGCCTATCCTCAACAGATCTTTGTCTCGAGGAGCGCATATGAAGCCGCCTCATTCCACCGGTCGCAACGTCATCGCCATTCTCGCCATACCCATCGTGATGCTCTTCCTTATCGTCATCACGCCCTTTTCTTTTGGTATCGCCTCGCCCTTCGATCTTTGCGGGATGATCGACGCCGGCTCGCGTGCCACCTCGCTTTCCTTTATCTGTCGCGGCGTGTTTTACGAAGATGGAATTCCCACCGGAATTTGGCGGTCAAAGTTGCCACTGCTCGGAACGATTGATGGATGCTTCCCCCATTTCAGCCTTGAACCTCAGACGATGAATTATTTGATCGACGACCAGCCCCTCGACTCCATCACCCTCGCCTACGACTATGCTCCAAACACCGACGAGTGCCACATGAACCAAGTCCTCGACAAGCTACTTGGGCAGTGCGGGCTCACCGAGGAGGCCGGTCGAACCATCGATAGCGACCAGCAATTAAAGCGAACAGAACTCCGCCGTGTCGGAAAAATCAAAGGGCGAAGTGGGGCCGCCTACTGGGATGCCTGGGCAATACGCGACAAGAGCGAATTCGGGCACAGCACCTATATGATCACCGTCTACACCAGAGACGGAATCAAGGGCAGTGTTGACGATTTCGCGTCATCCAAACTCGGCATCCCCAAAACAACCAAACCCGCCAACTCGGATGAAATCCTGTAGAGGCGCTCATTGGAATGTCGCTCAACGTGCACACCGACATTGAGCTCACCCCCACCGCCGCCAAGGTGCCTGTCCCTTTTGTGGTGGTTTTCGACAAAAAGAAGCCGCCCCATTAACAGGGGCGGCTTCAAGCAAGTCTATTTTTAGCGTCCCTCAAGACCCAACGAGAACGTCGCGATAGCCCCGGCCACACCTTTCCCTCGGGCGACCCTCGCGAAGCGCGTGAGCACGAGGGAAAGGTGTGGCAGGGGCGTACAGCAGAGTTACTCGGCAGCGGCCTTGAACTTGTTGTAGTTGATCAGGCAGCCGGCCTTGACGATGGCACGCTCCTCTGCCGTCATATCGGCAATGTAGAGCTCAATCTGCTCGACCGCACCGTCGGCGCGCACCACGTAGGCGGCGATGTCCTTTAGGTCACCGTCGAGCGCGGCACGGATACCCGGCACAAAGACATAGTCGCCCACCTCAAAGCTGGGCTCGGCCTCCATCTGGAAGGGCACCATACCCCAGTTCATCACGTTGGAGCGATAGCGCTTGGTGGCGTACTCGTGGACGATGTTGGCCAGACCGCCGATCACGCGCTGACAGCTCGCGGCCTGCTCGCGGGCGGAACCGTCACCGGGCTTCTTGGCATAGAGCATGGAGCCGTACTCAGTCGCCTTGGCATCGGCCGCGACACCCGCGCCGACCAGCGCCTCAAACACGCTGGCAAGCTCGGCATCGAGTGCCACCAGGTCGCCCGCTGCCTCGCCGGCAACGCGGCGCTTTTCCACCGCGTCGACCTCCTTGGAGCGGCCCACGTAGGCAGGGTCGCGACGGCTGAGCGTAAACTCGGCCAGACCCAGCGGGTTGGAGCGGAAGGAGCTCGTCTCGCCCGAGGGAATGAGCTCGTCGGTCGTAGTGACCGGGTCCATGATCTTGGAGCACACCTTGAGCAGGATGTCGTCGCCGAGAGGCTCCATCGCGGGCCACGGCTTGATGTTGGGGCCCTCGACCAGCTCGTCGGCCGGCTCAGCCTTGCCAAAGCCCCAGTACACGCGCTTCTTGTACGGCGCGTCGTCAAAGGTGTACTCGCAGGCCTCGTCCCAAATCTCCTCGGGCAGGTCGGTCGCCGGCGTCAGGACGCCGCCGTTGGCAGCCGTCGCCGCAATGGAGCGGGCGTCCATCAGGGCCACGGCGCTCAGCTGACCGTTGCCCGGCTTGGATCCCTCGCGATTGGGGAAGTTGCGCGTGGTGTGGCGGATCGAAAGGCCGTTGTTGGCAGGCGTGTCGCCGGCGCCGAAGCACGGGCCGCAGAATGCCGTGCGCACAATCGCGCCGGCCTCCATAAGGTCGTAGATGTAGCCGCGGCGTGTAAGCTCGAGTGCCACGGGCTGGCTCGTGGGATAGACCGACAGCGAGAACTCGCCGCAGCCGGTGTTAGCGCCCTTGAGCACGCGAGCAGCCTGGACCACGGAGTCGTAGTTGCCGCCCGAGCAGCCGGCGATAACGCCCTGCTGCACGTGCAGCTTGCCGTCGACGATCTTGTCGAGCAGACTAAAGTGCGTCTTGCCCTCGCCGATCTTGGCGGCCTCGAGCTCCACCTCATGCAGGATGTCCTCGAGGTTCTCGTTGAGCTCGTCGATCTCAAAGCCGTTAGAAGGATGGAACGGCAACGCGATCATGGGCTTGATGCTCGACAGATCGACCTCGACGCAGCCGTCGTAGTAGGCGACATCGGCGGGCTTGAGCTCGCGGTAGTCGTCGCCGCGGCCGTGCATGGCCAAAAACGCGTGTGTGTCCTCGTCGGTGGCCCAGATGGAGGAAAGGCAGGTGGTCTCGGTGGTCATGACGTCGACGCCGTTGCGATAGTCAGTCGTCATGCTCGCGATGCCGGGGCCCACGAACTCCATGACCTTGTTCTTGACGTAGCCCTTGGCAAAGACGGCGCGGATGATGGCGAGCGCCACATCGTGCGGGCCGACGCCGGGGCGCGGAGCGCCCGTGAGGTAGATGGCGACGACGCCGGGATAGGCGACATCGTAGGTGTCGCGCAGCAGCTGCTTTGCCAGCTCGCCGCCGCCCTCGCCCACGGCCATGGTGCCCAGGGCGCCGTAGCGGGTGTGCGAGTCGGAGCCCAAGATCATCTTGCCGCAGCCGGCGAAGTTCTCACGCATAAAGGAGTGGATGACCGCAATATGGGGCGGAACGAAGATGCCGCCGTACTTCTTAGCAGCGGAAAGGCCAAAGACGTGGTCGTCCTCGTTGATGGTGCCGCCCACGGCGCACAGCGAGTTATGGCAGTTGGTGAGCACGTAGGGCAGCGGGAACTGCTCCATGCCCGAGGCACGCGCCGTTTGGATGATGCCGACAAAGGTGATGTCGTGGCTCGCCATGGCGTCGAAGCGGATCTTGAGCGCCTCGGGATCTCCGGACGTATTGTGTGCCTGGAGGATCGAATACGCGATGGTGCCACGCTTGGCATCCTCGGGCGTCTGCGTAATACCGCGCTCGGCAGCCTCGGCCGCAGGCACAACCTCGCTGCCGCCGCGCAGGTAGATGCCGTCCTCGTACAGCTTGACCATACTGTCTCCCACTCTGCCCGAAAGGCTCGGGCGCATAGCATACATTCATTCAATATCGTGCCATAGAACAGTTGCGAGTGGGTTGCGAATCTGCACGTTCACTTTATCTCGGTAAAGTAAAGGACGAGCCCCTTGCATCACTCTCCTAACAAGGAGTGTCCCAAAGTGCCGGCACAGACGATATGAGCAGGACATAAAAACATTG
>CAUAIH010000013.1:0-54801 GCA_958429025.1 uncultured Collinsella sp. | reverse complement strand
GTCATGCCGCCGAAGTTGAAAGGCAGATTGCCGCTCTGGCGGGCTTGCAGCGTCGGCTGGTTACGGCGTTTGGAAAAACGCCGTAACTATCTAACCGCCCAGATAGGCCTTGCGGACGTTGTCGTCGTGCAGGAGCTCTTGGCCGGTGCCGGTCATGGTGATCTTGCCGGTCTCGAGCACGTAACCGCGTGTGGCGATGGAAAGCGCCATCTGCGCGTTTTGCTCGACCAGAAGCACCGTGGTGCCGGCCTTGTGCAGGTCCTCGACAATCTGGAAGATCTGTTCGATCAGAATCGGTGCCAGACCCATGGAAGGTTCGTCGAGCATAAGCAGTTTGGGGTTACTCATAAGGGCGCGCCCCATAACGAGCATCTGCTGCTCGCCACCTGAAAGGGTGCCGGCGACCTGGCGACGACGTTCCTTCAGGCGCGGGAACTGCTCGTAGACGCGCTCCAGGCCCGGAGCAATTGTGGACTTGGGCTGTGTATAGGCGCCCATCTCCAGGTTCTCCTCGACCGTCATCTGCAAAAAGGCGCGACGACCCTCGGGAACCTGAGCCAGGCCCTTACCAACCAGCTTATCAGCGGGCGTATGGGTAATGTCCTCGCCCATAAACTTGATGGAGCCGGTCTTGGAGCGCAGCAGGCCCGAGACGGTCTTGAGCGTTGTGGACTTGCCGGCACCGTTGGCACCAATCAAGGCCACGATCTCGCCCTCGTTAACGTTAAAGGAGATGTCCTTGATGGCGTGGATGGCGCCGTACCAGACGTTGATGTTGTAGACGGAAAGCATCGGCTCTGCCATTTAGTTCTCCCCCTTATCCTGCTTACCCAGATACGCCTCGATAACGGCGTCGTTGTTCTGGATTTCCTCCGCCGTACCCTTGGCGATAACCTTGCCAAAGTTAAGCACGCAGATGCCCTCGCAGATGTTCATAACGAGCGACATATCATGCTCGATAAGCATGATGGCGATGCCGAAGGTGTCGCGAATCTTGACGATGTTCGCCATGAGCTCTGCGGTCTCGGACGGGTTCATGCCGGCGGCAGGCTCGTCGAGCAGCAGCAGCTTGGGGTTAGTGGCAAGCGCGCGGACGATTTCCAGACGGCGCTGAGCGCCGTAAGGAAGCGAGCCGGCCTGTTCATTTGCCAAGTGCTCCATGTCAAAAATGGACAGCAGCTCCATGGCGCGCTCGTGGGCGGCCTTCTCGTGCTTCCAATACGTCGGCAGGCGCAGCACGCCCTCAAAGCCGGAGTAGCGCTCCTGGTTGTGCAGGCCGACCTTAACGTTGTCCTCCACCGTCATGGTGTTGAACAGACGGATGTTCTGGAACGTACGGGCAATACCCATGCGGTTGACCTGGTAGACCGACTTGCCCGAAGTGTCCTCACCGTCGAGCAGGATGGTGCCGTGCGTAGGCTGGTACACCTTGGTGAGCAGGTTGAAGACCGTGGTCTTGCCGGCACCGTTGGGGCCGATGAGACCGGCAATCTCGGTCTTGCCGATGGTTAGGCTAAAGTCGTCGACCGCCTTAAGGCCGCCGAATTCAATGCCCAGGTGAATGCACTCGAGCGCCGGGCGCTGGCCCAGGTCGCGGTCGGGAACGATGGCGCCAGAAGGATACGGGACCATCTTGCCCTTGTTGAACTCAAACTTACTGGGCATCGGCTGCCACCTCCTTCTTGGAAGCAAAGCGATCCTTAATGCGTGCGAAGAACGCCTTGAGCTGTGGGTTGTTGGTAAAGACCATGACCAGAATCAACACGATGGCGTAGATGAGCATGCGGTAGTCCGAAAACTGACGGAGCAGCTCGGGGAGCACCGTGAGCAGCGCCGCGGCGATAACGGAGCCGCGCATGTTGCCCAGGCCGCCCAGGACCACGAACACCAGAATGAGAATGGACGTATTGAAGTCGAACTTAGTGGCGGAAAGCTGCGAGAAGTTACCGCCGAACAGAGCTCCGGCAGCACCGGCGAGGGCAGCGGAAACCACGAAGGCGATCATGCGGTACTGGGTGACGGAGATGCCCACAGACTCGGCAGCGATCTTGTTGTCGCGCACGGCAATAATGGCACGACCGGTACGGCTGCGAACCAGGTTGAGCACAATCACGAGCGCGACCATAACCAGGATTGCGCCGGCAAGGAAGGTCGAATAGGTCGACACGCCCGATGCACCCTGCGCGCCCTTGATGATGGCGGTGCCGTCCTCGAGCAGGTGCAGGTCGTCGATCGTGGAGTTACCCGTGATGTTAAAGATCACATGCAGGCCGCGGGAATCGACGCCCACAATGAGGCAGGTGACGACCTCTTTGATAATCTCGCCAAAAGCCAGGGTCACGATGGCCAGATAGTCGCCGCTCAGGCGCAGGACCGGGATGCCGATCAAGAAGCCCAAGATGGCAGCGGCGATAGCGCCGACCACAATGCTGATGATCAGACGCATCGGATCAGACGGAACGGTGCTCTCCAGCGCGACGGCAGTGACGATGCCCGTATAGGCGCCGACGCTCATAAAGCCCGCGTGGCCCAGCGACAAGTCGCCCGCGATGCCGACGACGAGGTTAAGGGAGATGGCCATGACGATATAGGCTGTGATGGGAACCAGCTGACCGGCGATCATGCGCGGGATCATGTGGTTGGACTGCATAAAGAACACGATGGCGAACGCCACAACGCACATGGCGTACGTGACAAAGTCGTGACGCGTCTGCTTGTCTTTAAGAAACTTCATAACGCTCACCTACACCTTCTCGGGGACGTACTTGCCCAAGAGGCCGGCAGGCTTGACGAGCAGGACGATGATCAAAACACCAAAGACGATGGAGTTGGCAAGGCTCGTGGAAATGTAAGCCTGCGCCATCGCCTCGATGATGCCGATGAGAATGCCGCCGACAAAGGCGCCGGGGATGGAGCCGATGCCGCCGAAAACGGCAGCGTCGAAGGCCTTGATGCCAGGCATGGCGCCCGTGGTGGGCTGCAGGACCGGCGAGTAGGAGCACAGGAGCACGCCGGCGATGGCAGCGAGGGCGGAGCCGATGGCGAACGTCATCGAGATGGTGCGGTTGACGTTGCTGCCCATGAGCTGAGCGGCGGCCTTATCCTCGGACACGGCGCGCATGGCCTTGCCCATCTTGGTCTTACCTGTAAAGAACATCAGGCCGGCCATGATAACCAGGCAGGCGACGATGGTGACGAGCGAGACGGCGCTTACGTTAAACTTGGCCAAGAACTCCGGCACCGGGAAGGTGACGAGCGAAGTGAAGTTCTTGGGCGTGGCGCCCCACAGAAGCTGCGCGGCGTTCTGCAGGAAGTAAGACACGCCGATGGCCGTGATCAGAACGGCCAACGGGCCCGCTTGGCGCAGCGGCTTATAGGCCAGACCCTCAATGAGAACACCGAGAACCGTGCAGACCACACAAGAGAGAACTACAGATGCCCAGCCCGGGAGGCCGAGATACGACGTGGCGCAGAACGAGACATAGGCACCGACCATGATGACGTCGCCGTGAGCGAAGTTGAGCATCTTGGCGATACCGTAAACCATGGTGTAGCCCAACGCGATGATGGCGTAGACGCTGCCCATGGACAGGCCGTTGACCAGGTATTGGATAAAGACCGTCATGTTCCACATCCCCCTTTCGAATAGGTTTCCAGTTAATGTATGAAACAGGGACGTTACACTGTCCCTAGATACCAAGCAAGCAGGGAAGGCCAAAACCTCCCCTGCTTGGGATCAAAACCGCTCTATGTAAGGCGGCCAATTAGGCCTGTACGTACTTGCCGTCGGTGATGACGTACGCCGTGGGCTCCTTCTGGACCTGGCCCTTATCGTTCCAGGTGAGCTTGCCGGTCAGACCGTCAACGGTAATCTTGAGCATAGCCTTGGACAGCTTCTCGGCGGCCTCGGTCGGATCGGCGTCGACACCAAGACCGGCCTCCTTGACGGCCTCGGCCACCGCGTGCACGCCGTCGTAGGCGTCGGCGGCAAACTGGTCGGGGGTATCGCCGTACTTATCCTTGTAAGCGTTAACGAAGTCGGCGTTCTTCTCGTCGTCGGCGGAGAACGGGGTCATGAGCAGCAGGCCCTCGGCAAGAGAGGTATCGAAGCCCTCAACGCCCAGGATGCCGTCCAT
Organism: uncultured Collinsella sp.; assembly: GCA_958429025.1. Taxonomy (GTDB): domain Bacteria; phylum Actinomycetota; class Coriobacteriia; order Coriobacteriales; family Coriobacteriaceae; genus Collinsella. The sequence goes on along the minus strand of CAUAIH010000013.1, from coordinate 50,665 downwards.
GCCGTCGCAGCCCATCATCTTGACGTCGTAGCCCATGTCCTTGGCGTTCTTGAGCAGGACGGACGCCGGCGTGTAGTAGATCGGCGCAAAGATCATGGTGGCGCCGGCCTGCTTGGCCTTGGTCAGCTGGTTGGTAAAGCTCGTGGCGGAGTCGTCCTTAAAGGTCTCCTCGTCAACAATCTCGAGCTTGGACTCAGCGGCCTGGGCCTTAAAGGAATCTGCGATGCCCGAAGAATAGGCGTCGCCGGAGTTATAGAACAGCACGAACTTCTCGTCCGCATACTTCTGCGCCAGGAACTTGGCAGCGTTGACACCCTGGTTGGGGTCGGTGAAGCAAACCTGGAAGACGCAATCCTTGCCGTCGGTGACGTCCTCGGAGGACGCGGACGGGGTGATCATGAACGTCTTGGGGTCGTTACCGCACTCGGCGGCAACGGCAACCGACGCACCCGTGGTGGTCGGGCCGACGAGGGCCTGCATGCCCCAGTCGAACAGGGTGTTGAAGGCGTTGACGGCCTTCTCGCCGTCGGCCTGGTCATCCTCGGCCTTGCTGGCAAGCGGCAGCTCCTTGGTCGAGAAATCCTTGCAGCCAAGCTCGACACCCTGGGTAACGGACTTGCCGTAGGACGCGTTGGCGCCGGTCAGCGGGCCGATGGTACCGATCTTAAACGAAGCGTCGCTCGAAGCGGAACCGCTGTCGCCGCCGTTGGAGGAGCAGCCAGCTAGAATGGACATCGCCCCCAGACCTGCTGCGCTCGCGATAACGCTCCTGCGATTCATAACAGGGTTCAATGACTTACCGGTGAGGCTCGACATGCGGCTCTCCTCTCAAATCTCGTCGGGTTTCGGTTACCCGACAGGCCATCCTTCGCCGTGTTCGGCGTTCGCAAAATACTAGACGCTTTAGTTAAGGAAAGTGGCGATTATTTCAACTTTTCTTTTGTTTTGCCCATATATCCATAATTCTGCGTATTCCTGTCGGTTTATGCAGTTTAGCCACTTTATTGTGTGAAAGTAATGTTTCCGTTCTGTTACAGGCGTCCTTGCCTTGCATAAAACGGCCCCACCGGTCTCGTTATATGCACTTAGGCGGCGATGTACTTGCCGTCCTGAATCACATAGGCCGTAGCGGGCTTTTCGACTTGGCCCTCGTCGTTCCACGTCAGCTCGCCCGTCAGGCCCTCGATCTTGATCTTGCGCATGGCCTTGGCAAGGTCGCCGGCGATGTCGGCACCGTCAGCCGTAATGTCGATGCCCACCTTATCGATAGCCTCGGCGATGGCGTGGACGCAATCGTAGGCGTCGGCGGCAAACTGGTTAGGCGTCTCGTCGTAGGCATCCTTATAGGCCTTGACGAAGTCGGCATTCTTCTCATCGTCGGCGGAAAACGGGGTCATGAGCATATCGTCGGCGATCTCACCCGAGACGGCGACGGCAGCACCGGTCGTGACGGGGCCGACGAGCGCCTGCATGCCCCAGTCGCACAGGGCAAACCTTATGGTGCAAACGTTGACAGTTTGTTACGGAAGTTCGTTTGTAGCGAGCATGTTTCCAATGTTTCCGCAGCGTTTCGGGGGTGCCGTTTTGTGCGACTCCTGTTGCCTGGCGAGCACGCGCCCTCGGTTCACGCTAGAATGCACTCAACCTTTAAGCGGTTAATCCATCCATAAGATGCACGAAGGAGCTATCTATGAGCGAACCCCTGCGCACCGTGAACGTCGGCCTCATCGGTCTGGGAACCGTCGGCGGCGGCGTGGCCCGCCTGATCAAGAGCCACCACGATGAGTACCTGGCAGCCTACGGCATCGACCTTAAGCTGACCCGCGCCTGCGCGCTTGCTTGGGAGCAGGCCGAGGCAGCCGGTATTGAGCGCGAGGCCTTTACGAGTGACTGGCACGATGTCGTCACCGACCCCGCCGTCGATATCGTCGTCGAGCTGATCGGCGGCGAGCATCCCGCAACCGAGATCTTCACCACTGCCTTTGAGCACGGCAAGCACGTCGTCTCTGCCAACAAGGCCCTGCTGGGCCGTCATGTCGAGACGCTCGCCGAGAAGGCGCGCGCGTGCGGCGTGCAGATTAAGTGCGAGGCCAGCTGTGGCGGTGGCATCCCCATCGTGAGCACGCTCGAGCACGACCTGGTGGGCAACAAGATCCTGACCATCGCCGGCATTCTCAACGGTACCACCAACTATATCCTGTCGCGCATGGACGCCGAGGGCGCCGATTACGCCGATGTGCTTGCCGACGCGCAGGCCAAGGGCTATGCCGAGGCCGACCCGTCCGCCGACGTCGACGGCTTCGACGCCGCCAGCAAGACGGCAATCCTCGCTTCCATCGGCTTTGGCACCCGCGTGACCACCGACGATGTCTACCAACAGGGTATCCGTACCATCGGCGCCGAGGACATCGCCCAGGCCCGCGAGCTCGGCTACACCATCAAGCTGCTGGGCATCGCACGCAACACCGACGCCGGCGTCGACGTCCGCGTGCATCCCACGCTCATCCCGGCAGACCATATGCTCGCCAAGGTCAACGGCGCCATGAACGCCGTCTACGTGGTGGGTGACGCCGTGGGCGAAACCATGTTCTACGGTGCCGGCGCAGGCTCCTTCCCCACCGCGAGCGCCGTCGTGGGCGATATCCTGTCGCTCTCCGAGCAGATCAGCCGCGGCGTGGCTCCGCTGCCCGAGATTGAGCCCTATGGTCACAATCTCGCCTTTAAGCCTATGGACGAGCTCCAGACCAAGTACTATGTGCGCCTGAAGGTCGCCGACCGCGTGGGCGCCCTGTCCGAGACGGTCGACATCTTTGCCAAGCACAACATCTCGATCTCGCTCATCAACCAGGTCGAGGACGGCAAGTCGGGCGTCAGCGATGCCTGCTCGGTCATCTTCCTGACGCACCGCGCGCTCGAGAAGGACGTCCAGGCTGCCGCCGCCGAGCTTGCCGGCGTCGACTGCGTGGCCGAGGTCGCCAACGTCCTGCGCATCGAGGACGTTGAGGCTTGGACCGAAGGCGTCATGGCCAACTAGTTCGGTTCTCGCCATACGACATATATTTGAGGGGCTCCCGTCCGGTCTTGGACGGGAGCCCCCTTTGCTTGCGCGCTCGGAGCGCATTGCCGCGGCCAGCGTTTGAACAACTTGACCGTTCGGTGTCAACCAGGGATACCGCTCACCGATAAGCAGGCATGTTTGTTTTTGTCCGCCGCTATCCTGTGCTGCGTACGTCCACCCCCGAAGAATGGAGGCACCATGTTGCTCGAGGGCAAGAAAGCAATCATCACCGGAGGCACGCGCGGCATCGGCTATGCCATCGCCTGCCGTTTTATCGAGGAGGGTGCCGCCGTCACCGTCTTTGGCTCGCGTCAAGAGACCGCCGATGCGGCCGTTGAGAAGCTGACAGCCGCCTATCCCGACGCCAAGGTCTGGGGCCGCTCCTGCGACCTCACCTCACTCGAAGCCGTGACTGAGGCCTTTACCCAGGCTGCAGCCGACATGGGCGGCTTGGACACGGTCGTCAACAATGCCGGTATCTCCCAGCGTTCACCCCTCTTGGACTACACGGCCGAGGAGTTCGCCAAAGTCATGGACCTCAACGTCGTCGCCGTCTTTAATGGCCACCAGGCAGCCGCCAAGATCATGACCGAGGCAGGTCATGGCGGCACCATCACCACCACGAGTTCGATGGTCGCCAAGTACGGTCAGCCCTCCGGCGTTGGCTATCCCACGTCCAAGTTTGCCGTCAACGGTATGGTCCAGTCGCTCTCGCGCGAGCTCGCCCCCATGGGCATCCGCGTCAACGCCGTCGCGCCTGGCGTAACCAAGACCGATATGGTCGCCAACCTGCCCGAAGAGGTTATTAAGCCCATCATCGCCACCATTCCGCTGGGTCGCATGGGCGAGCCCGAGGATGTCGCCAACGCCTTTGTTTTCCTGGCGAGCGACATGTCCTCCTACGTCACGGGCGCCGTGCTCCCCGTCGACGGAGCCGCCCGCTCCTAAAGGTCGCAAACCACGACTTCGAACCTCAACGAGGCCCAACGCAAAAGGCGCGCTGTCTGCATCAACCGTAGGCAGCGCGCCTTGTTCTGCTTGCAGGGGAAGCTGCGTCCCGGTATTTCAGCTCAGAACGGGGCGCAGTTTCCCTCAGGGCCTTCTTTCGGAAACTATGTTCCATTCTGGGCGCGCATTCTGGGACACGCTTTCCGCAACGGGCTTCTCGCGGAAAGCGCATCCCACTCTGGACGCCAATTCCGGGATGCATTTTCCGCGGCGGTGTCGGCTACTTGCCGTCGTCGTCCTCGGCTTCTTCTCTTGCATAGAGCTCCAACATGCGGCGGCGGTATTCGCGCACGGCGAGCTTGGCGCGCTCCAGGCGGCGACGCTCGCGCGGGGTCAGCTCGGACGGGTCGACCTCATCACCATAGGTCTTATCGGCAAGAAGATGCGCCGCGTCCACGATGCGGGCATCGATGTGGCCGCTCGCCGCCTCGGCGGAAAGACGCTCGGCAATCGTATCGAGCGTAGGCAAGCCCTCGAATACGCGACCATGGCCATGCGAAGTCAGCAGCTCGTGCTCACGTGCGAGCAGGCTCGCCAAATCGTGATGGGCGCGCAGGATGTCGAGCGCATCGGATGGATGCTCGGCAACTTCTGCCACGGCGGCGACCGGCGCGGCGTCGACCACGCGGTAGAAGAGCTGCGCGAGCAACGGCATCAAGAACACCGTGATGGCACCGGCAGCAACCATGACCGACGCAATATCTTGCGACAGCGCGCCCGCGTTGACGGCAACGCTTGTCACGGCAACGATGATCGGCAGGGCCGTGGTGCAGTACAGGGCCACGGTAATGCGACCATACGCCGACACATCGCGCGTCGCAGGACAAATGCTCATAGAAATAAGTATGGGCACGGCACGAATAATCAACAACGCCACGATAAAGCCCACGAGCAGACCCGGGCGCGACGCCACGGCCGTCAGATCGATCTTTGCGCCCGATACGGTAAAGAATACCGGAATCAAAAAGCCGTAGGCCAGGCCATCAAGCTTGGTCTCGAGCGTATGGTTGCCCTCGGGGATGATGTAGCGCAAGACAAAGCCGGCGGCAAAAGAACCCAACACGATGTCGAGATCAAAGACAGCCGAGAACGCCACGAGCGTGACCAGGATGAGCACCGTCAGGCGCACGAAGGTCTGCGACGTGGTATCGGCGCGTTCCTCGACAAACGCAAAGAAGCGGCTGCCGACACGCTTGGAGCGGCTTGGGACCACAGCCAGCAACACGCAAACCACCGCAAACAAGCCAAGGATTACGAGCGTTTGGATGCCAGTGCGGGCAGACAGCAGCACCGACATGGCGAGCACAGGGCCGAGCTCACCCCAGGTGCCATACGCGAGAATCGAGTCGCCCACACGCGTGCCAGTGAGCGAGCGCTCACGCATGATGGGCACGAGCGTGCCGAGCGCCGTCGAAGTGAGGGCAAGCGTCACGGCGATACCGTCGAAATGACTGACTGAGAACCACGGGGTAAAGCGCACGGCAAGCCAGGCGATACCAAACGTGACGACCCACGTCGCCAAGCCGTAGCGCCCCTCGACGCCCGTGATGCTCTTGGGGTCGATCTCAAAGCCGGCAAGCAGGAACAAGAAGGCCAGGCCCAGCTCGGACACAAGCGAGACCTCAGCATCTACATGGATGACGCCGAGCATATGGGGTCCCAGCACCGCGCCGAGCACGAGCAAAAAGACCGTCTCGGGAACGGGTTTTCCGGGAATCGCCGAGGCGATAAAAGGACTCGCAAAGGCCACGAGTGCGATGATGGCGAGCGAAACGAATGCCATGTGATGCCTTTCTCTTGTTTGCGCTTCACTGTAGCACCCTCGCCGTCCTCAACGCGCCGCGAGCTGTCGTATCATAGTGAGGTTTACAAACATGTGGCTCAAGGCGACCGCAGGGCAGACCCCGCAAACCGACCGCTGCCGCATACCGTACCGTACGCCCAACCGATCAGGAAGGCAGGAACCAATGGTCTCTCGTATCTACGTGGAGAAGAAACCCGGGTTCGACGTCGAGGCTCAGCAGCTCAAGGGCGAGCTGACCGAAATTCTCGGCATCAAGGGCATCGAGGCCCTGAGGATCATCAACCGCTACGACGTCGAGGGCATCGACGAGGAGCTTTTCCGCTCCTGCGTGCCGACCGTCTTTAGCGAGCCCCAGGTCGATGTGACCTACGACGAGCTCCCCGCAAGCGATGGCGCCGTCTTTGCCGTCGAATTCCTGCCTGGCCAGTTTGACCAGCGCGCCGACTCCGCCAGCGAGTGCGTGCAGCTCATCAGCCAGGGCGAGCGCCCCGCCGTGCGCTCCGCCAAGGTCTATATCATCTCGGGCGCTCTGGACGAAGCCGCCATCGAGGCCATCAAGCACTACGTGGTGAACCCCGTCGAGGCGCGCATCGCCTCGCTCGACCTGCCCGAGACGCTGTACATGGAGACCCCCGAGCCCCAGCCCGTCGAGGTGCTCGACGGCTTCCGCGAGCTCGACGAGGCCGGCCTTGCCGCCTTTATCGCCGATCGCGGCCTTGCCATGGACGAGGCGGACATCGCCTTCTGCCAGCAGTACTTCCGCGATGAGGATCGCGACCCCACCATCACCGAGATCCGCGTGATCGACACCTACTGGTCCGACCACTGCCGCCACACCACCTTCGGCACCGTCCTGGATGACGTGACGATCGATGACGCCGTGGTGCAGCAGGCCTTCGACCGCTACATGGAGATGCGCCACGAGCTCGGTCGCGACGCCAAGCCCGTCTGCCTCATGGACATGGGCACCATCGGCGCCAAGTACCTCAAGAAGACCGGAGTCATGACCGATGTCGACGAATCCGAGGAGATCAACGCCTGCACCGTCAAGGTGAAGGTCGATGTCGATGGCGAGGACCAGGACTGGCTGTTCCTGTTTAAGAACGAGACCCACAACCACCCGACCGAGATCGAGCCCTTCGGCGGTGCCGCCACCTGCGTGGGCGGTGCCATCCGCGACCCGCTGTCGGGCCGCAGCTACGTGTACCAGGCCATGCGTGTCACCGGCGCCGGCGACCCCACCGTCCCCGTGTCCGAGACGCTCGAGGGCAAGCTGCCGCAGCGCAAGCTCGTAACCACCGCCGCCGCCGGCTACTCCAGCTACGGCAACCAGATCGGCCTTGCCACCGGCCAGGTCAACGAGCTCTATCACCCCGGCTACGTGGCCAAGCGCATGGAGGTCGGCGCCGTCGTGGGCGCTACCCCGGCAAACCACGTGCGCCGCGAGTGCCCCGCCCCCACCGACAAGATCATCCTGCTGGGCGGCCGCACCGGCCGTGACGGCATCGGCGGTGCCACCGGCTCCTCCAAGACCCAGAACACCGAGTCCATCGAAACCTCGGGTGCCGAGGTCCAGAAGGGCAACGCCCCGGTCGAGCGCAAGCTGCAGCGTCTGTTCCGCCGCGGCGATGCCTGCCGTCTAATCAAGCGCTGCAACGACTTTGGCGCAGGCGGCGTCTCGGTCGCCGTAGGCGAGCTTGCCGACGGCCTGTATGTCGACCTTGATACCGTGACCAAGAAGTACGACGGTCTTGACGGCACCGAGCTCGCCATTTCCGAGTCCCAGGAGCGCATGGCCTGCGCCGTCGCCGACGGTGACGTCGAGGAGTTCATGGGCTACGCCGCCGAGGAGAACCTGGAGGCAACCGTTATCGCCGAGGTTACCGCCGAGCCGCGCATGCGCATGGCCTGGAACGGCGTCGCCATCGTCGATCTGTCCCGCGAGTTCCTCAACTCCAACGGTGCGCCCAAGCACCAGGTCGCCCACGTCTGTGCCCGCAGCGTGTGGCAGCCCAGCTGGGCCGGCACCACGCTTGCCGAGCGCATGACATCGCTTGTCACCGACCTCAACGTCGCCTCCAACAAGGGCCTTTCCGAGCGCTTTGACTCCACCATCGGTGCCGCGACCGTGCTCATGCCCTTTGGCGGCAAGACGCAGCTCACCCCGAGCTCTGCCATGGTCGCCAAGTTCCCCGTGGACGGCGAGACCACCACGGCGAGTGCCATGGCATGGGGCTTCAACCCCTATCTGATGGAGGCCGATCAGTTTGCGGGCGCCTACCTGTCCGTGGTCGAGTCCATTGCCAAGCTCGTTGCCGCCGGCTTTGAGCACAAGCGCGCCTACCTCTCCTTCCAGGAGTACTTCGAGCGCCTGCGCACCGAGGCCGAGCGTTGGGGCAAGCCCATGGCGGCCGTCCTGGGCGCCCTCATGGCCCAGGTCGACCTGGGTGCCGGCGCCATCGGCGGCAAGGATTCCATGAGCGGCTCGTTTGAGGACGAGGCCGGCGAGCTCAACGTTCCGCCGACCCTGATCAGCTTCGCTGTCGCCGTGGGCAAGGCGGCCCGCGCCGTCTCCCCCGAGTTCAAGGGCCTGACGCACCGCGTTGTCCGTATCGCCCCCGCCACCTATGGCGAGGACTACCGTCCCGATGCCCAGCAGCTTCTCGCCGCATTTGACGCTGTCGAGGCGCTCACCGCCGCCGGCGACGCCCTGGCCGTCTCCACGCCCGGCTACGGCTGCGGCGCCGAGAGCCTCTTTAAGATGTGCGTCGGCAACCAGATCGGTATCGAGCTCGCCGAGGACGTGGACGTAGAGAGCCTCTTCACTCCGCTCTATGGCAGCTTTATCGTCGAGCTCGCCGAGGATGCCGAGCTGCCCGAGGTCGCCGACGGCGTTGTCGTCGAGCCTCTGGGCACCACCGTTGAGGGCTATGTCATCGACACCGGCTCCGAGGTCATCGAGCTCTCCAAGCTCCAGGAGGCCTGGGAGAGCGGCATCGAGGGCGTCTTTGCCTACCGCAGCGCCGGCGAGACCCCCGAGGTCGAGGCCATCGACTTCCGTGCCAAGGATATCCACGTGTACGGCGGCGCCAAGATCGCCCGCCCGCGCGTGATCATCCCCGTGTTCCCCGGCAACAACTGCGAGTACGATAGTGCCCGTGCCTTCCGCGCCGCCGGCGCCGAGGCCGACACCTTCGTGATCAACAACCTCACGCCCGAGGCCGTCGCCGAGAGCACCCACGAACTTGCCCGCCGCATCCGTGCAAGCCAGATCGTCATGATCCCTGGCGGCTTCTCGGGCGGCGACGAGCCCGATGGCTCCGCCAAGTTCATCACGGCGTTCTTCCGTGCTCCCGAGGTTACCGAGGCAGTCCGCGACCTGCTCAAGGCCCGCGATGGCCTGATGCTGGGCATTTGCAACGGCTTCCAGGCCCTGATCAAGCTTGGTCTGGTGCCCTACGGCGACATCGTCGACGCCACGCCCGATGCGCCCACGTTGACGTTCAACACCATCGGTCGCCACCAGAGCCGTCTGGTGCGCACCCGTATCTCGTCCAACCTGTCTCCATGGCTGTCGCAGTGCAGCCTGGACGACCCCTACACCGTCGCCATCAGCCACGGCGAGGGCCGCTTTGTCGCCAACGATGAAGTGCTCGCCCAGCTCATCGCCAACGGCCAGGTCGCCACGCAGTACGTGGGCGAGGACGGCAAGCCCAGCATGGACCTTTCCGTCAACCCCAATGGCTCCGCACTCGCCATCGAGGGCATCACGAGCCCCGACGGCCGCGTCCTGGGCAAGATGGGCCATGCCGAGCGTCGCGGCGACAACCTGTACCGCAACGTGCCCGAGCATGTCCCCGGCGATAAGTTCATGCCGATCTTTGAGAGCGGCGTGGCCTACTTCGCTTAAACCTTTCTCATCGGGTACAATCCCTTCGGGTAACAACACCCGCCACCGGCACATCCGGTGGCGGGTTCTTTTTTGCTTCGCGCATGTAGGAAGGACATCATGGAAAGCCGCAAGCCGTATCTCGCCACCCTGCCCGGACTCATCCTGGGCTGCCTCGTCTGCTGTGCACTCTGGGGATCGGCCTTTCCCTGTATCAAGATCGGTTACGCACTCTTTGGTATCCCAGCGCACGATAGCGCCTCGCAGCTGCTCTTTGCGGGCTTGCGCTTCACGCTTGCCGGCGCCCTGGTTATCGTTGGGATGAGTGCGGCCCAACGCCGCCCCCTCATTCCGCAGGCTCGCGACATCAAGCCCATCTTTGTCTTATCGCTCTTCCAGACTATCGGGCAGTACTTCTTTTTCTATCTGGGCCTCTCGCGCGCCAGCGCCATGTCGAGCTCCATCATCGAGGCCAGCGCCAACTTCCTCGCAATCCTCTTTGCCGCCCTGGCGTTTCGCACCGAGAAGCTCAATACGGCCAAGGTGCTTGGCTGTGCGCTGGGCTTTGCCGGCGTCGCTCTCGTCAACCTTTCGGGCGCGGATGGCACCTTTGGCTTCAGGCTCGATGGCGAGGGCTTTATCCTAGCCTCCACCGTCGCGGGTGCCCTTTCGACCTGCCTGATTGGCATCTTCTCGCGCGAGCACGACGGCGTCTTGCTTGCCGGGTGGCAGTTCTTGGTCGGCGGCCTTGTCCTCACCGCCATCGGCTTTTTGATGGGTGGCGCGCTCTCCCCCACGGCGATTGCCCCCGCCATCGCGCTCATCATCTACATGGCGCTTATCTCCGCGGTCGCCTACTCGCTGTGGTCGCGCCTGCTTGCCGTCAACCCCGTCAGCCGCGTCTCGGTCTTTGGGTTTATGAACCCCGTCTTTGGTGTGCTGCTGAGCGCGCTGCTGCTCGGCGAAGGCGCGGGCACGAGCCCCGTTACCGTCATCGTTGCCCTGTTGTTGGTCTGCGGCGGCATCATCATCGTCAACAAACCCAAAAAAGCCTAGCGAGCTCACCTTTTTAGGGAGGGCATTCGCATACTTTAGCTTAATGGAGCACACTGGTTCTCGTTGATTTCGTACCGAGCCGCGGCGGCAGACGCTCGTCTTGCCGCACCGCGCCTGGGCGTTATGGCCGGTGGCCCCCGCAAACGCAAAAAGGACGCACGACCATCGCAACGGTCGTGCGCCCTTTTTTCTAGCGTATCTGGGCGCCGGCTTTCTTTTTCTCGGCCTTGACGCGGTAGAGTTCCGCGTCGGCAGCGCGAAGCAAGTCTTGCCAGGTATCGACGCCATCACCAACCCGTGCGTAGCCGATGGACATCCGCAACAGATACGGAACCTCGGCGCGCGCGAGCTCGTCGTTAATCGCCGAACACAGATCTATGATGTCCTGTTCCGCTGCTGCCTTTTGGAGCACCACGAACTCATCGCCACCATAACGTGCAATAAAGCCACCAGACGCCGAGCAGACTTCTTTGAGCGCAGCGGATATGACCTGAAGAGCGTGGTCGCCCTCCACATGCCCATAGCGATCGTTAATCTGCTTAAAGCCGTCGGCGTCCATCATGAGCAGATACACATCTTCGGCCTGATCCACATTTGAGAAGAGCGACAGCATATAGGTCTCAAAACGGTTGCGATTGTTGAGGCCAGTCAACGGGTCGGTCGAGATGAGTTGCTCCTGGCAGATAATGTAGAGCAGCAACATGCTAATCATTATGCCGACACAAAGGCCAGGCACCGAGTATACGATCTGAAAGGTACCGCCCACCAGGGCCGGAATGGCGAAAAATGCCAAGGTTCGATAGATAGCCTTCGTCTGCAGGCTCTCGACCCTGCGAGATTGCACAAACGCATGCAGGGACGTATGTATAACGTAACAGTAGCTGACAATGGGCTGGATCATATAGGCAAAGCCGCGACGATACACGCCCTGCGAATCGATATAGAACAAGGCGTGCGTCCAGTAACTGGTAAAAGCCAGCACGACCACCAGAGCCGTAGGCAACGTTACAAGCACCACCCTATAGCGCGAGGTCACAAGGCGAGAGCCCTGCATCGTCTCGGAATAGATAAACCAAATGAGACACGCGATGGCAAAGAGCGAAAACGAAACCGCGTTGGAAATCCAGTTGGCAGCAATACCCAACGTGCCGTCCGCACCATCCGAAAGCGTCCAGATCATATCGAATAATATGTACGCGGCAGAGGTGTAGCCAAGCATGCTAAACAATAGCTGCAGGGTGCTCGAGAACAAGGAGCGACGACTTCGCGCGGCAAGCCCGATAAGAACAATCATGCATAGCAGGAATATCTCAATCTTGAGTGCCTTAACCACTAGACGCCATCCCTTCAATATCCGAATGGTCAGAATCGCCCAATTCGAATCAGGGCAATAAACACCCCTTTACTCCGCAGGGGTAAAGGGAATCATAGCAAAGCGCCCGAACATCACTGCAAAACAGTTTCTGTTCGGGCGCTCGGACGGCGCGAATTGCACGCCGGAATCAATTATCGGTAACGGCCGTTACTCGCCATCGATGTCGGTCGCGACGGCCTCCTCGATGGCCTCGACACCGGCAGGCGACAGGTCCTCCTTGCCCTGGCAGAACTTCTTGTCGACCCAGCCGGTCAGAATCGGAGCCATGATTGCCGTGATGATAACGGCAGTGGCGATCTGGGCGTACGCGGTGGGCGCAAGCTCGGCGTAGCGCGGCGCGACCTCGGCGAGAGCAACCGGCGTGGTCATAGCCGTGCCGGCGATGGTGGAACAAGCCACGGCAGCCTTGCCGTTACCACCGCACAGGCGCTCGAACGCAAAGGTGATGGGACCGACGACAAACAGCGTGACAAGGCCCAGCAAGATGCCGGAAATACCACCGGCGATGAAGCTCGAAAGGCTCATGGACGCACCGAGCTGAAAACCAATTACAGCGATCGCGGGATTGGCGCCGGGAACCAGCAGGTTCTTGATAAACGGGAACAGGTTGCCCAGAACCATGCCGATAACGAGCGGCAAAATGGAGCCGATGATAGTACCGACAGGGATGTTGGCAAGACCCGAAACACCAAGGATGATCATCGTGACGGCGGGGCCGGCCGTAAAGAACAGGATACCGACGGCGCCCTGCTCGGACTCATCGCCGAACTCGCCCATGATGCCCGTATAGAGCGCCATGTTGCAAAACGTAATGCCGCCGATGATAGACACGGAGCTCAGACCCAGGAAGTTGTCGTTAAAGAAATATGCCACGCCTAGGCCGAGAGCCGCTGCGACGACCAGCTTGGGAATCAGCACGACGATACCGGTCTTGATGGCGCCCGGCGTGGACTTAAAGCTGATGCCGGCGCCCACGAACAGCAGGATCGCGGCGACGATGGTATTGGAGCCACCGCGGCAGGCAGCCGTAAAGAAGCCGCCGATCTCAAAAACCTGCGGGCAGAAGGTGTTGAGCAAAAGACCGACGATCATCGGATAGATCATGATGTCGCCCGGGATGCGCGGAACCTTGAATTTCTTTTGCTCGTTGGTGGTTGCTTCCTGTGCCATGAAACCCCATTTCCGCTGACGGGGTACAAAAGCCCACGTCACGCTTTGCTACAGTAAAGTTTGATCATGGTACCAGAAGAAATAGACCAGCTCGGTGAAAAATTCGACAAGTTGGGATGGAACGAGATTCGGCGCCCGCGACGCCACCCCTATATAAGGCTCAAGACAATATAGAGTACGATGCCCGAGACGCAGCACCACAGCATCGATTTTGTCTTGACCGCCACGACCACGACGCCGACGGCCGCAATCCAGGGAACCAAGGCAGGCCAGAGTCCCGCGTCGAACGCGCCGGGGCTCACCAAGTCGTTGGCGACCAGCGCGGCAAAGGCAGCGGGCGGGATATAGCCCAGGGCCTCGGTAATGCGGGGCGACAGGGTCCGCCCGCGCAAGGCGAACGCCGGCGCGATGCGAAAGAACGCGATAGCAGCCCACGACGACAGCCACAGAACCAAGAACTCGTTAACGGGCATCGCGGGCACCTCTTCCGTCAAATACAGCATCGCACGCCAACGCAATGGCAATGCCGGCCACGACGCTTGCCGGCACGGCAATATTCGTGAGGCCCAAGAACTTGCATACGGCGACGGACACCGCGCCCGAAACCGCCGCGACAACGTTGCCGCGCGACAGCCGCTGCGAAAAGAGCAGGCAGATAAAGAGCGAGGTGCAGACAAAGGCTGCAATGGCGGTGGGAACATCGACAACGGCGCCGACGATGGTGCCCATCGTACACGAAACGCCCCATGTTGCGATGAGGATCACGTTGAGCACAAAGGACTCGCGCGGGCCCCAATCCTCCCCTTCAACCAACTTGGCAAGCGAGATGCCATATGCCTCCTCGGTAAGTGTCGCGGCAACAGCCAGCGTCTGACGCTTCGAGGCACCCGTCAGATGCGGCGCGATCGATGCCGAGTAAAGCGCAAAACGCGAGGAGATGGCGGCAACGCTCGCGATAATCGAAGGTGCCGGCACGTCCGCCAGCCAAAGATTGCAGATCATAAACTGGCCGCTGCCCGTCACAAACGTGCTGCTCAGGGCAAAGACCATCCAGGGCTCCATTCCCGTCTGCCCCATGATCATTCCGCACGGCGCGCCTATTGCAACATAGGTAAGCATCACCGGCCAGACGGTTCTAACGATTTTGAACACCATACGCTTCTCATCCTGACAAGGTCTCCGAGCCGCATGTAGCGATACGGCAGAATCATCATCCGACAGCAACCGAGTTCACCTACAATTGCCACCGGATCGAAAGACACAACTTTTTAGGAAGTCATTATGACAGCTATCGATCGAGACCGGGCGCGCGCGGCCTTCAAAAGCTACACCGATGCCTACGACGCCACCAACCCACGCATCGCGCTCAAAATCGAGCATACGTACCACGTGGCCGAGGCATGCGATGCCGTAGCGCGCGAGCAGGGCTGGTCGTCAGAAGATATTGACCTGGCATGGCTTTGCGGCCTGCTACACGATATGGGCCGCTTTGAGCAGCTGCGACGCTGGGACACCTTTAAGGACGCCGAGAGCATGAGTCATGCGGCGCTGGGCATCGAGGTCCTCTTTGGCGAGAATCCCGCCGATGCACCCGCCACGACAAACATCCGTGACTTTATCGAAACCGGTGCGCATGACGAGCTCATCCGAGCGAGCATCGCCTATCACAGCGACTTTCGCCTGCCGGCACAACTCGACGAGCGTACACGGTGCTTCTGCGATATCGTGCGCGATGGCGACAAGATCGACATTATGCGCACCATCGCCGACAGCACCGTCGACACTATCCTCAAGGTGGACGAGAAGACGTTTCTCGGCAGCCGTTTCTCGTCGCCGACACTTGCCGCCTTTGACGAGCACCGCTGCGTCGCACGCGATGAGCGCGATGAGCCCGCCGACTTCTTGGTGGGGCTTATCTGCTTTATGTTTGAGCTCGTCTATCCAGCGAGCCGCACGCTGGCGCGCGAGCAGGGCGATATCTACCGCCTGCTCGACGCGCCCTTTGGCATTACGCGGCCCTTTACCGACCCCGCCACGCAGGCGACTTGGAGCCGCCTTAAGGACGAGATGCGCGACTGGCTGGCGCGCGCCTAGCGCTCAAGCTGGGCCAGCAGTTCCTCGACGACCTCGACGGCATCGCCGACAACCTTGTACTGGGCAGCACCAAAGATGGGGGCATCCGGGTCCTCGTTGATGGCGATAATGCACTCTGCCCCACCGATGCCGGCAAGATGCTGGATGGCGCCCGAAACACCGATACTCACGAGAAGCTTGGGCGAAACCGATACGCCGGTCTGGCCAATCTGATGGCGACACTCCAACCAGCCGGCCTCCACGACAGGTCGCGTGCAACCAAGCTCGGCTCCCAGAGCCTCGGCGAGCCTTCGCATCAGGGGCAGATTCTTCTTGGAGCCAATGCCGCGGCCCACCACGACCAAGCGCTCGGCATCGGCGATCGAGGCCTGCTGCCTCCACTCCTCGGCGGGAATCGAGATCTCGACACGAGCCTTAGCATCATCCGCAAGCGATATCTGGGTGATCGTGCCGGAGCGGTCGTAGTCAAAGTCGGGCGCCTTAAAGATGCCGGGACGAACCGTTGCCATCTGGGGACGATGATTGGGGCAGACGATGGTGGCCATCAGGTTGCCGCCAAACGCCGGACGCGTCTGTTGCAGCAGCCCCGTCTCCGTATCCATCGAAAGTACGGTGCAGTCAGCCGTAAGGCCCGTCTGCAAGCGCACGGCAACGCCGGGTGCCAGTTCGCGGCCAAAAGCGGTCGCACCGTATAGGATGGCCTCGGGTTTGCGTTCGGCTACCAAATCGCAGATCAAGCGGGCGTAGACCTCCGCATCGTTTTGGCGCAGGCGCTCGTCGCGACAGGCCAGGACTTCGTCGGCGCCCGCGCAAACCAGATGCTCCAGGTCGCCGAGAGAACCCTCGGGACCCATACCGATCAGTGCCACCAGACGGCAGTCGCGAGCATCGGCAAGCTCGCGGCCCTTGCCCATAAGCTCATAGGCAACGGGAGTCACCGTATCGTGCTCGTCGGTCTGCGCGAATACCCAAATGTCTCGATATGCATCAAGGTCCACCGCACCAGCGGCCTCGTCACGCTCGATCGAGATAGCGTTGACAGGGCAGGCGTCGACGCACCCACCGCATAGGATGCAGCCGTCGGTTACGCGGGCGCATCGGCTGGGTCGCTCGCCTTCCACTACGATGCCGCCCGAGGCACAGGCGCGAACGCAGCGACCGCAGCCGATACAGGCTTCGCTATCGATAATCAGTCCGCTCATCTATGCCATCCCCTCGATAATCTTGGCAAGCTTTGCCGCCTGCTCGGACGCCGTCCCCTCAACGGCCTCGCACGTTTGGTCACGGTCGGGCACAAACGAGCGCACGACCTGTGTCGGCGACCCGGCAAGACCGCAACGCGCGGGGTCGGCGTTCACGTCGGCGGCACTGACCACGCGCACGTCCGCCTCCTCCGCCGCGCGAATACCGGCAATACTCGGCATACGCAACTGGCCAATCTCCTTGGCAGTCGTCATCGCGCACGGCATCTCAAGGTACACCGTCTCCTCGCCGGCATCGCATCCGTGAACGAGCGCCAGCGAGCCACAGGTCGTAAAGCCCGCGCTCTGCACGCAGCTCACGTCGGTCACGCAGGGAATATCAAAGGCACCGGCAAGCTCGGGACCAATCTGGGCCGTATCGCCATCCACCGCCATCTTGCCGCAGATGAGCAGGTCGAAGTCCTCGTCGAGCGCCTCGATGCCGCACTTGAGGGCATAGGTGGTTGCCAGGGTATCGGCACCTGCAAAGGCGCGATCGGTCAGCAGCAGCGCGTCGTCGGCACCTCGAGCAATGCAGTCGCGCAGCAGCGACTCGGTCGCGGGGATGCCCATCGACACCACCGTTACGCGCACATCCATGCCAAAGCCGATAAAGTCGTCCTTCAGCGCCAGCGCGCATTCCAAAGCGCTCGCATCAAAGGGATTAATGACCGCCTGCTTGCCATCGCGCACGATGGTATTGGTCTTGGGGTCCATCTTGACCTCGGTGCTGCCCGGCACAGCCTTGACGCACACCACCATATGGAAATCGCTCATCTTCACGCGCCCCCTTTCTGGACGAGCTCATCCAAGAGCTTCTCCGAAAACAGGTTACCGCGACCCAGCTGCCCGGCAGGATCGAGCTGGAGCTTGAGCCGCGCCGACTCGACCATGGCCTCGTGACCGTACATCGTCTCCAAGAAGCCCGCCTTGATCTTGCCGACGCCGTGTTCTGCGGAGACGGCACCGCCCATGGCCGTGACCTCGGAAGCCCACTGGGCAAAGAGTTCTGCGCCGCGGCGATAATCCTGTGCATCGCGCGGCAGAATGTTCACATGCAGATGGTTGTTACCGATATGCCCCCAGGCGGCAGATTCAAGCCCACTTTCCGCCAGCGTGCGGCGATAGAGGGCGATAACATCGGCCAAGTGCGCGTTGGGCACCGACATGTCCGAACCCAGTTTGGTGATGGTGGGATCCATGCGGCGGCGCTCGTCGATGAGCATGTTGACGCTCTCGGGCACCGCATGGCGGAAGAATCGCTGACACTCGCGATCGACCTCGGTGCGCGCGACCCATGTCGCATCGTCACTGCCGCCCGCAAGCTCCAGTACCCACCCCAAGTGATACAGCTCCTCAGTCGCCTGGGCTTCGTCGTCGCAGTCGAGCTCCACGTAGACACAGACCTTGGCGTCTTTGTCGAGCGCAGGCAGCGAGGCAAACGCCGTCGACTGCTCGCGCTGGCGACGTAGAATATCCAGGGCGCCAGCATCGAAGTACTCGATGGCAGCCGCATGGGACAGGACGGGACGCACAGAATCGGTGAAGGACACGGCCTTGTCTTCGCTGTCGAAGAAGCAGCTCACGCCCCAAACGACCGCGGGTGCCACCTGCAGGGCAATCTCGAGTTCGGTGATGACACCGATTGTGCCACACGCACCGATAAACAGATCGATGGCATCCATATCGTCAGCAACGAAATAGCCCGAAGCATTTTTTGTCTTGGGCATGGTATAGCCGGGAAGATCGAGCTCGAGTGTACGGCCCGCTGCCGTCACGAGCGACAGGTGGCGGCCCTGGGCAAAAGCCTCGCCGCGCCGAAGCTCAAGCAAATCGCCATCAGCCAGCACGACGTGGAGTCCCGTGATATGTGGGCGCATGGGGCCGTAGGCGTAGCTGCGGGCACCGGAGGCGTTACATGCCGCCATGCCGCCCAGACAGGCAGACGCCTCGGTGGGATCGGTGGGAAAGAACTGCTTGGGGGCCTCTTGGAACTCCTCGTAGGCCTCAAGCGATGCCTGGTCCCAACCAGCAGTCGGCAGAACCTTCTTGCTCAGCTGCTTGCGCAGCTCCGAGAGCACAACGCCCGGCTCCACGCGCAGCAGAAATTGGCCTTGTTCATCGCGGCGAAGGCCCAAGTAGCGATTCATACGGGAAGTATTGAGGATATGCCCGCCGTGGGGCACGGCACCGGCGGCAAGGCCGGTTCGGGCGCCCTGAACCGTTACCGGGACACGCTCGGCATGGAGCTTTTCCAAAATGGCACGGACCTCGTCTTCCGTTGTCGGAAACGAGATGCTCGAGGCCTCGCCCGATGCGCGAGACTCATCGCGACCATACTCTTCGAACTCGTCGGTGAAGGGTTTGATGGTTGCAGACACGCAAACTCCCCCTTTAGCTAACTACAGTGTTTGCAGGGAGATGTTACCGCATCGTTTCGTCGACGTGTTCGAGACCGTCTCCATAATTGGCGATTTTTACGTTCGTGCAATTCGGCGAGCGGCTTGATTTCCTCGGCAGACGATACTTTTGACACATATGGCCCCGCCGTCGCCGACCGCGCGATTGTCACTCGAAAAAAGTTGGAGTATTTTTTGCCGCCTTTTACCTGCGGAGACACCAATCCGTCAAGCATTTGGTCAGCAATTGGTCAAATAGTGGCTGATACCGTCGGCATCGACAGCCAAAACCGACAGAAGTTTTGGCCCCAGAAGCAGGGAGGTTCCCATGGCATATTACTGGCCCCAGTACGGCATCGCCATCGAAGTCGACGACGATCCCCATCTCCTGCCTTTCGACGAAGAGGCATTCCCCGATACGACGGTCTACCACGTTACCACCGATGTGATCTGCGACCCCGAGTCGTTCTCGGCGCTCGCCCACCGCATCGCGCATATCCACGACATCGAGCTCCCTCCCGACTTCGACGAGCTTGTCTACTCACGCCGCCTGATGCTTCACATGCTCTTTGGAGCGAACCCGTCCACCTTTGCGCGCATCTATACCGCCAAGGATGCCGCATGAGCGCGAAGAAGCCACCCCACTTTGCAGGCCCGGGTCGTCGCAAGAAGCTCATCGTTGCCTGCTTGGCCATCGTCTGTGCCCTTGTCGCCGTCGGACTATACGCTTGGCAGTCGCAGCCCGTACCCGAGGCGGGCGCTTCGGTTACGACGGCCGAGGGCAAAACGCGTCAGGAAATCCAAGATGAGCTCGACGCCATCGTCCGCGACAACATGATGACGATTTCGGTCGCGCCGGTCGCTCAGCTGCAGGAGGACGGCAAGCTGCGCGTCAACGTGCAAAACGTCCAAGACAATAAATTTCCCCAGCGATTCCGCGTCATCCAAAACGACGAGACCATGTACGAATCCGGTGTGGTCGAGACCGGCAAGACAATCGAGACGTGCCCCGCCGGCGACATCAAAGAAGGCGAGGCGTACATCGAGATCCAGGCACTCGATGCCAAGACCCTCGACAGCCACGGCAATCCGACACGTGTCAAGGTACGGGTTGAGCAAGCCGAGAACTAGCTTTCCGGCCGACGCGGCACCGCACGCAATTCACCAGCATTCGTCCAATCATCGCGGGGACGGCCCGCGGCGAATAGAAAGGAACGACCATGGACATCACCAGGAACATGAACGGAGCCAGAGCGCTCGTCGTGGGCGCGGGGCTCGCGCTCGCGCTCGCAATGGGCGCCGCCCCGACGCCAGCTATGGCAGCCGGGCGCGTTGGAACCACGAAAGTAATGGTCAGGACCGAGATAGACAACGTTGAGTTCAAAGTTCCGACGGTTATTCCCTTCGTCGCCAAGGCCGACGGCACGCTTCAGGGCCCCTCAGAAGACGCGACCACCATCGACAATCATTCGGCCTACGGCATCCATGTCACCAACATGAAGATCGACGCCATGAACACCTGGACCATTGCCGCCGACGCCAAGGCCGGAACCGCGCAGAACTCCATCGACTTTAAGGTCGGCCCCGACGGCGCGCTCCAGAACGCCAACACCGCAATGCAGGGGACGGGCCTCGATCTTTCCAAGAATGCAGCCTTCGACATGGGCTACCAAGGCATTGCCGGCGGCACGGACAAAATTAAGCTCAAGACAAGCGGAAACGTCGCCCGCGTCACGCGCGACATCTTCCACGTAACCGGCGAAGGCGATCAGGTTGCAACGATCACCTGGACGGTCGAGCCCGGTGCGCACACGGCATAAGGCCGTCGCCCTGGCCGCCGCCGTCAGCATCCTAGCGTTTGGGCCAGCCATGGCCTTTGCCCAGCAAGAACAGGCGCAGGCCGCCACGCAAGTGACGGTCGACCTCTCGGAGCTCGACCGCGGCGACCGCGAGGAACCGTTGGCGCAGACAGGCGACAGACGATGGCTCTTGGCAGCAGGCGCCACAGCAGCAGGCGCGGGAACCGCCGGCCTCGGTCTACACATCAAACGCAGCCAGAAACAAAACACGGACAGGCCGCACTAAATTAGCTAAGGAGACCCCATGGCATCGAAGAACCTTTTGCCCGTCGTCGCACTCTGCGGCGCGCTCGCAACCGGAACGCCTGTCGCCGCTTGGGCGACTCCCGTCATGGCAGGCTCCTTACCAGCAGCCCTAAGTTCCGCACCAAATCCGTCGAGCGCCATTGCGTGCAAGCGTTTTTCGATCGCACAGGCCGCGATCTCAACCTCGGGATGCCTTCGTCGTAATACGGACGGTTCGATAGTCGTGGATATCAATCGTTCGAACAAGGCAAACGGCTCCCAGGCGGGGTACGCCGTCTGCACGTGGCGCTCGGTTGTGCTCGACGCAGATGGCGATCCATGCAATTTAGAGCTGCGCATCGACATCGCTTCGATCGATGACTCGGCGAACGGAGCGAAGGTCGCCTTCGACGGTACGTTTTTTGAGAAAGGAGGCGGTATATGTCTGGGCTGCGCCGCCGCGAATGCAGACGACACGCAGCCCACCCTCTCATTCACGGCATCGTTGCGACTGACCAAAGCCGACACCGATGCCATCGCGGCGGGAGAAGCGTCCCTGCTGTTCTACGCCGTCAGCACCAAAGACACAGACGCTCATTTCGAGAAGCCAGCCGGATCACTCAGCCTTACACGAGGGATAGAGGCAGGCCCTATTGAAATCGATGCCCACGCGCAAAGCAGGCAACGCATTCTTGCCGACCCGGCGCTTCTCGAAATGGAGTGGAGCGGATCCGGAGCCATCGGAATTCTCCCCTCCGCGCTTGACGCCAAGACGCTCCCCTCAAACGACGAACCCATCAACGCAACCATACAAGAAGAGAGCGCGGATAAAGAAGCAGGTGCGGGCGACACGCCGTCGCCGACAAACAGCGTCCCAGCTTCTTTCGAAGCACCGAATGAGCCCGCTGCCGATCCAAACGATCCCGAGCTCGCGGACAGCCTGGGGCTTGCTGATCCTCAAGAGATCGATGAAGGTAACTGCTGCGTGCTTGCCGCGCTCGACCACACAGAGGTCATCGGCGCTGCGAACATCGAAGTTGCCGCCGCCAATCAGCCCGTCCGCAAGTCGGCTATCATCGCATTTCCTGAATCCATCGAAGTCGTCTTTTTGCCATCGGGCGAGGTCGTGGCCCCAACACTGCTCACCTTGTTGGGCGCCAAGAATACTCGAAACGAAATTAAAAAGGTCACAGTTGTCGACCCTGCAACCACCGCCAAGCTGCGTCTATACGCCGTTGCCGCAAACGGAAGCAAGACCCTGGAATTCGATGGCGACACACTTCTAGCCTGGCGACGTCTGGACATTATGCAAGACGTCTCGTATCAGATCGAACTCGAAGGGTTTGATCGTGCCCGCGATGCCAATATCATCGCCGCGGCTATTGAATCCCCGCAGCGGCTTATGACACTGCGCTTTGAATACTATCCCTATGTCCCGACAACCACCTGAGGCTTAAATGCTGCGCATCATTCCTAATACCACTTATATAACGTATTAGATGGGTTGCGATGTGCCTCGCATTTCGTTCTGCTACGATTGCCACGTTGGCATCAATACAGGAGGGCTCATGCCGGGCTTGGGAACAATCATCAACGTTGTGCTTTTAGTTGCGGGCGGTCTTTTAGGATTAGCGGGTGGCCGCTTCATTACACCGCGCATCCAAGACACGCTCATGAAAGCATCGGGGCTGTGCGTCCTGTTTATCGGCCTGGGCGGCACCATGCAAAAGATGCTCATCATCGATGGAAAGGCGCTAGCGACCACCGGTACCACCATGCTCATCGTCTCATTTGCGCTCGGTTCGCTCATCGGCGAGGCCGTCAACTTGGAAGCCGCCATCGAGAACCTTGGCGAATGGCTCAAGCGCAAAACCGGCAGCGAGGGCGATAACGAGTTCACCAACGCTTTTGTCTCGACATCGCTGACCGTCTGCATCGGTGCCATGGCTATCGTGGGATCAATCCAAGACGGCCTGCTCGGCGACTGGTCCACGCTCGCCCTCAAGGGAGCGCTGGACTGCATCATCGTCTGCACCATGACGGCGTCGCTTGGCCGCGGCTGCATTTTCTCCGCCCTGCCCGTCGCCGTGTTCCAGGGGACGATCACGCTGTTTGCCGGCGCACTCTCCCCCATCATGACTACGACAGCCCTCGACAGCCTTTCGCTCGTAGGCTCCATGCTCATCTTCTGCGTCGGCGTCAACCTCATCCGTCCTCAGATCTTCCGCACGGCCAATATGCTCCCCTCCGTCGTCATCGCCGTCATCTACGCCCTCCTGTTCTAAATCTATCAACGCAGCAGTATCTCGAACACCTGTTTGATGCTGTGCTATGATATGAGGTCACCGAAGCTGCGTTAGGAGAGGAGAAGCGGTGGCCGACCAGGACATCAAGATGCTCATCGAGCGCATTATGGCCGAGGCCCGGACCCATCAGTCCGCCCGCTTCTCAAACGAAATCTACGCAGACGAGCCGATTCTCAAAACCGGCCGACAGATGCAGAATTTCCTCCCCGACCAATACCGCAAGATGCGCGAGATATCGCGCTGGCAGGATGACCCCAAGGGCGGCGCGGGCCGCTGGCTATCGGAGGCCGAGCTTTTCTACCGCCAAGGCTTGCTGATGGCCGACTTTGAGGACGACTGTCCCTACAACGGCACCTTTAAGTCGTACTTTCCCACCTACAACGCCATGAGCGACCGGCAGTTGCGCGGCTACTTTACCTGGCGTGCCCAAGTGCGCCGCGGAACCGTCGAAGAAACGTCTACGTCCTTTGCCTTCCTGTATCTCTATGAACTGATCTGCGGCATTGGCGTGGACAATCCACTCGATGGATTCAACAAAATCAAGGCCTTTTGGGATGCCTATCGCGCCTTCGAGCCCGGCATCGATCGGTTTGCACGCGTGTGGTTGCAGGATTACGCCGTTTTCCACGAACTCGACCCCAAGCTGCTTCGCGACTCTAAAACCGTCATGTTCGATAACGCCCTCATCGAGCTGCGGCGCGCGGCTCGAGACCTTGTGCCTGCACCGGCGCCGTCCGGGCAGGCCCCCAAGCGTCGCAAAAACTTCGAGCCGATCCTCCCCCTTCCGCCCGACGAGGCTCGCGAGGAGCGACTCATGGCCGCTATCAACGCCCTCTCCACGTATAACCTCAATAACTCAAGACTCGATCGCAGCCACCATCGCGACCTGCGCCACGTGGCATGCGCCGTGTATGTCCGTATGGCGCGCTACTATGACACGCACCGAAAGACCGGTATCGTGGCGAGCTTGTTTGGGGAGGAGACGGCCATGCCCTATACCATGTTTGCCTCGGCCGTGTTCTTTGCGCCCAATCGCCACGAAGACTGCGAATACCGCTTGAATCCCATCCATATCTACCGTTGCCAAAACGGCTTTTGGGAATGCATGCGTATCCACGGTAGTAGGCAAAAGAGCAGCAAGCTCGGTGAAATGATGCGCGCCTGCGACCAACGCCTGCGCCTGGCGCTGGACCCCGCCCATCCCCTTAAGGAAGAAAAGGTCCCCAAATATCTGGCCAAGATTATCGATGACGAGATTGTGGCATGGCTTTCGTGGGACGCCGCACACCAGCCCGTCAAGATCGATATCGATCTGAGTCAGCTGGGGCACATTCGGAGCGCCGCTGCGCAAACGCGCGAAGCGCTTTTGATCGACGAGGAACGCGAGGACGGCGCGTCCGCAGAAGCCGAGGCAGCGGACTCAGGGCAACCGGAAGCCGAGCCCGTAACCGACGCGATTGTCGAGGCGGTCGTGACACCCATTCGGCAGGACTTGACCGACGAGCCGACCATATCCACCGAACAGTTTGGTGTCGTGGCACCGCTTCTCGCGCCGACGCCCGCGTTCGCAGCTGCTGCGCCCGCTGAAGCCACAAACGAACTCGCGCCCGCCGCAGATGCCTTCCTTCGCGCACTGCTCGAGCAAAACGCAGCGCAAGCGACATCGGCAGTGGCGCACTCGGGACAGAGCGAGGACATGCTCGTCGATAGCATCAACGAGGCGCTCTTTGACCTGGTGGGTGACACCGTAATTGAATTTAGCGCGGCAGGGCCACAGATTATCGAGGACTACAAAGCAGACGTGAGAGGATACCTAGACCATGAGTGATACCGCATCCGCAGCGCCCCGTGTACCCAAACGCGTCGCCGCCGTTATCCTTAACTCGCTCAAGGGCGGCGTGGTCCCGCGCATCGGCCTTCCTTACATCACCGTAGGGCGCGAGGTCGAGATCCGCGCCCTGCTTACCGATCTGAGTCTCATCGCCGATGGCGGCGCAAGCTTCCGTTTTTTAGTCGGTCGCTACGGCGCCGGCAAGAGCTTTTTGCTCCAGACCATCCGCACGCACGCCATGGGCGAGGGATTCGTCGTCGCTGATGCCGACCTGTCGCCCGAGCGCCGTCTGCAGGGCGGTCAGGGACAGGGCCTTGCCACCTACCGCGAGCTCATCCGCAATATATCGACCAAGACGCGCCCCGAGGGCGGTGCACTCAACCTAATCCTCGATCGCTGGGTCGCCTCGTGTGCCGATGCCGACGAGTCTGCCGTCAATGCCCAACTGGCGCCGCTCGAGGAAATGGTCCACGGCTTCGACTTCGCCCGCATGCTCCGCCGCTATCGCATGGCTGTCTCGGAGGGCGACGAAGAAGCTATGAGTCGCGTGACCAAATGGATTCGCGGCGAGTACCGCACCAAGAGCGAGGCACGCGCTGAGCTGGACTCCTCGACCATCATCAGCGATGACGACTGGTACGACTACGTTAAGCTCATTGCACGCTTTTTGGTCTGCAGCGGATACAAGGGCATGCTGGTGCTCATCGACGAACTCGTGAATCTGTACAAGATTCCCAACGCGATCACGCGCCAATACAACTACGAGAAGATCCTGACTATGTACAACGACACGCTCCAGGGCAAGGCGCAGTACCTGGGCATGATCATGGGCGGCACTCCAACCTCTATCGAAGACCGCCGCCGAGGCGTGTTCTCCTACGAGGCCCTGCGCAGCCGACTCGCTCAGGGCCGCTTTGCGCGCGAGGACCTTAAGGACATGCTCGCGCCCATCATCCGCCTGCAGCCACTCACCTATGAGGAGTTGCTGGTGCTGATCGAAAAACTCATGCAAATTCACGCCGGCTACTTTGGCTGGACGCCCACGCTTACCGAGAACGACTTGGTGGACTTCCTCAAGATCGAGTTCGGTCGTGTGGGAGCCGACACGCATCTGACGCCGCGTGAAGTCATTCGTGACTTTATCGAACTGCTCGATATCCTGTGTCAGAACCCCGATGCAAATGTGGCGGAGCTGCTGCAAAGCGTTGGTGGCGACGCGCTGGCGCCGGCAGCCGCAACAGGCGACACCGGCACCGCAGACGGCGACCGTAACTTCGCCGAATTCACCATCTAACCTGCCAAAAAGGGACAGGTTTATTTTGGCAGGTTTTATCTGGGCAAACGTCGAGGCAGTAATGCAGCAAGCCACTGCCCACCGCGTTGAGAGATTCGTTTTTGAAAGGAGGCCCCGTGAACGCCTTTGACCGCTACGCCCCGTTTATCCAAGACTTCATCTACTCCCACGATTGGGAGAGCCTGCGCTCTATCCAGGTTGCGGCGGCAGATGCCATCTTTAACTCGCAGGACAATGTGCTCCTGACGGCATCCACGGCTTCCGGCAAAACCGAGGCAGCCTTTTTTCCCATCCTGACCGAGTTTTGGGAGAACCCGCCCGCAAGCGTGGGCGCCCTCTACATTGGCCCCCTCAAGGCGCTCATCAACGACCAATTCGTCCGCCTCAACGACCTGTGCGAAGAAGCCGATATCCCCGTCTGGCACTGGCATGGCGATGTCTCGCAGTCACACAAGGCTAAGCTCATCAAAAAGCCGAGCGGTATCCTTCAGATTACGCCCGAATCGCTCGAGGCGCTCCTGATCCATAAGCACATGGCGATCCCCCGCATGTTTTGCGACCTGCGCTACGTCGTCATCGACGAGGTTCATTCGCTCATGCGCGGCGACCGCGGCGGGCAGACGCTCTGTCTTATCGAGCGCCTCTCGCGCATGGCAGGCGTGCAGCCCCGCCGCATTGGCCTTTCGGCCACCGTCGGCGACCCCGAGCGCACGGGTGCCTTTCTCTCGCAGGGAACGGGACGCGACTGCGTTATCCCCCGTTTTGAGGAACCGCGTCGCGTGTGGCGTATCTCCATGGAGCACTTCTACAACTCGGGTCCCCAGGCACAGCAGCGGGGATTCGTAGGCACAGGTCCGCAGGAAGCCGAAGTGCTCGCATGCGAGCGCATCGAGGCGGTGGCGCCCACGGCACTGCCCGCCGGCGCCCAAGACATGCGTCACAGCGGGCAGCTCACACAAGAGGAGCGCCGTCAACGTCGTGAGCGGGCACGGGGCAAGGCCGCACCCAAGGACCGTCGCACTTCCTCGGCCCCCGAGGGCGAAGTCGACATCCCACGAGCGACCGAGCAGGCGCTTCTCAACCCCACCGACACGGCGCCCGACAACGCCGACCCCGGTATGGGCTATATCTTTGAGCATACGCGCGGCCGCAAGTGCCTGGTCTTTGCCAACTCGCGCGAGGAGGCAGAGGCCGTGTGCTCCATGCTGCGCAGCTACTGCGAAAGTCGACACGAGCCCGACCGCTTTCTAATCCATCACGGCAACCTTTCGGTATCGCTGCGCGAGACGGTCGAGGAGCTCATGCGCGACGAGGAGCAGGCGCAGACAACCGTCACCACCTCTACGCTGGAGCTCGGTATCGATATCGGCCGCCTGGAGCGCGCCTTCCAGATTGACGCGCCGTTTACCGTCAGCTCCTTTTTGCAGCGCATGGGGCGCACGGGACGCCGCGACCTTCCGCCCGAGATGTGGTTTGTCATGCGCGAGGAAGAACCCGAGCCGCGCACGATGATGCCCGAAACCATTCCCTGGAAGCTCCTGCAGGGTATCGCGCTCGTACAACTCTATCGCGAGGAAAAGTGGGTCGAGCCGCCCGAGCTCGATCGACTCCCCTACAGCCTGCTCTATCACCAGACTATGTCGACCCTCGCCAGCACCGGCGAGCTCACGCCGGCCGAACTTGCCCAGCGCGTGCTCACGCTCAGCTATTTCCACCGTATCTCGGCAGACGATTACCGTGTGCTGCTACGTCACCTCATTAAGATCGACCATATCCAGGTCACCGAAGGTGGCGGGCTCATCGTGGGTCTCGCGGGCGAGCGCGTCATCAACAACTTTAAGTTCTACGCCGTGTTCCAGGAAAACGAGGAGTTTACCGTCCGGAGCGAATCGGCCGAGCTGGGCACGATTGTTAATCCGCCCCCGCCCGGTGAGCGCATCGCCATCGCCGGACACTGCTGGATTGTCGAGGAAGTGGACTGGAAGCGCCACACTGTCTTTGCCACGCAGGTCAAGGGCCGGGTGCCGGCCTACTTTGGCGACTGCCCCGGCGACATCAATACACACGTACTCGAGCGCATGCGCAAGGCGCTCAACGAGCACGCGACATATCCGTACCTCATGGGTAACGCACGGGCCCGCTTAGCGCAGGCTCGTCATACGGCCAAGCTTTCGGGCGCGGGAACTAAGCCGCTCATCAACCTGGGCGGCGATACCTGGGTGCTCTTCCCCTGGCTGGGCAGCTACGCCTTTTTGGCGCTCGAGCGCATGCTCAAGATTAAATGTGCCGCTGAGCTGGGCCTTCGCGGACTCGACCCATCACGCCCGTACTTTATGCAGTTTAAGATGAAGGCCGATGAGGAGACGTTCTTTGAGGTGCTCGCCGCCGAGGCCGAGAAGGACTTCGATCCCATCGAGCTCGTCTATCCCGGCGAGGTGCCTTATTTTGACCGCTACGACGAGTTTGTTCCCGAAGAGCTCGTGCGCAAAGGCTTCGCCGAAGGCGTGCTCGACATCGAGGGCATGAAGCAGCGCGTCCTCAGCTGGCGCGACCACGCCTAAGACCAGTCCTTTTTGGGACGGGGAGACTTACTTGTCGTGAAGGACGGTGCCGAGGAAGTCGGTGTCGAAGGGCACAGCTTCGGCAAAGGCGTAGTCGCCGTCGCTGGCGATGAGCAGATAATTCTCCTCGCCGCCGAACTCTGCATCGCCACATGGGACCACCCAGGCGTGGGCGAACACCTCAAGCGCCGTGGCGGCGCAATCGCGCAGGAACGTTACGTCGCTCCCCTCGTTTGCGCTCACGATATTGGCAACGTAGATACCCCCGGGGTTCAGGCTGCCTCGCACCAAACGCAACGCCTCAACCGTCGCCAGCTCGCGTACGGGCTCGACACCGCCAAAGCAATCGCTCACGACCACGTCGTAGCGACGATGGCCCACGCTCGTCACACCCAAATACGAGCGAGCCTCAGCGGTAATCACCCGCAAGCGGTCGCCCACCGCACGCTCCAGCTCGTCCAGGTAGAACCAGCGGCGCGCTAGGCGCGTAATCTCTCCGTCATACTCGATAACGTCCATGCACAAGTCCTCGTGCGACATCAGCGCGAACTTGGGATAGGCAAACCCGCCGCCGCCCAGCATAAGCATGCGGTCGATACCGTGACCGTAAGCGTCGCGCATCGCATCCTCGGCCTCAAACACGTCGTCAAACGAACGATAGTACGTAAAGACGGGCTCCGCCCAACGCTCGCCAACGTAGCTTGCACTTTGGTAGACGCCGCCTTGTACCAATACGCGGACTTCGTCGCCGCCCTCGTCGTGCACGCGCTTCACACGCGCCAACCCATTGCGGGTTCGCGCAACCTGCAGACAGGCAGCACGAACAGCGACGGCGGCCGCACCAAGCGCCGCGGCCCCCAGAGCAACGCCGGCAACGACGCCGGCAGAAACACTCGGCTTGTTCATCTAGAGCTCCTTTTGCAGATAAAGGCCATAGTCATAAAATCCAAGATGGCGATAGTACTCGCGCGTACCAATCGCGCTGATCACGTTGATGCGCGCATAGCCCGCGTCCCGAGCAATATGGCACGCACGCTCCACCAGCGACCGTCCCAATCCATGGTGCTGGGCTGCCTGGCCTTGATCCCCCACGCGCGCCGCCATGCCATACACGTGCACCTCGCGAATCATCGCCTCGTCCGGCATCGTCGGCAACTCGTCCGCATGTGCGGCAACAAAAGCGCGAACGGGCAGCGACAGACGCAAAAAGCCGGCGATCTTGCCTTCGGGCGTCACCCACTGCAAAAAGCGTTCACGCG
The DNA here is from genome assembly GCA_958429025.1 of uncultured Collinsella sp. Classification (GTDB taxonomy): domain Bacteria; phylum Actinomycetota; class Coriobacteriia; order Coriobacteriales; family Coriobacteriaceae; genus Collinsella. The sequence continues at coordinate 20,236 of CAUAIH010000013.1, read as the reverse complement.
TCACCGGCGTCTCGTAAGCGACCTCATCAAGAGACAGTTCATCCAGGTCGGCACCCGCGGTACTGATCTCGCGATAGCGAATCTCGCGCACCGTCGCACCGTCACCCCGAGCAGCCAGGCGGTTCTCAACGAGCTGACGCAGGTTGGGCTTCTTGTTGCCCACCATGATGTCGTCGGAGCTAAAGTCGCGGATCATGCGGCTGATGCGGCAGAACGCCGGCGTCACCACGATGTCGTCGGCCAGCACATCGAGCAGTTCTTCCTCGGTATAGGGGCGCCACTCGCCGCGCTCATAGCGGCCCACCAGACGCGAGCCCTCGATGAGCGCGCACGGGTAGACCTTGACCTCGTCGGGCATAAAGGCCCCCTCGGTCATAAAGCGCTCGTAGTCGCGCTTGTCCCCCTCGGGCGTGGCGCCCAGCAAGTTGAGCATAAAATGCGCTTGGATCTTAAAGCCAAACAGACGCGCAAGCGAAAACGCCCGCTCGATCTGAGCCACCGAAATACGACGCTCGTTGATATCGAGCAAATGATGGTCGAGACTCTGAATACCCATCTGGATCTTGGTGCAGCCCAGGCGGCGGATGAGCGTAAGCGCCTGCGGCGTTACGGCATCGGGGCGCGTCTCGATAACGAGCCCCACCACGCGATGCTTCGCCGTCTCGTTGATGCGCTGCTGACGCTCAAGCTCCTCCATCGTTGCCGTCTGCCACTCAGTGACCTCGCCCCACGGCGTACCGGGACCGTACAGACGACGCACCGCACGGTTATAGCCGCCCACGGCAGCATCCACACGCCCCTGCTCGTCGGCAACGCCGGCAGCAAGCTCGACCTCGTCTGTCGCAATGCCGGCGGCCCGATAGCGCTCACGGCGCTCCGCTACCACAGGCGGCAGGGCATCGGCGGGAGCGTCATCGAGCAGACGCCCCGCCTCGGCACGGCTGATGCCCGGACGTGCCAACATGGGGTTGGCCGCCACGCCGGCGACGGCATCGTCATTGAGTGCACGGAAAAGCTCCGACATAAACCATGTCTGATAGCCTTCCGGATAGTCGCTCCAGGTACCGCCAAGCACAATGAGCTCGATCTTATCGGTCGCATGCCCCATCTGCGAAAGCGCGGTCAGGCGAGCGCTCACCTGCAGATACGGGTCAAAGCAATTTTGCTCCGCACGGGCGCATGCCGGCTCGGCGTGCAGATAGCTCTTGGGCATGCGCAGATCGTTGGGGCAAAACAGGCAATCGCCCGAGCATGGCCAAGGCTTGGTAATGACGGTAATGGTCGCCACGCCCGAGGCCGTTCGGCGCGGCTTCATACGCAGGACCTGCAGCAGTTGACGCTCCAGATCGGAATCGACATTCCACGCAGCCCACCGAACCGGCTCCTCACGTTTAACCCGCTGGTAGAACGGCAGCAGACGGCGCTTGGCCAAATCGCGTTTGTCGGCACCCTCACGGCGCGCCTCGGCATGTATCAGTTTGACGAGCGCTTTGTCGTCCACGGTCTCGCCGCGACGCAGGGCCTCGAGTATGTTCAAGATAATCTGTTCCATGTCCCCATTGTAAAGGCAAAGGCGCCGGAGCCGATCTCGGCTTCGGCGCCTTCATCAAAGAGCATGCCTATATGTACCGATCTCCGAAAACCGCATGTCACTCCGGATCAAACGACATGTCGCCCGAACCGACCTCGAAACGATACGTAGCAGACTTATCGCCGTTGTCGAATTCAAGATTCAATATGGTCTCGCCATCGTAGCCAAGCGGAAGGAAATCGCTCTCGAAGTCACCGCTGCCCACGGTGAGGCTCGCCTTAAAGCCCGTAGAGTTCGGAACCGTCATCTCCACATCGCCCGAGTCCACGCTTACGTCCATCGACTTCGCGGGGGCCTGGTAGAGCTCGAACGTCACATCGCCCGAACCGACCTCAGCACTGAGCGCATCAGTCACGCTGCCCGCAAACTCTACATCTCCCGCACCCAGGAAAAGGTCGAAACCATCACAGGTGACACCGGCAATCTGCAGATCACCCGAGCCCACGTGCGCGTTGACTCCCTTCAGATGTTCGGCAACACGGCGCGGCAGCTCGACCGTAACTGAGCGATCGATTGCCTTACCGTCATCACTTCCAAACTGGGAAACCTTGAGCGTCGAGTCCTCGACGGATGCGATGTTCTGCGTCGCGGCCTTGGAGGCATCCATACCATTGGCAACGCGTCCCCGCTCGATAACGCGAGCCTTGTTACCATCAATAACCTTGACGTCCACCGTAGCCGCATCGATATCGAAATCGAGGTAGCGAAACTCATCGGCATCAAAGGTCGTACACGAAAGCTGCTGAGGCCGAGCGGAATAGTTACCGCCATCGTTCATAAAATCGTCGTCATCAACCACATCGTCCATACCGGACAAGCCGGGTATAACATCGTCGAGATCCCACGGGCCATCAAAATGAATCAAAGTCCGCGAAACGCCAAAAACAAGCCCGATAATCAGTACAAACGCTCCGATGCCGACGCCCAGGCGCAGCTTGGATTCATGCGAAAGCTTCATCATTCGTCACCTTCTTTGGCACATGGCTCAGCGGTGGCCGCGGTAGCCACGTCAGCATCAGGTTCCGCAGAAGTATCCTTCCCCTGGGCCCTGACCGCCGCCGGCGCCGGACCAACCTGAATATCCCCGCGTGCCCAATCACCATCGAGCGCACGCGCCACCCAGTGATAGATGGGAATCGTAAAGAAGATCAGTGCGGCAAAGGGGCCGGCACCAAACAGGAACATCAGCAAAAAGAACAGTAGCCAGCACACGGCCCAATACGGGAACGACTGGAACGGGCCCTTCACCGGAGTCGAGCCAACCGCGGTGCCACTCGTCGCCTGCGCCGTAGCGGCATTAGCGGCCTGTGCACTCCAGCTTGCCGCTTGCGCCGCCTTGGCGGCGGCGTCACTCGCCTGTGTTGCCGCCTCGGTAGCTCGTGCCGCCGCCTCATGGGTGCGTGCGCGCTCTGCCGCCTCGGCCTCGCGCTGACGAGCGCGGTCCTCGTTCTCAAACTCGATATCGTCCTCGATCTCGTCGCTCGGATTGAGCAGCTCGTCCAGGCTCACACCATAGAGTTTGGCGAGCGAGATCAGGTTCTCGGTATCGGGCGAGCTCTCCGCGCGCTCCCATTTACTGACCGCCTGGCGCGACAGTCCCAGCTTTCGTGCCAGCCCTTCTTGACTAAAGCCTTTGCTGCGGCGAAGGTCGGCGAGCCGCTGCGCAGTTTCTACATTCATGGTTCCTCCTATGTGATGCCAGCCGTACCGCCGGACCGCTTTTGTTCTTAAGGCGCCTTGCACAGTTAAAAATCTATCCGCCACCGCCAAAAGCATGCCACCTATTCTAGTGAGATTTTTGACAACCGGCGGTTGCGGGCGCATATGAGCTGCGGAAATGTGTCCAAACAAAGCAATGACCCGTAGCTTGGTTGTCCCCGTTGCGGCGTTAACGGTAGTATGGTCGTACTGTTTATTCCGCACCGCCAACGGAGGGAGTTCCGCGCCGTGAACCGCGATTTCGCCTCATCGCTCATCCAGCTCAACAACACGTTCTATCGCGAGCACTCCGCTTCCTTTTCCGATACGCGCCAGGCCCCGTGGCCCGGCTGGGTACGCACCATGGATATCGCGCTCGAACAGCTCGACGTCGCCACGATCGAGCATCCCGTCCGCGTCTTCGATCTTGCCTGTGGCAATATGCGATTCGAGAACTTTGCCGCCGGCGGCGCACTTGCCGCCAAGGGCGTCGATGGCGCAAACCCCTCGGCAGATGCCAGCTGCCCGTTTGAGTTCTATGGTGTCGACTCGTGCCAAGACCTGGCCATCGATGCACATGGCCACGCGCTGCGCATTCCCAACCTGCACTTCCAGGAACTCGACGTGCTCGACGCCCTTATGAAGCTCAACCCCGCCGAGACGCCCGACGTGCTTTTCGACGCCCCGCTCGCCGACATCTCGGTCTGCTTTGGCTTTATGCACCATGTGCCGTCGTGCGAGTACCGTGTACGCGTGCTCGACGCCCTGGTGCGCCAGACGCGCCCGGGCGGCATCATCGCCATCAGCTTTTGGGAGTTTATGAACGACGAGCGCATGGCGCGCAAGGCTGTTCGCGCCGAAGCCCGCGCCGAGCTCACCCCGCCGTTTGAGGGTTACGATTCCGCCCAGTTTGAAGCCGGCGACCACCTCATTGGCTGGCAAAACGACCGCCACGCCTACCGCTATTGCCATCACTTTGACGATCAGCAGATCACCGACCTGGTGCGCGGCGTCCGTACGTTCTACAAGAGCGGCGAGGTTCCCGTGCGCGAGCTTGAGCGCTTCCATGCCGACGGTCGCAGCGGCGAGCTCAACCGCTATGTGATCCTCAAGCGCCTGTAGGCATCGACAACTCGTCGCCGAGCCGCACCACATCTTTCGGGCAAACTATGCCCACCCCTTTTCAACCCATTGACGGAACGCGCAGCCATGCGTTCCCTACTTATGACCAAGGAGCCTCATGGGAGCCGTCCACGTTCGCACGCCTAAGAACTTTGTGCTCGAGGAGCGCCTAGAGCGCTACGCCGATGCGATTGAGACGAACCCCGAGGCCTATGTCGGAGATTGGCGCGCGGCTTGCGCGCCAGTTGGCAGCGTCTCGTTCACCCGCCTTCATCTGGATCTGGGCTGCGGCAAAGGCACCTATCTGGTTGAGCGCGCTCGCCGCGAGCCCGACACCCTCTTTATCGGTATGGACCAAGAGCCCATCTGCATCGCCTATGCCGCACAGAAAATCTGCGAGCATGAACTGACCAACGCACTCGTTCTGCCTCGAGGCGCCGCATCGCTGCCGCAGCTATTTGCCACAGGCGAGCTCGATGCCATCACCATCAACTTTCCCACGCCGCAGCCCAAGGCCAAGTACGCCAAAAAGCGCCTCGTCCATGTCGACCATCTGATGCTCTATCGCCCGCTCTTTGCAGCCGGCGCCACCGTAACGCTGCGAACCGACAGCAAACCGTTGCGCGATTACGCCCTGGGACAGTTTGCCGCAGCCGGCTACGATACGCTTTGGGTAAGTGACGACGTCCGCCGCGACCATCCCGAGCATCCCGAGACCGAATATGAATGCCGCACGCGCGAGATGGGCGCCGCCGTCTATGGCATTTGCGCTACGCCCGGCGCGGAACCCATCGAAGAGCAGCTCGCGGCGGGCCGCGCGCAGAAGCAAAGCCTTGCCTGCTACCTGCCCGAAAACCTCGATGAGCTCACCTACGTGCCTCTCGGCATGGAAGAGGCCGTCGAGAACTTCAGAAACCGTGCCCGCAAGGGCAAGAAGCGCCTGCCGCAAGAGTCCTAGGGGCTTCTGATGGTCGCGGCGTCAGCAAATAAGCGCGAATAGGCGCCAGCAAACAACCCTCAAACCTAAGTGAGTAGACTTTTTTGCAATAGCCAAGCACAACCCGCATAACTAAAACCGCAGATAGAACCCTTGTGCAAAATCCATGTGCTCGCGACATCGCAAAAAGTCTACTCACTTAGCTGGCAACTGCACCAAACGGCCGGGCAGAACGCCCATTTCCTGCATTTTCTTGCCTGCAAACGCATCGATGCGCCGCTACGCCATAATAGTTGGCGGACAATCGCGAGAGAAAGCAACCACATGGCACAGACCACGACAGATACCGCCGCCAGCACCGTCTCCGGCGCCGGCGCCGCCAGCTCATTCTCGGGCGGCACGGGAACCGAAGCCGAGTTTGGCTCGCTCGGCGCGCTCTCCCCCACCTGGTGGGAGCCCGAGGACGGCAGCGAGCCCGAACCGTGGCTCACGCCCGATCAAGCCTTCGAACGCTTCTTTGAATGGACGAGCGATCGCGGTATTGAGCTGTGGGACCACCAAGAAGAGGCCCTCATGGACCTGGCCGCCGGCGATCACGTCATTTTGGGAACACCGACCGGATCGGGTAAATCGCTCGTCGCGCTGGGCATGCTCTTTATGGGCATGGCGCAGGGCAAGCGTTGCTATTACACGGCCCCTATCAAGGCCCTGGTCAGCGAAAAGTTCTTCGATCTGGTACAGGTGCTCGGCCGCGATAACGTCGGTATGATCACCGGCGACACGCATATCAACACCAAGGCGCCCGTCATCTGCTGCACGGCAGAGATCCTTGCCAACGACGCACTGCGCGAGGGCGAAGATGCCGACGTGGGCTGCGTAGCCATGGACGAGTTCCACTACTTTGCCGACCCCGACCGCGGTTGGGCCTGGCAGGTGCCGCTGCTCACCCTGCCCCACACGCAATTCATGCTCATGAGCGCCACGCTCGGCGATGTCACTGCCATCGCCGCCTCACTCGAGGAGCACACCGGTGCTGCTTGCGACTTGGTTGTCGACGCCCCGCGTCCTGTTCCGCTGAGCTACGACTATGTGACGACCTCCCTCGAGGGCACGGTCGAGCTCGCCATGCGCCGCGGCGAGGCCCCGCTCTATATCGTGCACTTTAGCCAGGATGCCGCCCTTGCGACTGCGCAGTCGCTCGCCAATTTTGGCATCGCCAGCAAGGAGCAGCGTGGGGCCATCAAGGAAGCGGCAAAGGGAACGAGCTTCTCCACGGCCTTTGGCAAGATCCTCAAGCGCTTGCTCGGCTGCGGCGTCGGCGTGCACCATGCTGGCATGTTGCCGCGCTATCGCCTGCTGGTCGAGCGCTTGGCGCAGCAGGGCCTGCTGCCCGTCATCTGCGGTACCGATACGCTTGGCGTCGGCATCAACGTACCCATCCATACCGTGGTGCTCACCGCGCTCACCAAGTTCGATGGCTACAAGATGCGTCGTCTGCGCGCCCGCGAGTTCCATCAGATTGCTGGTCGCGCCGGCCGCTCGGGCTTCGATACCGAGGGCATGGTCATCGCCGAGGCCCCGGAGCACGAGATCGAGAACGCCAAGCTCATGGCCAAGGCGGGCGACGACCCCAAGAAGCTCCGCAAGATTAAAAAGAAGAAGGCCCCCGAGGGCTTTGTCACCTGGAACAAGCAGACCTTTGAGCGCCTGATCGAGACGCAGCCTGAAACGCTCAAGCCACGCCTTCGCATCACACACTCCATGGTGATTAGCGTGGTCGAGCAGGGCGGCGATGCCCGAGCCCGCGTGCACGACCTCATCGAGACGAGCTTGCAGACCCCCGAGGAAAAGGCCAAGCTCGAGGTTCGCGCCGACGAAATCTTCGCCACGCTCATCGATTCCGGCGTCGTCGTTCGCACCGAAGTGCCGCCCGCACCCGATGCCCCGACTGACGCCGCACCAGACATCGACTATGCGCTGACGGTCGATCTGCCCGAGGACTTTGCGCTCGACCAGCCGCTCTCGCCGTTTTTGCTTGCCGCGTTGGAGCTGCTCGATCCCGAGAGTGAGACCTATACCATGGATCTGATCTCGATGGTCGAGGCAACGCTCGAGGATCCCAAACAGGTGCTGCGCGCACAGGAGCGTGCCGCACGCGATCGCGCTATGGCCGAGATGAAGGCCGACGGCATCGAGTATGAGGAGCGCTTGGAGCGCATCCAAGACGTCACATACGAAAAGCCGCTCGAGGACTTGCTGGACGCCGCCTTTGACAAGTACTGTCAGGAGGTTCCTTGGGCCAACGACTACCAGCTCTCGCCCAAGAGCGTCCTGCGCGACATGCTGGAGAGCGCAAGCGATTTTAAGGGCTATATTCAAAAGCTCGGTATCGCCCGCTCCGAAGGCATTCTGCTGCGCTACCTAGCCGAGGCCTACCGCTCCCTCGATCGCACCGTGCCCATTGAGAAGCGCGATGAGCGCTTGCGCGACATCATTTCGTGGCTCGGCTTTGTGGTGCGCTCGGTCGACTCGAGCCTGGTGGACGAGTGGGAGAACGCCGGCAACCCGGCGGCCCTCGATGCCGCGCCGCCGCAGGGCATCGACGAGGTCGTGGCGGACCGTCGCGGCTGCACGCTGTTGGTGCGCAACGCACTCTTCCGCCGCGTAACCCTTGCCGCCCGCGGACACGTGCGCGACCTGGGCGAGCTCGACGACGACTGGGGCATGAGCGAGATCCGCTGGCAAAAAGCACTCGACGCTTACCACGAGCAGCACGAGGAAATCCTCACCGATGGAGATGCCCGCAGCGCCGCGATGTTTTCCATCGACGAATCCGACGAGAAGACCGCGCACGTATGGCACGTGCACCAGATCTTTGCTGACGAGGATGGCGACCACGACTTTGGCATCATGGGCGATGTCGATCTGGACGCCACACAAGACGGCGGCGAGGTCATCTTCAAGAACTATCGCGTCGGCTTTATCGAGGACCTGCTCGAGGACTAGCCGAGCACAATGGGCAAAACGAAGCGGGGCCGCTGGCAACATCGCCAGCGGCCCCTGTTTTGCCTTATCCGCTATGCCCTACTCGGCATCCTCGACCTCATACGAATCTGCCTCGGCAGGTTCATCGCCCGCGTCTGTCGCACCCTCGCGTGCCTCGTCAAACGCCACCTTCATGGTCTTGTTGCCCCAGGTGAGCTTACGAATGGTAAGCTCATCGGCCTTCTTGTTGGCTAGGCGCAGATTGTTCTCGGAGGACAGCAACGCCTCCTTGGTTTTCTGCAGATGGCTAATCGTCTTGTCGATCTCATCAATCGCCGTTTGGAACTTTCGGCTCGCGATCTCGTAGTTGCGACCGAAATCATTCTTGAACTTTTCCATCTTGGCTTCGAAGTTCGTGACGTCGATATTCTGCTGTTTGTACTCCGCCAGCTCCTGCTTATAGCGCAGCGAACCCATGGCGGCGTTGCGAAGAAGCGTGATCATGGGAATAAAGAACTGTGGGCGAATCACGTACATCTTCTCGTAGCGATAGCTCACGTCCACGATGCCGGCGTTGTAAAGCTCGCTCTCGGGTTCGAGCAACGTGCAGAGCACCGCGTACTCACAGCCTTTCTGGCGACGATCGTGATCGAGTTTCTTAAAGAAGTCCTCGTTTTTATGTTTGGTCGCGGTCTCGTCGTTCTCGTTTTTCATCTCGAACATAATCGAAATGACCTCGTTACCGCTTGCGTCGCACTCGCGGAAGATAAAGTCGCCCTTGGTGCCCTCGGACGCATCGTTATCCTTCTCGAAGTACGCGTTAGGAAACGCCGTCATGCGCAGACGGTTAAACTCGGTCTCGCAGTGCTGCTCGAGCGACTCGCCCACCATCTTGGTGGACAGGCGGACCTTCATGTCCTTAAGGCGCTCGATCTCTTCATCCTTGTAGCGAATCAGGTCATCGCTCGCACGCTTGGCCTGCGCAAGCTCGAGCTCGTGTGCCGCCTTGGCCTGTTCCTCGCGAGAATCGCGCACAGCCAGCTCGCTCGTCAGTTTGGCACGTGCCTCATCGCGCTCTCGCTCCGCCGCGGCGACCGCCTCTGACAGGTTCATTTTTGCCATCAGTTCCTGCTCGCGCAGCTGGGCACGCAGGCCCTCGGCCTCTTGCTCGGACTGAGCCTTTGCGGCGGAAAACTTCTCCTGCGCCTTCGCGCGATAGTCAGTAAGCGCGCGCTCGGCCTCGCTGCGAGCGGCATCGAGCTCACGCTGCGACTCTGCCGCGGCAGCGGCAAGCGCCATCTCCTGGGCTTTGTCCGCCGCGGCGAGCCTGGCCTGCAGCTCAGCAATCTGAGCGTCGCGCGCAGCTAAATCGTTTTGAGCAGCGTTGCGCGCCGCCGACTCGGCAAGCTTTGCTTCGTCATCTTTGCGCCCAAGCTGCGCACGCAGGCTATCAATCTCACGCTGGAGTTCGGCATTTTCCTTTTGAGCATTGGCTCGTGCCTCTACCGCCGCGCGCTGGCTTGCACTCTCGCGCTCTGCGGCAGCGCCCTCGAGCTTAGCGCGCAGCTCGGCAAGCTCAGCATCGCGCTTGGCAACCTCTTGCGCCAGTTTCTGATCCGCAGTGTTCTTCTGCTCGACAAGCTGAGCGTTGCGCTGAGACTCTGCCTCCTGCAAAGCAGCCGTCGAACGCGAGCGCTCAAGCTCCAGCGCTTGCTCGCCCTCGCGCTGGACTGCCTTCACACGCTCGTCCAGGTCGCGCGAAAACTCGGCATCGCGTACTTGCTTGACAATATCCGCATAGCCGGACGCATCGACCTTAAAAACTTCGCCGCAATGCGGGCACTTAATCTCGTTCATAGCAGCTCCTCGATGGACGCAAATTTCGACCGCCTACACTCTACCGCGCCGCACGGACAAAAAAGGCGCCGCCGCCATAATGGCAACGGCGCCAGAACCACCACAAAGGTGCCTGTCCCCTTTGTGGTGGTTTGAGTGACAGTTTGAAAATTACAGTCCAAAGAAGTCAAGGATTTGGTCACGGCTTACGGGTCTGTAGTCGTTGGCATCAAGGCCAACGTCATAGCGCAGGATCGGGCGCTCGCGATCGCGGTTGCGTGCGTTGGTGCGGTCACCCCTGCTGTGGATATGTCCGTGCAGCATAATGGCGCCACGTGCCTTGCCGTTCCAGCTGAGCATGGGGTAGTGGCTCATAACCAGACGATGGCCCTTGGCATAGCCGGGAGCAATCTCCAGGTAATCGCGCACGTCTTCCCAAATCTGCGGTACGTCAGAATCTTCCCAGTCGCCGTCATGGTTACCGCGGATGAGCGTCACGTTCTGGCATTCGATACGCTCGCGCAGGCGCACCGCCTCCGCCGGGGGCAAACGATAGGTAAAGTCACCCAGAATATAGAGGCGGTCATCCGCAGCCACGCACTCATTGATGGCATCGATGACCTTGCGATTCATCTCCTCGACCGAATCAAACGGTCGATCCATGTCGTGCAAGATATTCGTATCGCCCAGGTGCAGGTCGGCGGTAAACCACATCATCGTCTATGCCCTCATTTCGCAATGCGTCCAACTCGTGCTAAGTATACAGACACAGCGATGCGACGGTTAGCCAAAGAGCCCGCCGAACAGTCCGCGGCGGCGCTTGTCCTTTTTATTCGAACCTTTGCCCTGGGCGTTCTTATCCTTTTGCTTTTTGCGATCCTGCTCCAGCTCATCGTCATCGAGTAGCATATCCCACTCAAACGGATCATCCGTTAAATCGAACAGGTCATCGTCGTCAAGCATGGCAGCCTCCCTTACCGATTAGCGGGCATCCACCACATAGAGGCCAACGCGCACCTGGTGCCACGGGCTGCGCTCGGGGGCAACCTGTTGCACGCGGGCCTCAAACACGTCCTCGTGGCCGTAATACATCATCAAGGACAGCGGGCCGACCTCGTTTCCCGGAACATAGCCAAGCTTGGTGTTGCCGTAATAGATCGCAACCGCCTCAGGGTCATGGGGATTATCGCGCTCGGCACACAGCGTCAGCTTATCGCCCGCTTTAAGATCGCCCAGGACCAAGGCGCCATCGGCATACTGAAATCCTGCAATGTGAAATGACAGAAGAACACGCGAAGGCTCGTACATAGCAGCTCCTCTAACGGCCGGATAAACCGGTGTGTAACCTTATTGAGAAGTCTACGGTCCCGTACGGACACAAATACATCCTGTCTGCGTCCTTCAATCGTTTGCCTCAACGCTTGCGCGACAGAACGCTTGCAGATAAGATAGGAACACGGATGGCGCCCGTTGCCGCGGGTCTTGCCAACTCCGATACACGTTTTCATCGTGAGAAGTGGCCGTCTTCGCTTACGCGGGGGCGGCTATTTCATTCGGCCGATAAACAGACCGAGTTCGATAGCCGCAATCAACAACGCCAATAACGAAATAACATCGCTTACGTTCATACCAAATCCCTTCTAAAGGGAGTTGGCCCATCCGTGCTCCATAACAGTAGTCTAACGCAAAATGCAGGTAATAGGAACACTTGTTCGTATTACCTGCGCCCTTTTCTAATGCACAAACATGCGCACGAACTTGTGCTTCCAGCTTGCGTAAGGAGCATAGCGGAATGGCACGTCCAGCCACGTTGCCTTGTTCACGATGCTCTTCTTGTGGCTAAACGTATCGAAGCTCTCGCGTCCATGGTACTGCCCCATACCGCTCGCACCCATGCCACCAAAGCCCATATGGCTCGTAGCCAAGTGCATAATCGTGTCGTTGACGCAGCCGCCGCCAAAGGGCACGTAACGCACAAAGCGCTGCTGAACTGCGCGATCCTGGCTAAAGATATACAGGGCCAGCGGCGTCGGACGATCCGTAATAAACGCTTCGGCCTCGTCTAGGCTCTCAAACGTCAGCACCGGCAAGATGGGACCGAAGATCTCCTCCTGCATCACGGCGTCATCGGGGGTCACGCCGTCTAGGATCGTCGGCTCAATCTTGAGCGACGACTCGCGCGCCGTGCCTCCCAGCACGACCTTATCGGGATCGATCAGCCCGCGCACGCGCGCAAAATGCTTAGCATTGACGATATGCCCGTAATCCTCGTTATCGAGCGGATGCTCGCCAAACATACGGCGGGCCTCTTCCTTGATGAAGCCCAGCAGCTCGTCGTGCACGCGCGTATCGACCAGCAGGTAGTCGGGCGCCACGCAGGTCTGCCCCACGTTGAGCCATTTGCCAAAGGCGATACGCCGTGCCGCGACCTTCAAATTTGCCGTCGCATCCACGATGCAGGGGCTCTTGCCGCCCAGCTCAAGCGTCACGGGCGTGAGGTTTTTGCTCGCGCGCTCCATAACGAGCTTGCCGACCGAAACGCTACCGGTAAAGAAGATCTTGTCCCAGCACTCATCGAGCAGCGCTTCGTTTTCGGCGCGCCCGCCCTCGACAACCGTCACCAGGCACGGATCAAATGCCTCTTCACAGATTTGCTTGAGCACCGCGCTCGATGCCGGAGCATAGGCACTCGGCTTGATGACCACGGTATTGCCCGCGGCAAGGGCGCCGGCGAGCGGCTCGAGTGTTAGCAAAAACGGGTAGTTCCACGGAGCCATGATGAGTGTGACGCCATAGGGCACGGCTTGCGTTTTGCACACGCTCACGGCGTTAGCGAGATCGCACGGACGCAGGCGCGGACGACTCCACCGAGCCACGTGAGCGATCTGATGTCGAATCTCGGAAAGCGACGTACCAATCTCGCACATATAGGCCTCGTCATGCGACTTCCCCAAATCGGTCTTGAGCGCATGGGCGATATCGGCCTCGTGGGCCCGCACCGCATCGCGTAAACTCGCGAGCGCGCGACGTCGAGCATCAACATCAAACGTAGCGTGCGTCTTAAAGTAGGCGCGCTGATCGCCGACGATGCGCGCAATTTCCTCGGTGTTCATGGGCCCTCCTAATTCTCGCTCTCAAACATACCACCTGCAACGACTTCGTACATATGCTCGAGCTCCAAGCGGTCCATTAGAAGCGGAACGGGGTACAGGGGATTGGCCTCGGCATCGGCATGCGCCGCCATCTCGGGAATGTCGGAGCGGCGAATGCCCGTCACATATTTGGGTATGCCCAAGGCGGCGTTCATGCGGTCGACCCAATCGATAAAGGCCTCGGCCGCAAGACTGTCCTGCGCGGTAGCCGGCGCAATGCCCGCCATGCGAGCAAGATCGGCGAGCTTAGGAGCAGCAGCTTCGCCATAGGCGCGAAGCATATGCGGCAGGATGATCGCGTTGGCCAAACCGTGCGGAATTCCGTATCTGCCGCCCAGACTGTGCGCGATGGCATGCACATATCCGACATAGGAGCGAGTAAACGCAACGCCCGCCTTATACGCCGCCGAAAGCATATTGCGACGCGCACGCATGTTGTCGCCATGCTCATAAGCCTCAAGCAAATTGTCGTGGATGAGCTTCACCGCCTGTCGCGCCATCTTGCGCGTATAGGGCGTAGTGCTTCGCCCGATAAAGGCCTCGACGGCATGCGTCAGGGCGTCCATGCCCGTCTGCCCCGTAATGGAAGCGGGCAAGCCGCACGTAAACTCGGGGTCGTGGACTGCAAAACGCGGGATGAGCACAAAGTCGTTAATGGGGTATTTGTAGTGCGTCTCGTCATCGGTAATTACCGCCGCAAGCGTGACTTCGCTTCCCGTACCGGCGGTAGTGGGAACGGCGATGAGCAGCGGCAGGCGACGATGAACCCGCAGCAGGCCGCGCATCTTGTTGATGGGCTTGTTTGGCTGCGCAATACGTGCGCCCACGCCCTTGGCGCAGTCCATGGCTGATCCTCCGCCAAAGCCGATAATGGCCCGGCAGGCACTCTCTCGATACAGGGACGCCGCTTCCTCCACGTTTGAAACCGTGGGGTTCGCTGATGTTTTGGCATAGACCGCAACGCCAATTCCCCTGGATGCGAGCGCCGTTTCGAGCGGTGCCGTGAGCCCCAGACGGGCAATGCCGGGATCCGTCACGATAAGGACCTTCTGGATCGAGCGCTTTTGAAGCACCGCGGGCACATCCTCGGCATGCTCCAAAATGCGCGGCTCGGTATAGGGCAGGATCGGCAATGCAATGCGAAAAACCGTCTGATATGTTCGGCACCAGGCACGACGGGCTAGATGCATAAAGGAAACTCCTTCATTTGTTGATAGGTCAACATTTGCTCGCCCGATTGTACTCAGCAAAGATCGCAGACGGCCTCCCAATCGTTAATCAATCAACATCTTCATATCTCGAAATTGTTTTATTAAAAATCATTCCTAATAGGCTTCACATTTGGTTGCATTTATGGATAATAGAACTCGTCAAGACGCACGTCCGGAGAGGGCCCTTACGGGACCGGACGAGCGCACAATCGCCATCGATCGAAAGGATCGAATCATGAAGTTTGTTTGCCCCGTTTGCGGTTATGTGGAAGAGTTCGACGGCGACCAGCTGCCCGAGGATTTTAAGTGCCCCCAGTGCGGCGTTCCCGGTTCTCGTTTCCTGAAGCAGGAGGAGGGCCAGCTCGAGTGGGCCGCCGAGCACGTCGTGGGCGTCGCCAAGATGGAGGGTGTCTCTGAGGACATCGTTGCCGACCTGCGCGCCAACTTTGAGGGCGAGTGCTCTGAGGTCGGTATGTACCTGGCCATGGCTCGCGTCGCTCATCGCGAGGGCTATCCCGAGATCGGCCTGTACTGGGAAAAGGCTGCCCACGAGGAGGCCGAGCATGCCGCCAAGTTCGCCGAGCTCCTGGGCGAGGTCGTGACCGACTCCACCAAGAAGAACCTCGAGATGCGCGTTGAGGCCGAGAACGGCGCCACCGCCGGCAAGACCGATCTTGCCAAGCGTGCCAAGGCCGCCGGCCTCGATGCCATCCACGACACCGTGCACGAGATGGCTCGCGACGAGGCCCGCCACGGCAAGGCTTTCGCCGGCCTGCTCAAGCGCTACTTTGGCTAAGCCAACCGCCTGAGACATAACCTCAAGCTCGATGAGGCCCGGACCGTATTGGTTCGGGCCTTTTTCGTGCCTCACGAACTTGTTAACGCCCTGAAATAGGACCGCCTTCGGCATCGGCTTCTCGTCAAAAACTAAGTGAGTAGACTTTTTGGAACTTGCCGAGCACACCACCCATATTGCTTTATAAAGCCGCAGGTAAATGACTTGTTGCAAAACGGCTTGGTCGCCAAAGTGCCAAAAGTCTACTCACTTAGAACCGCAGCCGTCCACGATTGAGCCGTTTTGTGTCTAACGGGCATCTTTCCGTCGATTACTCCCAATTTTGTCCAGTCAATGAATAGTTCAGACCGGAGTAATATCTCAGCCCTTTGCTCATCCGAGCTTTTATCACGATATTCAGCATCGAGCATCCTGCATATGGCCTTAACGATCGCGCGGAATCTATCCTCATCCGATATCTGTCTGTGTGTCAGGAGAAGCACATCGTAGCCCATGGCCTGAAGGGCCGTCATGCGGTCAGCGTCACGCAAGCCATCCCCTGCGCGTCCGTGCGAGGCCTTTCCCTGACATTCAATGGCCACCTGTCGCCTACCGTCCGGTGAAGAAAGAAGTAGGTCGATATATATACGGGACTTTCCCACAATCGCTCGAGCACTTGTGCCTAGCATCACTTCAACATTAAGCTCTATGTCGCAAAAACCTTCGCCTCCCAGGGATCGCGGCAGTGCAAGTAGCAAATACGCCTCGACCTCAAAAGGCGACGCGGCACCCAATGGAACGAGTTGCGATACCGCCATAAATCTATTGCCGTAACGCATCCCGCAAACATCTGAACAAAAACGGTCAAGGTCTCCGCCCAAAACCAAAGCGTCTCGACGCCATAAATTTGAGGCGGTGCCGTCCTCGGACGGGCAGCGCACCCAACCGAACGTTGTCGAAATCGCGCCCGAATCAATTGCACGCGAAAGCTCCGCCTCAAGTGCCGCCGGCAGAGCGCACACCGCAAACAAGCCACACATCTCCGCCAATACCAAAAGAAGCTGGAGATCCGTCAGGTGCCGCGACATGATGAATGCCGTCAGTAGAGGAGACGTAATCAAAAACCCATGCTCCGTTTCCAGCACGGATTCCCTGGGGAGCTCACCAAGAAACAGCCGCTGCCTAATGCTGGCAGGACAAGTCCGTTTGTTTCTCGTCCGAACCAATGTATACAACGGAAAACCGAGCGCGACCGCAGCCGTCGGGTTGCGGGCGAGATCATATCGCTGCCGGTCTTCTTCCGGTCGTGGAAGCGGCGGACACAAAGCGCGGACTTGAGGAGGCAAACGCCAGTACCTAAAAGCTGATATGTCACAAAGTAGATCCTTCATAGGCACAGGAAAACACGAATTTCAACCCAATCAGTCACGCATTGGCGCGAACGCAGCAAAAATGGCGCCGAACGGACTGCCAAGTTTTCAACAGCCCTCCCCAACTGGCCAAAAGCTTGCCGAGAGCTGGACGAAACCCTGTTGAAAACCCCATTTTTTCTCATGTAGAAGCTTTGCGCGGCAAGTGAGTAGACTTTTTTGAACATCCCGAGCAGGCCGGTCATCCTGCTTTTCAAAACCGCAGGTAGATAGCTTGCTACAAAACTGCCTGGTCGCCAAAGTGCTAAAAGTCTACTCACTTAGGTTGCAGAGTGCCCCCCATTAGCTGCAATTCCAAGGTTGTTAGTACTTTTGGACTCAGATCGTCATACTGAACAAGAATTTGAGTTGTGTTTTCAGGGACAGATGCGCCATCGGCACACCAAAAACAGTCACCGATATCGATAAAAGGGATGCTCGAGCGCGTGAGGGCCCGTGCAAAAGTGCTTCTGCCCGTTCCACGCTCCGCAACCACGATACTGTAAAGGCCCGCGTCTGCATGCTCGATCGAGACCTCTCCTGCCGGAAATACCTTCCGCACAAGCGCCATCAGGCCATCACGCGCCTCGCGAGCACGAACGCGCACGCGGTTCACATGTCGCTCGTAATCACCCGATTCCAGCAAACGCGCCAAAGCGACCTGATCAACAGAGCTCACCGACGAGGCGTAGAAACCAAGGTTGCGCCTAAACCGCTCCATTAACTCATCGGGCAACACCATGTACGCCAAACGCAACGCCGATGAAAGGCTCTTCGAAAACGTGTTGGTGTATATAACCGACCGGGCGGCATCAATCGACGCGAGCGCGGGAATCGGCTTCCCGGCAAGGCGAAACTCACAATCAAAGTCATCTTCGATGAGATACCGACCTGGTCGCTCAGCGGCCCAGCTCAGAAGCGCATAGCGACGCGCAATGCTCGTCACAAGACCGGTCGGATACTGATGGGACGGCATCAGGTGAAGGACATCGGTCCCGCTTTTCTGCAGAGTGCTCAAGTCCACGCCCTCATCATCCAACGGGATATGTCGAACTTTGCAGCCCATAGCCTGATAGATACGCGTCAGACGCAAATAGCCCGGATCCTCAACCGCATACACCTTGTCCGCGCCAAGCAACTGAACCAACATGGTATCGAGCAGCTGGGCGCCCGCACCGATAACGATGTTGTTGGGGTCGACATTCATACCCCTTGTCCCGTGCAGATGGTGAGCAATTGCGCGTCGCAGCCGAGCAGTGCCCTGCGCCGGTGCGGGCGAAAAGATTTCGCGCTCGTCTTCGGATGCCAGCGTCGCCCGTAGCGCGCTTTGCCAAAGCCGCGCCGCCTCCAAAGCAGAAGGAGAAAGCGCATCGAATCGCTCGACCTGTCCGTTGACATCATGCACGCTGGGGCCCACAGAGACGGCATCTCGGTCGATGCCCTCCGCAGCCGAAGCCAAAACCGGTGCATCCGGAAGCTCGCAAGCGTAGTAGCCACGACGTGGTATTGAGCAAATATAGCCCTCAGCGAGTAACTGGCTATATGCATTCTCGATGGTAATAACACTGATTCCCAGATGACTGGCAAAGGCGCGCTTAGACGGCAAATGCTCCCCCGCCACAATGCGTCCAGCTACGATATCATCTCGAATTTGCTGGTAAACATACTCATAGAGCGATGCTTCGCCGCGTTTTTCCAAATTGTAGTCAAGCATGAGCCTATCACCTGACCTTATTAAGTCATTCAATCTGGTATTAGTCTGACCTTGTAATTATCTCGAAAACTGAGTATTTTGTCATACCCAGCTCCCCGATAGGATGTTCCGTCAAGCAATGCACATGCCAACCAAGGGAGCAACCATGGCAGAACAGAACAGCAAGGCCGACCGCGTCAAACTCAATCGCGAGCTCGCGCAGATGCTCAAGGGCGGCGTCATCATGGACGTTACCACGCCCGAGCAGGCACGCATCGCCGAGGAGGCAGGCGCCTGCGCCGTCATGGCCCTCGAGCGCATCCCGGCCGACATCCGTGCCGCAGGCGGCGTCTCGCGCATGAGCGACCCCAAGATGATCAAGGGCATCCAGGAGGCCGTCTCCATCCCCGTCATGGCCAAGTGCCGCATCGGTCACATCGTCGAGGCGCAGGTCCTGCAGGCCATCGAGATCGACTACATCGATGAGTCCGAGGTTCTCTCCCCCGCCGATGACGTCTATCACATCGACAAGACCCAGTTTGACGTGCCGTTTGTCTGCGGCGCCCGCGATCTGGGCGAGGCGTTGCGCCGTGTTGCCGAGGGCGCCACTATGATTCGCACCAAGGGTGAGCCGGGTACGGGCGACGTCGTTCAGGCCGTGCGTCACATGCGCAAGATCCAAAAGCAGATCCGTGACGTTGTTGCCCTGCGCGATGATGAGCTCTTTGAGGCAGCCAAGCAACTGCAGGTTCCGGTCGAGCTGGTGCGCGAGGTCCATGCCACGGGCAAGCTTCCCGTTGTGAACTTTGCCGCCGGCGGCGTAGCGACCCCTGCCGACGCCGCGCTGATGATGCAGCTGGGCGCCGAGGGCGTCTTTGTCGGCTCGGGCATCTTTAAGAGCGGCGACCCCGCCAAGCGCGCCGCCGCCATCGTCAAGGCCGTGGCAAACTTCACCGATGCCAAGCTCATCGCCGAGCTTTCGGAGGACCTGGGCGAGGCCATGGTGGGCATCAACGCCGACGAGATCGAAATCATCATGGAGGAGCGCGGACGCTAGTCCGGCAGAAAGGATCGCACATGAGCGATTATGCAGACCAAACGGTCGCCGTGCTGGCGGTCCAAGGCGCTTTTGCCGAGCACGAGGCAAGACTATCCGGGCTTGGCGCACACTGTATTGAGCTGAGGCAGGCGGCCGATTTGAAGCAGGACTTTGACCGTCTGGTACTTCCCGGCGGCGAGTCCACCGTTCAGGGGAAGCTGCTTGATGAGTTGGGCATGCTCGAGGAGCTTCGTGCCCGTATCGCTGAAGGCATGCCCGTCCTGGGCACCTGCGCCGGCCTGATTCTACTGGCTCACGATCTTGCCGCCCATGACGATAAGGGCACGCCGCGTTTGGCAACCATGGATGTGCTCGTTGAGCGCAATGCCTACGGCAGGCAGCTCGGCAGCTTTCGAACCAAGGGGCAAATAGCCGGCATCGACGGTGAAGTGCCGCTGACGTTTATCCGCGCGCCCCGCATCGTCGAGGTCCACGGCGACGCCAAGGCCTTAGCGAAAGTCGACGGTCGTATTGTCGCCGCCCGTCAGGGCAACCAACTCGGCGTAACCTTCCACCCCGAGCTCGACGACGATACCCGCCTCCACGAACTGTTCCTACAAATGTAGGCATCGAAATCAACAAACGAAATGAGAGTGGATAATCTCCCACTTTAAGCTTGGATGCAGGCTCAAACCGGGAGATTATCCACTCTCATGCTATGTAGTCGTTGGGTGTTCTTAAACGACTAGTCAAACAAGAACGTCCATTACAGTCGAAATTGTCAGCCC